>NZ_JBEOUW010000023.1:0-146087 GCF_040303045.1 Kitasatospora sp. NPDC096140
GGGCGGGGCCGCGGGCGGCCTCGGCCTCCCACGCCGGGCCGCCCCCCGCCGGGGTGGGCGGGGGGCGGGGGGGGCCCCCCCCCGGGGCGCCCCCCCCCCCCCCCCCCCCGCCGCCGCGCGGCCGGGGTCAGTCCGCCGCATCGAGCCGGCCCTCCAGGCGGCGCAGCTCGGACTCCGGGGGCACCGGTGCGCCCTCGGGCAGCTCCGCGAGGATCCGCAGCGCGGCGCAGGCCGGGCCGGCGACCCGGCGCCCGCCGTCCCGGAGGTCGAAGGCGGAGTGGTGGAGCGGGCAGCGGATCAGCATCCGGTCGGCGTCCAGGTGGCCGTAGCGCATCAGGCCCTTGCGGTGCGGGCAGGCGGCGTCGGTGATCAGCCGCCGGCCGCCCGCCTCGACGAGGATCAGCCGCTCGCTGACCTGCTGGACCCGGGGGTCCTGCGCGGCCTCCTGCTCCGGCCGGTCCGCCACCGCGTCCGCGGTGATCGGGGTTCCCGGGGTGTCCGGGGTGTCCGGGGTGTCGTCGGTGACGGTCACGGTCATGCGCGTCCCGCCTCCCGGGCCAGGGCGATCGCCGTCTCGGTCGCGTCGCCGACGACGGCGCTGGTCAGCTCGACGCCGGCCCACACCTTGGCGAGGTCCAGGCCCTGCGCCGTCTGCGTCTCCCGGATCGCCACCCGCATCTGCTTGCTGTGGTAGGTGTCGATGTAGAGGTGCTCGGTGTAGTACTTCCCCGACTTCAGGCCGAGCCGCCGGGCGGCCTGCGCGAAGCTGCGGAAGCCGTAGAGCACGCTGGCCTCGAAGTAGGCGTAGCCGCCGAGGAAGTACTCCGGGGTGTCCGCCCGCGAGGCCAGCCAGTGGAACATGTTGACGTAGGCATGGCTCTGCGGGCTGGAGCCGGCCCGGTACGCCTCCACCTCGGTGGGCAGGTCCAGTTCGCGCAGCAGCTCGCGGTACAGCTCCGAGTGCGCCTGGTCGTCGTTGCCGCAGCCGAGTTCGTCCACCATCACGCGGAAGACGGCCATGCCGGCCTTGTAGGGCAGCCGCGGGACCACCGGCAGCAGGTTGAGCGACTCGGTGAGCCCGTCCATCGCGAACTCCGATACCACCACCCGGAACTGGTCGATCGTCGCCTCCTCGGCGAGGAAACGGTGGCTGTCGGAGGCCACCGCGCCCTCCCGGGCCAGGAAGCCGGACAGCTCCCGCAGGAGTTCGGTGTGCGAGGCGAACCCGGGGGCGGTACGGCGGTGGCCCTCGGCGATCGCCCCGATCCAGCGCTCCTCCATCCCGACCATCTCCTGGTACTCGGCCGCCGTCGGGACGCTCGTGTAGAGGTCGTACAGGCGCTTCTGGTCGATCACCGTGCAGGGTGTCGGGTTGTCGGTCGGGGCCGTGGTCATGCGGTGCTCCAGGTCGGCTCGGGGCGAAGGTCACCGGTCGGCGGGACGTCGCCGGTTGGTAGGGTGACGCCGTTGATCAAGTGGCCGGCTGTCCTCCCGCCCACCGGGGGCTGCGGGGCGCGGGCCGGAACGGGGCGGTCATGGTCGAGGCACGGCGTCCGAAGGTGGACAACTCCGATCCCTGGCTGCGGCGCTATCCGGTCGACGGCGCCCGGGTGCGGCTGGTGTGCTTCCCGCACGCGGGCGGCTCCGCGACCAGCTACCTGGACTGGCCGCGGCAACTGCCGGACGGCGTCGAGGTGCTGGCCGTGCAGTACCCGGGACGGCAGAACCGGATAGCCGAGCCCTGCTTCGAGTCGCTGCCGGAGCTGGCCGACGCCGCGACGCGGGCCCTCAAGGCCCACACCGGCCTGCCGCTGGTGCTGTTCGGGCACAGCATGGGCTCGGCGGTCGCCTACGAGGTCGCCCGCAACCTGCAGCGGGACGGCGGCCAGCGGGTGGCGCGGCTGCTGGTGTCGGGCCGCGGCGCACCGCACGTGGGCTACGGCGGCCGGCGCCGGCCCGGCCTGGACGACGCCTCGCTGATCGCCGTGGTCCGGGCGCTGTCCGGCAGCGACGCCGACGTCTACGAGCACCCGGACATGCGGGACCTGCTGATGCCGTCGCTGCGCGCCGACTACACGATGCTGGACCGCTACCAGCCGGCCGCGCCCACCGAGCTGCTGGACGTGCCGGTCACCGTGTTCGGCGGGCAGCAGGACCCGGCCTGCCCGGTGGCCGAGCTGGACAGCTGGGCCGAGGTCACGAACGCCGGGCACGAGGTGCTGACGTACCCCGGCGGCCACTTCTACCTGCGCGAGCACGAGCGGGCGCTGCTGGCCGAGGTGGCCCGCCGGCTGCCCGGCGCGGACGGCGCGCAGGCCTGACGGCGGCGCGGTGCGGGTCATCCGGCACCCACCCGGTGGCCGGGGTCGGCCACGACCCGCTCCAGCAGGGCGAGGTAGCCGTCCGCGAAGTCCCGGGCGGCGTCCGGGCCGAGCCGGTGGAGGTCGTGCTCCAGCCGGCCGGTGAGGCCGCCCGCGCCGTCCTCGTCCAGCGCGAGGCTGAGGTCGAACTTCGCGGTGCCGGTGTCGCAGGGCACCACCGTGGTGACCGTCCCCGGCAGTTCGGGCCCCCGGGCGGGGGTGCTGCCGAAGGTGAACATCAGCTGGAAGAACAGGCTGTGCCCGCGGCCGCGGGCGGGCCGCAGCTCCTCCACGACCCGCTCGAAGGGCACGTCCTGGTGGGCCAGCGCCTCGCCCACGGTCCGGCGCACCCGGGCGAGCAGATCGCGGAAGGAGCGCTGCGGCTCCAGCTCGGTCCGCAGGCACAGGGTGTTGACGAACATCCCGACGACGCCGTCCAGTTCGGGCCGGTCCCGGCCCGAGGTGAGGGTGCCGACGACCAGGTCGCGGGCGCCCGAGGCACGGTGGACCTGCTCCTGGAAGGCGCTCAGCAGGACCATGAACAGGGTGGCCCGCTCGGCGCCGGCGAGCTCCCGCAGCCGGGCGGTGAGCGGTGCGGGCACCGCGAAGGTGTGCACGGCGCCGCGGCCGGGGGCGGGCGCCGAAGCGTCCGCGGCCACCGGCAGCCGGGTGGTCTCCGGGGCGCCGGCGAGCTGCTTGCGCCAGTACGCCAGCTGCGCGTCCCAGCCCTGCTCGGCGGCCTGCCGGCGCTGCTCGCGGGCCCAGTCCCGGTACTCCGGGGCGGGGGCCGGCAGGTCGGCGTCGGTGCCGGCCACCGCGGCCGCGTGCAGCGGGCCGAGCTCGTCGAACAGGACCTCCATCGAGCGGCCGTCGAAGACGATGTGGTGCAGGACCAGGACCAGCAGGTGGTCCTCGGCCGCGCGGCGGACCAGCGTGGCCCGCAGCAGCGGGCCCCGGGTCAGGTCGAACGGCTCGCGGACCAGCCCGGCCACCGCCCCGGCCACCGCCTCCTCGCCGCGGCCGGTCAGGTCCAGCAGCGGGAGGTCCGGCCGGTACGGCTCCCGCAGGACCTGCACGGGCAGGCCGTCCTCGGTGGCGAACACGGTGCGCAGGGCGCCGTGCCGGGCGACCAGGCCGCCGAGCGCCGTGTGCAGCGCCGCCCGGTCCAGCGGTCCGGCGATCCGCAGCACCACCGGCTCGTTGAACCGGGGTGAGCCGGGGGCGAGCTTGTGCAGCAGCCACATCTGCTGCTGGGCGTAGGAGGTCGGGGCGGGCCCGGCCGGTTCCGCGCCGGCCGCACCGGGTGCGGCGGCCGTCCCGGCCGGCGGGACGGCGCGTTCGAGTTCCGCCGCGAGCGCGGCCACCGTGGGCGCCTGGAACAGGGTGCGCTGGCGGACGTCCGCGCCGAGCCGGGCGCGGCAGGCCGCGGCCAGCCGCACGGCGGTCAGCGAGTCGCCGCCGAGTTCGAAGAAGTCGTCGTCCACGGCGATCGGTGCCGTGCCGAGGACCTCCTCCCAGACCTCGGTGAGCTCGGCCTCCAGCGGGGTCCGCGGCGCGGTCGCGCCGGTGTCCGACCGGCCGGAGGCGAGGTCGAGCTGCAGGGTGCGCAGCGCGCGCCGGTCCACCTTGCCGTTGGCGTTCAGCGGCAGTCCGTCCAGGGCGGCGAACCGGGCCGGCACCAGGGCCGGCGGCAGCACCTCGCGCAGCCGGGCGCGCAGGGCCCGGACCTGCGGGGCCCCCGCCCACACCACGCAGGCGACGAGCTGCTCGGCGCCGGTGTCGTCGGGCCGGGCGAGCACGGCGCTCTCCAGGACGCCGGGGAACTGGCCGATGGCGTTCTCGACCTCGCCGGGCTCGATCCGGATGCCGCGGATGTTGAGCTGGTAGTCGATCCGGCCGAGGAACTCCAGGGCGCCGCCGGGCAGTCGGCGGGCCAGGTCGCGGGTGCGGTACATCCGGCCGCCGGGCCGGTCGGTGAAGGGGTCGGGCAGGAACCGGTCGGCGGTCAGGGCGGGCAGGCCGAGGTAGCCCCGGGACACCCCGGGGCCGCCGAGGTACAGCTCCCCCGGGTCGCCGTCGGGCACCGGCCGCATCCGCTCGTCGAGGACGTGGGCGTGGACCCCGGGCAGCGGGGTGCCGATGGGCAGCCGGTCCCAGCCGCGGATCTCCTGCGGGCCGGCCGCGGTCTCGTGCAGCAGCTGGGAGACGGTGGCCTCGGTGGCGCCGTACTCCTGGACCAGGCGGACCCCGGTGGCGCACCAGTCGGCGACCCGGTCGACGGCGACGGGTTCGCTGCCGACGACGAGCAGCCGCAGCGAGGGCGGGGCGACCGGCCCCTGCCCGCGGTCGAGCTCGCGCAGCCACTCGTACCAGTAGGACGGCGTCAGCTGGAGCACCGAGACGCGTTCGCGCTCGATCAGGGCGAGCAGCCGGGCGCTGTCGGCGAGTTCCTCGGCCGGGTCCATGACCAGGCAGGCGCCGGCGGCCCAGGTGGACAGGACCTCCTCGGCCGCCACCGAGAAGCCGATGGAGGCGAACTGCAGGACCCGGTCGGCCGGGGTCAGCTCCAGCCGGTCGGCGATGCCGAGGGCCAGCGCGGCCAGCGCGGCCTGGCCCAGCGGGACGCCCTTGGGGCGGCCGGTGGAGCCGGAGGTGTACGCGATCCAGCCCAGGTGCTCGGGGTGGAGTCCGGGCTCGGCCGGGCCCTCGCCGGCCTCCTCGGCCGGGCCCTCGGCGGGCCCGTCGACCAGCAGGACGCGGGCGGTGTGCCCGGGGAGCCGGTCGGCGAGGCCCGCGGTGGTGAGCAGGACCGGGGCGCCGACGTCGCCGAGGACGAAGGCGAGCCGCTCGGCCGGGTACCCCGGGTCCAGCGGCACGCACGCGCCGCCGGCCTTCAGGACGGCGAGCAGGGCGACGGCGAGCTCCACCGAGCGGTGCAGGTGGATGCCGACCGGGACGTCCGGGCCGACGCCCGCGCCGCGCAGCCGGCGGGCCAGCAGCCCGGCGCGCCGGTCCAGTTCGCGGTAGCTGAGCCGGGCGCCGCCGCAGTCGAGGGCGGGGGCGTCGGGCGTGCGGCGGACCCGTTCCGCCAGCAGGGCGGGGAGGGTGGCCGGCCCGTCCGCGGGGAGGTGGAGGGCGTTCACGGGACGAGGACCACCTTCGTGGCGTGGCCGGCGTCGAACAGCTTGAAGCCCTCCACGGCCTCGGCGAGCGGGAGCCGGTGGGAGATCAGGAACGTCGGGTCGATGCGTCCGGTGCGGATCAGCCGCATCAGCCCGTCGCGGGAGCTGATCGGATCCCCGACGGCGAACCGGAGGGTGAGTTCCTTGCCGAAGGCGAGGCCGGTGGGCATCGGCATGGCCTCCGAGGCGTGCGCGCCCACGGCGCACACGGTGCCCAGCGGCCGGACGATCTCCAGCGCGCTGCGCAGGGAGGCGTCCACGCCGACGGCCTCCAGGGCGACGTCGGCTCCGCGCCCCTCGGTCAGCGCGCGGACCCGCTCGGCGAGGTCGTCGCCGGTGTCCAGCGGCACCGCGCCCTGGGCCGCGGCGGCCGCCCGCCGGCTCTCGGCCGGGTCGATCGCCAGAACCTGTGCCGCGCCCATCAGTTGGGCGGCCTTGAGGGCCATCAGGCCGACCGGGCCGCAGCCGACCACGGCGACCACGTCGCCGGGCCGGATCCCGGCGCGGTCGGCGGCGGCGTAGCCGGTGGCGAGGATGTCCCCGACGAACAGGGCCTGTTCGTCGGAGACCTCGTCGGGGATCGCGGACAGCACGGTGTCGGCGAACGGGACCCGGACGTACTCGGCGTGGCCGCCGGCCACCGCGGTGCTGCCGACCACGGTGTCGTAGCCGAACAGGCCGACCTCGGCGCACTGGTAGTGCCAGCCGCGCAGGCAGTACCAGCAGCCGCCGCAGGCGATCACGTCGGAGGCCACCACGCGGTCGCCCGGGCGGAAGCCGCGCACCGCGGGGCCGGTCTCCTCGACCACGCCGGTGAACTCGTGGCCGGTGACGGTTCCGGGGGTGAAGCCGGGGATCTCACCGCGGTAGGGGTGCAGGTCGGTGCCGCAGACGGCGGACCGGACCACCCGGACGAGGGCGTCGCCCGGGGCGGTCAGGGTGGGGACGGGGGCGTCGACGACCCGTACGTCGTAGGGGGCGTGCCATTGCAGGGTCTTCACAGGAGCCCCCTCTTGGTCTCGGCGAGGAGCCCGGCCGCCGCGCCGCCCATCAGGGAGGCGTGTTCGGCCGGGGTGAGTGCGGTGCCGTCGGGCCACAGCGAGTCGTCGGTGGCGAGTTCGCGCATCCGGGACACCGAGTCGGTCATGGTGCAGAAGGGGTGGTCGGTCCCCCACAGCAGGCGGTCCAGGACGCCGAGGGCGCGGGCCTTGGCCAGGGCGGCGGCGACCGTGGCGGCGGGCCGGTACCAGCTGAAGATGGACAGGTCCGCGTACACCCGGGGGTGGCGGGACATCAGGTCCAGCGCGGTGTCGGTCCAGGGGGTGCCGAGGTGGGCGAGGATCAGCCGCAGGCCCGGGAAGTCGGTGGCGACCCGGTCGAGCAGCCGCGGGGAGAAGTACCGCGGGTCGGCCTTCTTCGCCGGGGTGTAGCCGGTGTGCACGAGGACCGGGACGTCCAGTTCCTGGGCGACCTCGTAGACGTCGTTCCAGAGCGGGTCCGCGGGTGACATCCGCAGGTAGCAGGGGGCCGTCTTGAGCCCGGACAGCCCCAGCTCGGTGACGGCGTGCCGGAGTTCGGCCGCGGCGCCGGGCGTGCCGGCGTCGACCGAGGCGAAGCCGGTGAACCGGTCGGGGTGGCGGGCGCAGATGTCGGCGACGAACTCGTTGGGGACCTTGAACCCCTCGATCCGACGGACGTCGAAGGCGAGGAGGAAGGCCCGGTCCACACCGGCCTCGTCCATGTGGGCGAGCAGCGCGGTCTCGGGCGCGGTCAGGGCCTCCGGCGGCATGCCGGTGGTGGCCATCATCTCCTCGGCGAAGGAGGCGGTGTAGTGCCGGTAGTACTCGCCGGCGTGGACATGGGCGTCGATGATCACGCGCCGGCCCTCCGTCCTTCCGTCCAGGTGGCCAGGTGCACGGCCTTGGGTCCGAGGTCCAGCAGTTCGGCCCGGCCGTCGTGGTGCAGGGTGGTGCGGACCGGGCGGGGGGCGTGGTTGATCACCAGCGCGCACCGCTCGTCCCCGCGGCCCAGGACGCCGACCTCGACCTCGGGGCTGTCGACGGTGGGCCCGGTGACGAGCTCGTCGGTGAGGCCCTCGGCCGCGGCGACGTCGGCGTAGAGCCGGTGCCAGGGCGCCTCGTCCAGCCGGTGCGGGGCGTTGAGCTGCTGCTCGAACGGGGCGTTGAGGTGGTACGCGACGCCCCGGCCGTAGCGGTGGCGGGTGAGCGCGGGCGAGCCGTCGGGGAAGGCGGCGAGCACGGTGGCGGTCGTCGCGGCGAGCACCGGGAGCTGGCCGGCCTCCCGCACCAGCGGGTAGCGGGTGCCCTGCCAGGTGAAGGAGTCGGCGTCCTCGGCCCGCAGGGTGAAGTCGGTGATGCGGATGCCGAACAGCTCCTCCCCGCCGAAGCCGTGCAGCAGGTCGCCGCCGGTGTACAGCAGGACGCCGCCCGCCTCGACGTAGTCGGCCAGCGCCCGCTGGCCGTCGAGGGTGATGTGCCGGACGGAGGGGCAGACCACCAGCCGGTGGCCACCGGGGGTGCCGGGCGCGACCGGCGGGCCTGCGGTGAACTCGTAGGGCAGGTGGGCGCGTTGCAGCAGCTGGGCGGCGTAGAAGCCGGCCGCCGCGTCGGAGCCGCCGGAGGCGAGGTAGCCGGCGTCGCCCTCCTCCCGGTGCTCGGGCAGGTGGACGCCGACGGGCGCCGGCAGCGGCCGGAACCCGGCCAGTTCGCCGGTCGCCCGGCCGGCGAACTCCCGGAAGGCCGCCATGGCCGGCTTGGGCGTGCCGTCGGCGCGCAGCAGGCCGACGAACCGCTCGTTGGGGCGCAGCGCGTACGGCTTGGCCTCGGTGGTGAAGTCCTGCCAGCACCAGACGATGACCCCGCAGGCCCCGGCGGCCAGCGCGGCGTGCGCGGCGACCCGCAGGTAGTCCCGGGCGGTCTCCTCGTCGCAGCCGTAGCTGCCGAGTTCGTCGACCAGCACCGGCCGGTGCTCCCGGCCGCGGCGGACCAGGTAGGGCACCAGGGCGCCGGCCTTGGGGGCGGCGACGGACTCCACGTGGAACGGGCTCCACACCGGGAAGCCGTGCAGGCCCACCAGGTCGAGCGGCTCGGCGTGTTCGGGCCGGAAGGCGTGCGTGCCGGTGACCGCGGACGCCTCGTTGGCCTGCAGCACCAGCGCGCCGGGGTGGGCCTCGCGGACGGCGTCGGCGAGCAGGCCCCACCAGCGGCGGACCCCCTCGGGGCCGAGCGCGCCGGAGGCGGCCTGGTCGACGTGGATGACCTCGTCGCCGAGGTCGTACGCGAGGACGTCGGCGGACCCGCCCAGGGCGGTGACGACGTGCCGGACGAAGCCGAGCTGACGCTCGGTCATCTCGGGGTCGTGCCAGAGGTCCCGGCCGGCCCGCCAGGGCGGGTCGAAGCGCTGCCCGTTCATCCAGATGGTGAGCAGCGAGGGCAGGCACTGCAGGCCGTGCCGGGCGGCGAGGGAGCCGAAGGTGCGCAGCCGCTCGGTGGCCACCGGGTCGTAGACGCCGGGCTCCGGTTCGAAGTCGGCCCAGAACACGAAGAAGCGGACGGTGTTGAAGCCGAGTTCGGCCATCCGGGCGAAGTCGGCGTCGAGGCGCTCCGGGTCCCAGTCCCGCCAGTAGTCGCAACCGGCGGCCGAGGGGTGGTAGTTGAAGCCGACGCTGAAGTACGGCGCGCCGTCCCGCCGGAACCCCCCGTCGACGAGGGTGTAGCGGTGGGCGGGGTTCGGGGTCACGCGCCGGCCCCGGGGGCGTCGGCGAGGGCGTCCCGGAGGGCCTGGACCACCAGGTCGGTGTCGTCGTCGGTCATGTCGACGTGCAGCGGCAGCGACAGTTGACGGTCCATCACCTCCTCGGTGACCGGGAGGTCGCCCTCGCGGTGGCCGAAGCGCTCCCGGTAGGCGGTGAAGAGGTGGGTGGGCGGGTAGTGCACCCCGCTCTGGACGCCGGCTCCGCGCAGCGCGTCCTGGATCGCGCCGCGGGCGTCGCCGTCCGGCAGCAGCACCGCGAAGAGGTGGTGCGCGGCCAGCTCGGCGGGCCGGTCGTGGAAGGGCAGGCCGAGGCCCTCGGTGCCGGCGAGGCCCTTGAGGTAGCGGGTGACGATCTCCTGACGGCGGACCTGGCGCTGCGGCAGGTCGGCCAGCTGGACGAGTCCGATCGCGCTGCCGAGCTCGGTGGGGCGGTAGTTGAGGCCGAAGGAGTCGACGTCGTACAGCGAGGGGCCGCCGCGGTGGCGGTCCTGGGCGCTGACGGTGAGCGCGTGCGAGCGCAGCCGGCGGATCCGTTCGCGCACCTCGGGGTCGCGGGCGACCACCATGCCGCCCTCACCGGTGGCGAGGTTCTTGGTGGCGAAGAAGCTGTAGCAGCCGATGTCGCCGACGGTGCCCAGCACGCCGTGCGCGGAGCGGGTCGCGGGGGCGTGCGCGGAGTCCTCGACGAGGGCCACGCCGTGCTTGCGGGCCAGGGCGGCGAGCGCGGGCAGGTCGGCCGCGTGTCCGCCGTAGTGCATGGCGACGATCGCCTTGGTCCGGGGGGTGATGCGGGCGGCGACGTCGGCGGGGTCGACGCACAGGTCGTCCGGGCCGGTGATGTCGGCGAAGACCGGGGTGGCACCGCACAGGGTGACCACGGCGGCCGCGGAGACGAAGCTCAGCGACGGGAGGACGACCTCGTCGCCGGGGCCCAGGCCCAGGGCGAGGAAGGCCAGGTGCAGGGCGGCCGTGCCGTTGCTGACCGCGACCGCGTCCTCGATGCCCGCCGTCCGGGCGAAGGCCTCCTCGAACTCACGGGTCACGGGCCCGTTGGACAGCCAGCCGGAGCGCATCACCGCGGCCACGGCGTCGAACTCGGCGTCGCCGAGCCGGGGCCGGTACAGGTTTACCTTCCAGTCGGACATCTCTATCCACCATCCCCCCGCGCGCCGGTGGTGCGCGGTGTTCGTTCGGGTGCCGCGTGCGTGTGCATCGGGCACGGTGCGGTGGTGCCGGCGGTGGGCCGCTCGGCAGCACGCGCGGGTCGTCCCCCGGGGCCCCCGCCGTTCGGGCGGGATCCGGAGGGGACGGCCTAAGGGGTGCCGGCCGGGCCGGCGGTGCGTGCGGTGAGCCGGTCGTAGACGGCCTGGTACCGGTCGGTCACCGCGTCCCAGCTGAGTTCGCGCTCGGTGCGGGTCCGGCCGGCCGCCCCGAGGGCCGCCGCCTCGGCGGGGTCGGCGAGCAGTCGGACCACGGCCGCCGCGACGGCGTCCGGGTCGGGCTCGCACAGCAGTCCGTCCACGCCGTGCCGGACGACCTCCTCGCCGCCGTCGAAGGTGACGGAGACGACCGGCTTCCCGTTGACCCAGGCCTCGACGAAGACCAGCGGGAAGACGTCCACGGTGGACGGCAGGCAGAACACGTCGCAGGCGGCGAGGGCGTCGGCCTTCTCGTCCTCCTCGACCATGCCGAGGTCGAGGATCCGCGGGTCGCGGTGGGCGGCGAAGACCTCCGCGCAGTCCTCGTCCCAGTCGGGGCCGGCGAACACGAACCGGGCCCCGGGGTGGTCCGCCCACACCTTGCTGGCGGCCTGGAGCAGCAGGTGGTAGCCCTTGCTGCGCATCTTGCGGCCGAGGAAGAGGACCATCGGCCCGTCGATGCCGTGGCGGGCCCGGAAGGCCGCGCCGTCGGGCTCGGCGGCGCTCAACTGCGGTCCCTGGCCGTTGAGGTGCAGGGCCGTCGGGTCGACGCCGGCCTCGACGAACAGCCGGCGCTCCGCCTCGGTGAGCACGAAGACGGCGTCCGCCTGCCGGGCGACGTCCAGGACGGCCTCCCGGTCCTGCCACACGCCGGCGGCCGAGGCCGGGGTGAACACGAACGGGACGTCCCAGTCGCGGGCGAGGCGCAGCGCGGCCTGCGGGTAGTCCGGCCAGACGCTGTCGAAGGCGTGCACCACGTCGGGCCGCTCGGCGGGCGGGGCCGAGGCCGGCAGCACACCGACCTCGACTCCGGCGCCGGTCATCCACCGGGCCGACTCCTCGTCCATGCTGCTGCAGTACAGCCCGACCCGGTGGCCGCGCCGGGCCAGCGACTCGGCGAGGTTCTGGGCCATCGCCTCGGCGCCGGCGCGGGCCGGGAAGTAGCCGCGGTGGACGATGCGCACGTGGGTCATGACTGCTGCTTCCGAGCGGCCCGGTCGCGGGCGTACCACTCGTAGGTGCGGCGGACGCCCTCGCGCAGGTCGGTCTTCGGCTCGTAGCCGGTGAGCGAGCGCAGCAGCGAGATGTCCGGGACGCGGCGCTCCGGCGAGAGCGGCGGGGCGGGGTGGACGTCGAGGGCCGGGTGCCGGTCGACGACGTCGAAGACCACCTTGGCGAGGTCGTCGATGCGGATCTCCTCGCGGTCGTTGCCGACGTTGACCAGGAGGGTGTCCCCGGTGGGCAGGGCGGTCAGCGCGGCGATGGCCTCGACGGCGTCCTCGACGTAGCAGAACGCCCGGAACTGGTCGGCGCCGTAGATCTCGAACGGGTCGGCGCCGCCGAGCAGCCGCTCGATGAACTGCGGGATGACGTGCTCGTACCCCATGCGCGGCCCGTACACGTTGTGGAAGCGCACCATGCGCAGCGGGAAGCCGTACGCCTGGGCGTAGTTGCGGCAGAGCAGCTCGCCGGCGATCTTGCTGAAGCCGTACGAGGAGCGGGCCACCGTCGGGTCCGAGACGACGAGCTGCACGTCCTCGGGGGTCGGCACCGGTGCCACGCCGGCGGTGACGCTGCCCGCGTACGCCTCGCTGGAGGAGGCGAAGCAGAGGGTGGCACCGTCCAGCTCCTTGAACCAGTCCAGCACGTGGATGGTGGAGAGCAGGTTGGTGCGCAGCACGCGCTGCGGCTCCTGGTTGGAGTAGACGACGCCGACGACGGCGGCGAGGTGGTACACCTCGTCGAAGTCGCGGGGCAGGTCCGCGGGCAGCGGGAGGGTCAGGTCGTGGGTGAACACCGTGACCTTGGAGCGGAGTTCGTCGAGCTCGTCGTCCTGGCGGCCGCGGCTGAAGTCGTCGACGACGGTGACGTCGTGCTCGTCGGCCAGCCGGCGGGCCAGGTGCATGCCGATGAATCCGGCACCGCCCGTGATCAGGATCTTCTTACGCATGGCCGAGCCTCATAACGTTGGACGTGGCGGGGAGGATGCGCCAGGTGTCGTAGACCACCGCGGGCGGCGCCATGGTGGCCACCAGCGCGTCGATGTCCTGGTCGCGGTAGGAGAGGTGGTTGTTCAGGATGACGACGGCGTGGGTGCCCTCGAAGCCCTCGGCCAGGTCCACCGGACGCACGCCGAGTGCGGCGATGCGCTCGGCCGGGACGGCGAAGTCGTGGCCGACGATCTCGCCGACGCGGCCGCGCAGCACGTCGAGCAGGCCCTCGTAGGCGGAGCCCCGCAGGTCGTCGGTCTCGGGCTGGCCCTTGTAGGCGAAGCCGGAGACCAGCACCCGGGCGGTGGCCGGGTCGCAGCCCTGCTCCCACAGGGCGGCCAGCACGCGCTCGCCGATCCGGCGCGGCAGGGACTCGTTGAGCTGCCGGGCCGCGGCGATCATGCCGGGGGTGTGGCCGTGCGGCTTGAGCGCGTGCATCAGCAGGTACGGGTCCTTGGTGAGGCAGCTGCCGCCGACGAAGCCGGGCAGGCTCAGGTCGGGCCGCGGGTAGCCGAAGTTGGCGCTCTTGATCAGCTCCACCGCGTCGAGGCCGAGCTTCTCGGCCATCAGCGCCACCTCGTTGCCGTACCCGTAGATCAGGTCGGTGTGGCAGTTGCAGATCAGCTTGATCATCTCGGCGGCCTCGACCGAGGAGACCGGCACCACGGTGGGCGTCTGCGAGGCGAACAGCTCGGTGGCGCGGCGCACGGCCTCGTCGTCGATGCCGCCGACGATCTGCGGCAGCGACAGCAGCTCGTCCAACGCCTTGCCCTGGATGGTCCGTTCGGGGCAGAAGGCGACCAGCGGCTGCGCCACCTTGCGCTGCAGCACGGGCAGCACCAGGTTGCGGGTGGTGCCGACCGGCACGGTGCTGCGGACGATCACCAGGGTGTTCTCGTCGATCCCGTCGGCGATGGTCTCCACCGCCGCCTGCAGGTGGCGCAGGTTGGGCTCGGTGCCGTCGACCTCGATCGGGGTGCCCACGCAGATGATGACCACCGGCGGGAGGGCGCCGGCCCCCAGCTCGGAGGTGACCTTCAGCCGGGTGCCGACGGCGTCCCGGAAGACCTCCTCGACGCCGGGCTCCGCGAGCTGGAGCACGCCCGCGTCGAGGTCCTCGGCGACCTTCTTGTTGTACTCGTAGCCCAGGACGCTCTTGCCGGTCTTCAGCAGGGCCGCGGTGAGCGTGACACCGACGTATCCCAGACCGACGACGCAGACGTCGTAGTCGGCGTTGGACATGGTTGACTCCATCACTTCCCCTTCGAGTTGGAACGGGTCACATCACGCGGCCGACGGGTCGCCGGCGGCGGCCCCGACGACCCAGAAGGTCTTCTCCGGCTTTCCGCCCAGCTGGCGCTTCTGGTCGTCGAGGCCCTTGACCTCGGAACCGCCGGCGTCCACCTCGCGGATGCCCTGCGCCCACATGAGCCGGAACACGGTCAGCCAGACGTACTGGGGAATGGCGGTGAATCCGGTGCTGTCCTTGAAGAGCCCGGTCAGCCGCTCCCGGAAACGCATGGTCATGGTGCAGTAGAGGGCGGCCCGCTGCTCGCCGATCCGCTCCCCCGCGAAGAACATGGCGGGGAATTTCTCGCCGTCCTCGGTGACGATGTTGCCGAGGTACGAGAAGTAGTCCCGCTCGTTGTCGCCGCCCGGCTTCACGCGGACGATGGCGAGGTAGTCCTCGGGGGTGGAACCGACGACGGTGCCCTGTTCGCGGCGCGCCTGGAAATAGCTCTCGACGACGCCGCGGGCGCTCTCCTTCTCGGGCCCGGAGTAGTGGTAGGGCTCGATCTGGAAGGAGAGGTGCGGGTTGCGCTCCAGGAAGTTCTCGAAGCGCCGGTAGGCCATCTTGTTCTTGTTCTTGTACTTCCGCCGCTCCTCGCCGGCCAGCTTGGCGACCTGGAGCGTCCCGTCCTCGGCCTGGTCGAAGACCTCGTCCAGGTAGTAGACCCGGTTCGGGTAGGTCTCGTCCTCCTCCGGGGCACCGAGGTGCCAGGGATCGGTGTCGATCCCGGTGAACCCGGCGCCCAGGAAGGCGTCGCGGTCCTCGGCCGACAGGTGCCGGACGTACACCGACTCCCGGGCCAGGCCGGCCGCGCGGACGGTGGCGATGAACTCCCGGACCGCCTCGATCCGGGTCGGACCCTTCGGGGCGACGATGTGGAGGTGCTTGGCGACGTGCCCCTCCTTGCTGAAGTACCCGACCCCGAAGATGTTGGTCCCGTCGTGGTAGACGAGCCCGTTCGGGTACTTGCTGCTGGCGCCGCGGAGATTGTATCCGTTCGCGTAGAGCATGAGGCCGATGTGGCCCATGGCGAACGATCCGTCCTTGTACTTCTGGATGATGTCGAAGGATTCCTCGACCGGGGTGATCCGCGGCCCGAAAATCTCCCTCAGACGGTCCTCGAATTGGTCCCGTTCGATCGCGAGAAGGCGCACAGGTATTCAACCTCCAACAGGCTCTGGAATGAATTCCCAGAAGCCCTGGTCAGTATGCGGCGAGCTTATCGTGTCCGGCTCGTGCAAGAAAGATGGGAATTGGAATTCCGGATGTTCCGCGGAATTTCTGCTCCGCGCGGTCACCGGCCGGGCAGCACCTCGGCCCGGGAGCGGCGCAGGGCCGGCGCGGGAAGCGCCTTGCGGTCGAGCTTGCCGATGGGGGTGAGCGGCAGTGCGTCCAGGGTGACGAACTGACCGGGCACCATGTGCTCCGGCAGGCTGTGCCTGAGGTGGTCCCGCAGCTGCTCCCCGGTCGGCGCGGAGGCGTCCGCCGGGGCCGTGTACGCCACCAGGCGGGGGCCGCCGGGAAGATCGTCACGGAGTACTACCGCAGCCTGTACGACACCGGGGCACGATGTCAACGCCTCTTCGATCTCACCGAGTTCGACCCGGAAGCCACGCACCTTGACCTGCGCGTCGAGCCGCCCGAAGTAGTCCAGCAGGCCGCTCTCCGGACGCCGGCGCACGCTGTCCCCGGTCCGGTACATCCGGGCGCCGGGCTCGCCGGAGAACGGGTCCGGAAGGAACCGTTCGGCCGTCAGCCCGGGACGGCCCTGGTAGCCGCGGGTGACCTGGGCGCCGCCGACGAACAGCTCGCCGGAGGTCCCGTCGGGCACCGGCCGCAGGTCCTCGTCCAGCACGTAGGCGTGCACGGCGGGCAACGGCGTGCCGATGGAGACCAGTTCGTCGTCCCAGTCCAGCAGGGTGGCGGCGGCCGACACGGTGGCCTCGGTGGGCCCGTAGATGTTGAACACCTGGGTCACCCCCCGCGCCCGGAGCTCGGCGAGCAGGGCCCTGGGCATCGCCTCGCCGCCGGTGAGGACGGCCTTGACGCGCGGTGGCGGGCCGCCCAGGGCGACCATCTGGGCCAGCGCGGACGGCACCGCGCAGACCGCGTCCCCGGTCACCCAGCCGTCCGGCTCGACCAGCGAGAACACGTCCTGGGCCAGCATCACGTGGCCGCCCGCGTGGAGCGGGGCGAAGATGTCGCACACCGAGAAGTCGAAGGACGTGGGGCAGGTCGCCACCATGGTGACCTCGGCGACCGGCCCCAGCAGGGCCACCGCGGCGGCGACGAACTCGCTCATCGCCGCCCGGGGCACCAGCACGCCCTTGGGGCGGCCGGTGGAGCCCGAGGTGTAGATCACGTAGGCGAGTTGGTCGCCGATCAGCGGCGGGGCGTCGGCCGGCGGGGTCTCCGGCCCGTCCGGGCCGCCCCGCACCAGCTCCTCCAGGACGAGTTCGGGGCCGCCGTACGCCAGCGTGCCGGCGTGCCGCCGCTCGGCCAGCACCGCCGCGGCGCCCGAGTCGTCGAGCATGTAGCCGATCCGGTCCTGCGGGTAGGCCGGGTCCAGCGGGACGTAGGCGGCGCCCGCCTTGAGCACGCCCACCAGGCCGGCGAGCATCTCGGGCGTGCGGCCGGCGAGCACGGCGACCCGGCTCTCCGCCCCGATGCCGAGGGCCCGCAGCTGCCCGGCGACCCGGTCGGCCGCGGCTCCCAGTTCGCCGTACGTCCAGGTCCGCCCCTCGCCGGTGACGGCGGGCCGCCCCGGCTCGCGGACCACCCACCGCTCGAACGCGGCGACGACGTCGATGACCGGTTCAGCGCTCGGTGCCGGCACTGTGTCCTCCTCTGCTCGACATGACGTGAAGCTGGCGGGCCAGATAGGGCGCCAGCGCGCTCTTCGGGTGGGCGGCCACCTGCTCCGGCGGCCCGGCGGCGACCAGTTCGCCGCCGTTCTCGCCGCCGCCCGGGCCCAGGTCGACGATCCAGTCGCAGGCCGCCGCGAACTCGACGCTGTGCTCGATGACCACCGCGGTGTTGCCCAGGTCCACCAGGTCGTGGACGACCCCGAGCAGCACCTCCACGTCGGAGAAGTGCAGTCCGGTGGTCGGCTCGTCGATCAGGTAGAGCGTCCGGCCGTCGTCGCGGCGCATCAACTCGCGCGACAGCTTCAGGCGTTGGGCCTCGCCGCCGCTGAGGGTGGTGGTGTCCTGGCCGAGCCTGAGGTAGCCGAGCCCCACCTGGCAGAGCATCCGCAGCGGGTGGGCGACGGCCGGAATGTCCCCGAACGCCTCCAGCGCCTCGGCGACCTCCAGGTCCAGGGTCTGCGCGATGTCCCGCCCCCGGTAGGCGACTTCGAGCACCCGCGGGTGGTAGCGGCGCCCGTCGCAGGAGGGGCAGCGCACCGAGAAGTCCGCCAGGAAGAGCATCTCGATCCGGATGGTGCCCTTGCCCGCGCAGCGGTCGCAGCGCCCGCCCTTCTCGGTGTTGAAGCTGAACATCGCCGTGGACCAGCGGCGGCGGACCGCCTCCTCGGTCTTCGCGAAGAGCTTGCGGATCTCGTCGAAGATGCCCACGTAGGTGGCCGGCGTGGACCGGGAGGAGGCACCGATGGACTCCTGGGTGACGGTGACCACCCGGCTGAACCGCTCCCAGCCGGCCAGCTCGGTGAACGGCCCGGTGGGGGCCCGCCGGTGGGTCAGGGCCTGTTCCAGGGCGGGCTGCAGGGTTCGGGTGATCAGCGAGCTCTTGCCGCTGCCGCTCACCCCGGTCACGCAGGTCAGCAGGCCCACCGGGATGGCGGCGTCCACCCCGCGCAGGTTGTGCAGCCGGGCGCCGCGGACGGTCAGCCAGTCGTCCCCGGGGCGGCGGCGGCCGGCCCGGGGCGAACCGACGACCAGCTCGCCGCGCAGGTAGGCGGCGGTCCGCGAGTCCGGGTGGGCGACGACCTCCGCCGTGGGGCCGGCCGCGATCACCAGGCCGCCCCTGGTGCCCGCGCCCGGGCCCAGGTCGACCAGGTGGTCGGCGGTCTCCATGGTCTCCTGGTCGTGCTCGACGACCAGCACGGTGTTGCCCGCGTCGGCCAGCTGCCGCAGCAGCGCGATCAGCCGGGAGTTGTCCTTGGCGTGCAGGCCGATGGACGGCTCGTCGAGCACGTAGGTGACGCCGACCAGCCCGCAGCCGAGCTGCCGGGCCAGCCGGAGCCGCTGGCCCTCCCCCGCCGACAGGGTGGGCGCGGAGCGGTCCAGCGAGAGGTAGCCCAGGCCGACGTCGAGCATGAACGTCAGCCGGGTGCCGATCTGGACCAGCAGCTCCTCGGCGAGCTCGGCGAGGAAGGTCGTGGCGAGCTCGGCGCGGACGGCCTCCAGCCACTCGGCCAGCCGGGCCACCGGCAGCGCGTTCACCTCGGCGATGTTGAGGTCGGCCAGGCGCACCGCGAGCGCCTCGGCGTGGTGGCGGGTGCCGCCGCAGTCGGTGCAGCCGCGGGCCGCCATGAACACCTGGTAGAAGGACTTGCGCTCGGGCGAGTCCGCCTCGCGGAACAGCCGCTCCAGGTGCTGGGCCAGCCCGTCGAAGGGCTTGCGCTCCAGCTCCCGGGCGAGCGCCTCCGGCAGCGGCCGCGCGGTGGCGCCGGTGAGGACCAGCTCCCGCACCCCCTCGGGGAGCAGGCGCCAGGGCGTGTCCAGTCCGGCACCGGCGAGTTCGAGCACCGCGGGCAGTTCGCGCAGCGGCCACCAGGTCTTCTTGCTGCGGGTGCGGTCCCCGAAGAAGGTCAGCGCGCCGGAGCGGACCGAGGCCTCCGGGTCGCCGACGAGCAGCGCCGGGTCCACCTGGTAGGTGAAGCCGAGGCCCTGGCACTCCTCGCACATCCCGGCCGGGGAGTTGGGCGTGAACCAGTGCGAGGAGGTGGCGCGGGCCTCGGTGCCGCAGTCGGGGCAGATCCAGCCGGCCGTCAGGTGGCGGACGGTGCTGCCGTCGCGGCGGGCGACCAGCGGGCTGCCGTCGCGGTGCGCCGCCTCGACGGCCTGCCGGGCCCGGGCCAGGTCGTCCTCGCCGGGGGCGGCGGGCAGCAGCAGGACGCGCCCGCCGGGCTCGTCCTCGACGGCGGGCCGGTAGAGCTCCAGCGGCCCGGTGGCGGCGGCCTGCGCGAGCGCCCCGAGGTGCTCGCCGACGTCGCGCGGGTGGATGTGCTGCCCGCAGCCGCGGCACTCGTGCCGGCCGGCCCGCGCGAACAGCAGCCGCAGGCGGTCCGAGATCTCGGTGATGGTGCCGACGTTGGAGCGGGGGTTGCGGCTGATGGTCCGCTGCTCGATGGCGACGGTGGGGCTGAGGCCGCTGATCCACTCCACCGCCGGCTTGGGGACCTTGGGCAGCTTGCGGCGGACGTAGGCGGACAGGCTGTCCAGGTACTGCCGGTAGCCCTCGGCGTAGATCGTGTCGAAGGCCAGCGAGGACTTGCCGCTGCCCGAGACGCCGGTGAAAACCGTCACCCCGTGCCGCGGCACCGCCAGCTCCTCGATCCGCAGATTGTGCTCCCGGACTCCCCGGAGCACGATCCAGTCGCGCGGATCGGGTGCGGCGGGGGTCGTCCCGCCGCTGTGGTCGGCCTTGCTCAATGCGTTCTCCGGTTCTTCCTTGACTCGTTCAGTGGTGCGGGTGCGGCCCGTCGGCCGGCGGGTCGACGACCAGCCGGGCGGGGCGCAGGTATCCGGGCAGGAGGGTGCGCAGGCGCTTGGTGAGCGCCGCCGCGTCGGGGGCCGGGCCGGGGCCGTCCGCCGCCCGCAGGGCGATCCGGGCGGTCAGCACCCCGTCGGCGTCGAACTCGACGAGGGCGTCGGCGACTTCGGGCAGCGAGGTGAGCGCCCAGGCGCTCTCGGCGGGCCGGACGGTGTAGCCGGTCGGGTCGACCCGCCGGTCGGCGGCGGCGCCGAGGAGTTCCAGGCCGCCGTCCGCGGCCTCGCGGGCCAGCAGTCCGGTGGCGAGCTCACCGCCGGGCACCGCCGGTCCGCCGAGCCGCAGTTCGCCGACGGCACCGGGCAGCACCCGGCGCCCGGCGGTGTCCGCGGGCCACCGGTGCAGCGGGTCCGCCGTGTCGGCCGCCGGGGCGGCCAGGGCGGGTCCGCGGCCGCGGTCGGCTCCGGCCGGGACCGGCCACAGTTCCAGGCCCGCCGGGCCGACCGCGCGCAGCACCGCCGGCCCCGCGGCGCCGGCCGGGGCCTCCGGGAGCCGGCCGTGCCGGCCGGTGAGGACCAGGGTGCGCAGCCCGGCCGCGGCCCCGGGGGCCACCCGGTGCAGGGCTTCGGCCGGCAGGACGGCGATGTCCACGCCGCCCTGCGCCGGGAGGCCGTCCGGGGTGTCCGAGGGGACCACCGTCGCCCCGGCGCAGAGCGGCACCAGCAGCTCCAGCAGGGCGGTCGCGGTGCCTGCGGGGGCGGCGGCCAGCCAGCGGGCGCCCGGCCCGGCCTGGCACCGGTCGGCCCACAGCCGGGCCAGCGCGGCCAGCACGGCGGGCTCCAGCAGCACGCCGGCGCCGATGTCGACGCCCCGGCCGTCGCGGAGCGCGGCGAGCAGCCGGGCGGCGGACTCCGGGGTGGGCGCGACGTCGGCGAGCGGCAGCGGGCCGTCCGCCGGGGAGCCCTGGGGCACCTCGGCGACGAGCTGCCACAGCTCCCGGTAGCCGACCGGGCCGCCGGGGGTCTCCAGCGCCGGTTCCTGCGGCCGCAGTTCGGCGGTGCGGCGGACCGCCTCGGCCACGCCCTCGGCCGCGCCGCCGTCGGCGGCCGGGGCCGCGGGAAGGACGGGGGCGGGCGCGGCCGGCGCGTCGGTCGCGGCCTGCGGGTCGTCCAGGACGGCGGCGAGCAGGTCCTCGTACTGGGCCACCAGCCGGGCGGCGCCGGCCGCGGTGAACAGGTCCTCGGCGAGCACGAACTGCACGGTGAGGGTGTCCGGCTTCTCCACCAGCCGGACCTCGACGTCGAAGGCGCTGGACGCGGTGGGCTCGCCGATCCGGGCGAAGCCCACCCGGAGGTCCCCGAGGTCCGCGCCGGCGACGGAGTTCATCGCGTGCACGCTCAGGAACATCGCCTGGGTGAGGGGGTTGTGGCTGTCCTCGCGCCGGGGCCGCAGCCGGCCGGTGATCCGGTGCGCGGGCATGTCCGCGTGCTCCTGGGCCTCCAGGACCGCGCCGCGGGTGGCCGCCAGCAGGTCGGCGAAGGTGGTGCCCGGCCCGTCCGGTGCGGCGACGACGGCGATCATGTTGCCGAAGTCGCCGATCACGTGCTCCACCTCCGGACGGGTCCGGTAGGCGGTGAGCGTGCTGGTGGCGAACGCGGACTGCCCGGTGGCCCGGCGCAGCAGCAGGTGGAAGACGGCGGTGAGGGCCATGTACGTGGTCGCGCCGGCCGCGCGGCACAGCGCGCGCAGCCGTTCGGTGACGGCCTCGTCCAGGGGGAGGTCCAGGACCCGCCCGCGGAAGGACCGGACGGCGGGCCGGGGCAGGTCGGCCGGGAGGTCCAGCAGGGCGGGCAGGCCGCCCAGCCGGGACTCCCAGTAGCCGAACTCGGCCTCCATCCGGGCCTCGTCCATCCACTGCCGCTGCCACAGCGAGAAGTCGGAGTACTGCACCGGCAGCGGCGCGAGCGGGGAGGGCTTCTCGTCCCGGAAGGCCGCGTACAGCTCCCCCACCTCGCGCACCAGGACGCCGATCGACCAGTCGTCGAAAGCGATCTGATGGGTCGTCAGGGCGAGCAGCGCGGTGTCGTCGGAGGTGCGCAGCAGCAGCGCCCGCAGCAGCCGGCCCTCGGCGAGGACGAACGGCCGGGCCCGCTCCTGCCCGACCAGCGCGAGGGTCTCGGCCTCCCGCCGCTCCTGCGGCACCCCGCGCAGGTCGTGCTCGGTGATCAGCGGGCCGGCCGGGGGCTCCTCGGCGGCCTGGACGGCGGTGCGGCCGAGGACGTGGAAGCCGGTGCGCAGGATCTCGTGCCGGGTGACGATCTCGCGCAGCACCCGGTCCAGCAGGGCGCTGTCGAGCGGGCCGTCGAGCCGGAGCGTGGCGGCGACGTTGTACATCGGCGAGGCGGGCTGCAGCCGGCTGTTCCACCACACCCATTCCTGGGTGTAGGAGAGCGGGAAGAGGTTCATGACGCTCCCCTCCTGCTCCACCAGCCGGCCCAGCCGGTTGCGGTCCGCCGGGGCGAGGGCGGCGAGCTTCTCGGTCCAGCGCATCCGGTCAGCCCTCCCCGTCCGTCAGGGCACCCAGCCGGGCCAGCAGGTCGTCCAGGCCGGCGTCGGTGCGGGCCACCGACCGGATCGGGCCGGGGGCCCCGGCGCTCTCCGCGTCGCCCTGCTGCTCGACGAGCTTGGCCAGCCCGGCGACGGTGCGGTCCTCGAACAGGGCCCGGACGGCGATCTCCGCGCCGAGCGCCTCGCGCACCCGGTGGGTGACCACGGTGGCCAGCAGCGAGTGGCCGCCGAGCGCGAAGAAGTCGTCGTTCAGGCCGACCCGCTCCACCCCGAGGACGTCCTCCCAGATGGCGGCGAGGGCCTTCTCCACCTCGGTGACGGGGGCGGCGTACGGCTCGTCCGCGTCCCGCTCGGCGGCGGGCGCCGCGGGCAGCGCCGACACGTCGACCTTGCCGGTGGGCAGCAGCGGGAGGGCGTCGAGCCGCACGAAGGCGGCGGGCACCAGGTGGTCGGGCAGGACGGCGCCCATGTGCTCGCGCAGTTCCCGGACGGTCGGCGCCGAGGCGCCGGCCGGGGTCCAGTGGGCGACCAGGCGCGGGTCCGCGCCGTCGGCGTCCTCCGCCCGCGGCACGCCGACCACGCAGTCCGCGACGCCGGGGTGCTCGCGCAGCCGGGCCTCCACCTCGGCGGGCTCCACCCGGAAGCCGCGGATCTGGATCTGGCGGTCGGCGCGGCCGCAGAACCGGACGGTGCCGTCGGGCAGGTAGCGGCCGAGGTCGCCGGTGCGGAACCAGCGGTCCGCCGGGTCGCCGGTGACCGGGCTGGTGAGGAACCGGGCCGCGGTCAGCTCCGGGTCCGCCGGGTAGCCCGCGGACAGGTGGGGCGAGCGGACGTGGATCTCGGCGAGCTCGCCCACGCCGGCCGGGACGCCGGCCGCGTTGAGCAGGACCAGCTGGGAGCCGGGGGTGCCGGGGCCGAGCGGGATCTCGGCCGCGGGCTCGCCGGCCGGCACCCGGTGGGCGCTCATCGCCTGCGGCGTCTCGGTCGCGCCGTAGAAGTTGACGCACACCACGTCCGGGTTGAGGGACCGGGCCAGGGTGACGTGGTGTCCGCGCAGCCGGTCGCCGCCGAAGAACAGGTGGCGCAGGGCCGGGGCGGTGCGCTCGGCGGCCCGGCCGCCGAGCAGGTACTCCAGGGTCGCCGGGGTCAGGTTGGCCACGGTGATCCGCTGCGCGTCGGCCCAGTCGGCGAACCGGCCGGGCAGCGCGGCGTGGTCGGGGACGCAGACGGTGGCGCCGAGCGCGAGCGGGACGAGGACGTCCCGCAGCATCGGGTCGTGGCCGGGGGCCGACAGCAGGGCGAAGCGGTCCTCGGCGGTGAGCGCGTACTCGTCCCGGTACCAGGCGGTGAAGTGCGCCAGCGGCCCGTGGGTGCCGAGCACCGCCTTGGGGCGGCCGGTGGAGCCGGAGGTGAAGGCCAGGTAGGCGGGCGAGCCGGGGCCGAGGTCGAGCACCGGCGGGTCGGCGGGCAGCTCGGCGAGCTCGTCCCAGCAGGGCAGCACCGGCGTGGAGACGGCGGTCTCCCGGACCCGGTCGAGGAGTTCGGCCGGGGCCTCGGCGCCGTCCGTGCGCACGAAGCCGCGCGGGGCGGCGAGGGCCGTCTGCTCGGCGAGCCGGGCGGCGGGCTCGGCGGTGTCCAGGACCAGGAAGGCGGCCCCGGCGGCGAGGGTGCCGAGCATGGCGCAGGCCAGTGCGGCTCCGCGCGGCCCGTACAGGGCGACGACGTCGCCGGGGGCGACCCCGTCGGCGCGCAGCCGGTGGGCCAGCCGGTGGGCGCGCTCGGCCAGCTGTCCGTACGTCCAGGTTCCGGCCGGCTCCTCGACGGCGACCCGGTCCGGCGCGGTGCGCGCCTGCTCGGCGAACGCCTCGGCGATGCCGCCCGACCAGCCGGCCGCCAGCGGCCGGGCCGGGTCCGGCAGCACCTCGCGGGACCGGTCGGTGACCAGGCTGTACGACGGGACGGGACGGTCCGGGTCGGCCGCGATCTGCTCGACGAGGGTGACGTACTGGTCCAGCAGCTGCCCGGCCCGCTCCTCGGTGAAGAGGTCGGCGTTGTGGACGAGCGTGAGGTCGCGGCCGTCGAGGCCCGCGTACAGCGTCAGGTCGAACTTGGCGCCGGCGTCCGGGACGTGCAGGAAGCTCGCGCTCAGGCCGGGCAGCTCCAGGCGCTGCTCGGCGAACGGGACCATGTTGAAGAAGACCTGGAAGACCGGGGTGCGGTCGAGCCGCCGCTTGGGCTGCAGGTCGATCAGGATCCGCTCGAACGGCAGGTCGCGGTCGGCGTAGGCGTCGTAGGCGGTGTCCCGCACCTGGGCGAGCAGGTCGCGGAAGGTGGGGGCGCCGGAGAGGTCGGTGCGCAGCGCCAGGGTGTTGACGAAGAAGCCGACCAGGGGCTCGATCTCGGAGCGGGTGCGGCCGGCCTCGGGGATGCCCACGATCAGGTCGTCCTGGCCGCTGAGGCGGTGCAGCAGCACCTTGAAGGCGGCCAGCATGACGGTGAAGCGGGTGGCCCCGCACTGCTGGGCGACGCGGTTCAGCGCGTCGGCCGTCGCGGCCGGGACGGTGCGCTCGGCGCGGCCGGCCCGGAAGGTCCGCACGGCGGGCCGGGGCACGTCCAACGGCAGGTTGAGGTCGGGCAGTTCGCCGCCGAGGCGGGTGCGCCAGCGGTCCAGCTGGGCGGCGCAGGCGTCGCTCTCCAGCCACTCGGCGTGCCAGGCGGCGTAGTCGCCGTACTGGACCGGCAGGGCCGGCAGGTCCGCGGGGTGGCCCTCGGTCAGCGCCCGGTAGTGGGCGGCGAGTTCGTCGGCGAGGACGGACACCGACCAGCCGTCGGCGACGATGTGGTGCAGGGTGAGCAGCAGGACGTGCTCGTCGTCGCCGGTCCGCAGCAGGGTGGTGCGCATCAGCGGGTCCGCGGCGAGGTCGAACGGGGCGGCCGCCTCGGCCTCCGAGCGGCGGGCGACCTCGGCGGTGCGCTCCGGCTCGGGCAGGTCGCGCAGGTCGTGCCGGACCAGCGGGACGTGCCGCTCGGCGTCGACGCGCTGGCGGGGACGGCCGCCGTGGTCCTCGAAGGAGGTGCGCAGCACCTCGTGCCGGGCCACGATCCGGTTGACGGCCTGCTCCAGCAGCCCGGCGTCGAGCGTGCCGGTCAGCCGGACCGCCGCCGGCATGTGGTACGAGGGGTTGCCGGGCTCCATCCGGTCGAGCAGCCACAGCCGCTCCTGGACCGGCGAGGCCGGGTGGGTGCCGTCGGCGCGGCGCGGCACCGGCCGCGGCCCGTCGGTGGCGGTTCCCGCGGCCAGGAAGGCGATCAGCTCACCCTTGTGCGCGGTGATCTCGGCGCGCAGCCCGTCGGGGAGTCCCTCGGCGGGGGCGCTGTACCGCAGTTTTCCGTCCTCCACCCGCAGGTGGATGTCCTGCTCGCGCAGGCGGGCCAGCAGATCGATCAGCGACATGGCGCGTCGCACTCCTTACTTGTCCACCGCGATGACGCGGAACTCGCTGGTGTAGCTGCTTCCCTGACGATCCTTCAGCCACGTCTGCTCGCTGGTCGGGAGCATCTCGCCGACCGAGATGGTCAGCCGGCCGTCCGGCTGCTCGGGGGCGCCGCGGACGACGTGCGCGAAGGCGTTGACGAACAGCGGGCTGTCCAGGTCGACGTAGAACGGCTTGCTCTCGTGGGCGGCCTTGACGAAGACGAACCGGGGGATGCCGTGCTCGCGGGCCCAGGCGCGGGCGGCGGTGAACCGGGCCGCCTCGTCCTTCTCCCGGGCGAAGGCGAGTTCGGCGGGGTTGAAGCGCCAGGACTCGCGGCTGACCACCAGCCGGTCGACGGTCACCCGGGGGGTGTGCCGGCGGGCGGGCATCGGCTGGAACCGGCTGGTCACCTTGAACCCGATGGCCTCGGCGAGGAGTTCGACCAGGTCGAGCTCCGTGCCGTCCGCGCCGGTCCGGGCCACCACCCGGCCGTCGCGCAGTCCGATCCGGACCTCGGAGGCGTTCAGCGCGCGCGGGTGGCCGGTCAGCCAGGAGCCCTCGTCGCCCAGCAGCAGGCGGTAGTCCCGGTCGGTGAACAGGCGGGTGGTGGTGCGGGTGGAGTAGAACCACTCCTTGGGCAGGACCGGCTGGACCCTGGGCACCGTCATGTCGGCGAGGGTGGCCCGTTCCAGCGCCTCCGGGTCGGGGTGCTGGTCGACGAAGAGCAGGTTGCGCAGGGTGTTCACGCCGACGTGCAGCTCGCCCATGACCAGCTGGTAGTCGCCGGCGGCGACCGCCTCCGGGCCGGTGGCCGCGATCATCACGTCGGGCGCCTGGTAGCGGGCGCCGGGCCAGCCGGGGGCCTCGGCCGCGAAGGCCCGGTCCACGCGCGGGCGCAGCTGCTCCGTGGTGAACTCGACGCGGCGCCCTTCCAGCGGGCCGAGCACGTCGTTCCAGCGTTCCTGCAGCTCGGTGACGGCCTGGTCGATGATCCGCTGGTCCGGCCCCAGGAGGGCGGTCTGGACGCGGGTCCAGATGTCGGTCAGCCGGGGTTCGGCGTCCGGGCGCTCGGCGACCAGCCGGTCGTAGGACCGCCGGAACTCCTCCCGGTAGGACTGTGCCACCCGGGTGGTCAGCCAGCGGGCGGAGTCCAGCATCAGGGAGAGCGGGCCGCCCAGTTCGGCGAGCAGTTCGGGGCCGACCTCGACCCGGCCGTCGCGCCGGCAGTCCTCGTAGACGAGGGTGCGGGCGCCGTACGTCTCCCCGTGCGCCCGGGTGGCGGCGGTGCCGGTCAGCTCGGTGAAGACGGTCTCCAGGTCGGCCAGGGCCCGGTCGAGCTCGTCGGGCTTGCCGGCCGCGGCCGCCACCCGGTCGCGGGCCGCGGTGAGCCGGCCGAGCCGGTCCAGGGCGTCCGCGCGCAGCACGGGGTCGCCGATCCGCTCCAGCTGCTCGCGCAGCACCAGCTCCGGGCGCGGCTGCACCGGGAGTTCGAGGTCCCAGGCGATGAGCCCGGTGGCGCGCAGCGACTCCAGCAGGGCGAGGCCCTCCGCCTCGCCGAGGCCCAGGGCGGCGGCCACCTCGACGCCGGTGCGGGCGCCGTCGCACAGTGCGAGGACGGAGCGCAGCACGGCGGCCTTGCCCTGCGGCAGGTCGACGGTGCGGCCGGGCAGCCGCAGGGTGGCGCCCTCCAGGGCGGCGGAGGGCAGCCGGCGGGGCGGGAACCAGCGGCGCAGCTCGGGGCCGGTGCCCAGGGAGCGCACCAGGGCGTCCAGGCACCACTGCTCGAAGTACACCTCTCGGCGGGCGACCAGGCCCTCGCCGGGGGTGACGGCCAGCGCCGGCCCGGCGGGGACGGCCTCGGCCCAGCCGACCGGGCCGAAGAACCCGATGGAGTCGTTCTTGACGGTGTAGCGCTGGAGGTAGCCCGCGACCAGTGCCTCGTGCTCGCGGCGGCGGGAGTTGCGCCGGCCGTCGCCGCCGACCTTGCGCACGCCGTCGGCGTAGGCCTTGCGGTTCTGCCAGATCACGGCCTCGCGGAAGCGCGGGTCGGCGGCGGTCCGGTCGAGGACGGCGGAGAGCTGGGCGAGGTCCTCGGCGAAGACCTTGTCCAGGTCGCGCTCCGCGCCGGCGACCAGTTCCTCGGCCTCGACGAGCGCGGACACCTCGGGCAGTGCGGCGAACTCGGGCCCCGGCAGGCCGCCCTTGTTGAGGCGGCTGATCGCCTTCAGCAGCGGGCGGCGCAGGGCGGTGTCGTCCCACTGGCCGGCGGCGCGCAGGTCGTCGAGCGCGGCGCGGAGCGCGTCGAGCGCCCCGGCCCGGGCGTCCGCGGCCCGGTCGCGGACCTGCAGCAGCCGGTCGGCGGCGTCCGCCGCGCCGGGCGCGGCCAGGTCGAGCACCTGGCCGGCCGGGAAGCCGGTGCCGCGCAGGCCCATGGTCCGCCACACCCGCCAGTCGCCGGACGGCAGGGGCAGCAGGTGGCCGCCGGGGTCGGTCACAGCTCGCCGTCCTCTCGGGAACCGTCGGCGGAGGCGCCCTCCTTGGCCCACAGCAGCGCGTCGATGATCGCCGCGCCCTGCGCGACGGTGCGGGTCTGCATGACGCTGCGCACGGGGACGTCGACGCCGAGGGCGTCCCGGACGCCGGAGATGAGCTGGACCGCGAGCAGCGAGTGCCCGCCCAGGTCGTAGAAGTCGTCCTCCACGCCGATGGGTTCGACCCCGAGCACGTCGGACCAGATCTTCGCCAGGGCGCGCTCGGTGTCGGTGCGGGGTGCCACGTAGCCGGTCAGGGCTTCCTCCTCGGTTGCGGCGTCGCGGGCCGCGCGCCGGGTCAGCAGGTCGGCCGGGCAGAGCTCGGCGACGGGGGTGTCGGGGCGGTCCAGGAGGTCGTCCAGGACGGTCCGGTAGTGCGCCGCCAGCTGCTCCGCGGTGGCTGCGGTGAAGATGTCGGTGCTGTACTCCAGGGCCGCGTGCAGCTCCGGCCCGGCGTCCACGACGGTGAGCATCAGCTCGTACTGGGCGGTGCGGTGCGGCAGCGGGTACGGGGTGAGGCGCAGCTGCCCCCAGGTGGCGGCGGCCCCGTCGGCGGTGCCGAGGACGAACCCGGCGGTCTCGGCGTGGGCGTGCGGCCGCTGCAGGACGAAGACCGCCTGGAAGAGCGGGTTGCGGCCGGGCTCGCGGCGCGGCTGCACCGTCTCCAGGACGAGGGACATCGGGTACGCCTGGTGGTCCAGGGCGGACAGCACCGTGCGGTGCAGCCGCTCGGTGAAGGCCCGGGGCGTCACCCCGTCCTCGAACCTGCCGCGGACGGCGACCATGTTGGTGAAGTAGCCGACGACGTCCTCGGCGTCCCGGGCGCCCCGGTTCGCGGCGGCGGTGCCGATCACCAGCTCCGGCCGGCCGCTCGCGTGGTGCAGGGCGATCTGGAAGGCGGACAGCAGCACCGTGTAGAGCGTGGTGCCGGTCTGCTGGGCGAGCGCGCGGACGCGGGCGGTGCGGTCCGCGTCGAGCCGGAACGGGATCCGGGCGCCGCGGTAGCTGGGCGCCGCCGGGTGCGGTGCGTCCAGCGGGAGGTCGAGCAGCGGCAGCGGTCCGGCGAGCTCCTCGCGCCAGTACGCCTTGAGGGCCTCGCCCGCGGGCCCGGCCAGCAGCCGGCGCTCGCGGCGGACCTGGTCGGCGTAGCGGCCGGCCGGGGCGGTCTGCTCCGGCGCGGTGCCGGCGGCCAGGGCCGTGTAGCGGCGGCCGAGTTCGGCGGTCAGGTTCACCATCGACCACAGGTCGGCGGCGATGTGGTGGACGGTCAGCAGCAGGACGTGGGAGTCCTCGGCGCGGACCAGCAGGTCGGCCCGGAGCACCGGGTCGTGTGCCAGGTCGAACGGGCGGTGGGCGAGGGCGGAGAGCCGCTCGGCGAGCCGGTCCGGGTCGTCCCCGGCGGCGTCCGTCACCCGCAGCTCGATCTCGTTCCCGGTCGGGACGGGGACGGTCTCGCCGCCGGTCACCCGGTAGCGGGTGCGCAGCATCTCGTGCCGGTCGGCGACCTGCCGCAGGGCGGTGCGCAGCGCGTCGGTGTCCAGCGGGCCGGCCAGGTCGAGGGCGACCGGGATGTTGTAGGCGGTGGAGCCCGGGTCCTGCTGCTGCACGTGCCAGATCGAGCGCTGGCCGAGGGTCATGCCGGGCTCGTCGGCCGGGGCGCCGCCGCCGGCCGGTGCGTCGTCGGCGGGGCCGTGCCGCGGGTCGGCGACGAGGGTGGCGGCCGCGGCGAGGGCGTCGAGGTCGGCGCCGCCGAGCATCAGGCTGAGCGGCAGCTCGACGCCGAGGTCCTCGCGGATCCGGTTGGCGAGCAGGACGGCGGCCAGCGAGTCGATGCCCAGGCTGGTCAGCGGCACGCCGGTGGTGGCGACCTGGTCGGCGGCGCCGCCCAGCGCGTCGGCGATCCGCTGCCGCAGCACCCGGTGGACCAGCGCCGTGCGCTCGGCCGGGGCCAGGGCGGCCACCTCGGCCGGGCCGGGCACGGTCTCCGCGGCCGCCTCGGCCGGGCCGTCGCCGAGCGCCTCGAACTCCCCGGCGGCGTACCGCAGGCGGCTCAGCGAGCGCTGGATCTTGCCGCTGGTGGTCTTGGGCACGGTGCCGGGCCTGAGCAGCAGCACCTCGTGGACGGCGACGTCGCACCGGTCCATCACCGCCGCGCGCACGGCCGCGGTGGCCTCGGCGACGTCGATCGTGGCCAGCGCGCGACCCTCGACCTCCTGGAGGACGACGAGCACCTGCTCGCCGTCGTGCTCGGCGGCGACGGCGGCGCCGCAGCCGGAGCGGAAGGCGGGGTGGGCGCCCTCGGCGGCGAGTTCGACGTCGGTGGGGTAGAAGTTGCGGCCGCGGACGATGATCAGGTCCTTGTGGCGGCCCGTCACGTACAGCTCGCCGTCGGCGAGGAAGCCGAGGTCGCCGGTGCGCAGCCAGGTGCGCGGGTCGGCGTCGTCCTGGCCGGCGGGGCGGGCGGCGAAGACCTCGGCGGTGGTGTCCGGGTTGTCCCAGTAGCCGCGGGCGACGCTCGGCCCGTGCACCCAGATCTCGCCGACCCGGCGCTCGGGCAGCGGTTCCCGGGAGGCGGGGTCGACGACGAGCAGCTGCTGGTCGGCGGCGGGCCGGCCGGTGCCGACCAGGGCGCGGGCCGGGCCGTCCGGGCCGGGCGCGTCGGCCCGGCCGGCCTCCAGGCCGGCGGCGTCCACCTCCAGCACGGTCGGCTCGGCGGCCGCCGCGGTTCCGGTGACGAACAGGGTCGCCTCGGCCATGCCGTAGCAGGGCAGGAAGGCGCTGCGGCGGAAGCCGCAGTCCCCGAAGGCCGCCTCGAAGGCGTCCAGGGTGGAGGCGCGGATCGGCTCGGCGCCGTTGAAGGCGACCCGCCAGTTGCTGAGGTCGAGCTCGGCGCGGTCCGCGTCGGTGGCCAGCCGGGCGCACATCTCGTACGCGAAGTTGGGGCCGCCGCTGAGTTCGGCGCCTTCGGCGGAGATGGCCCGCAGCCACTGCATCGGGCGGCGCAGGAAGCTCATGGGGGACATCAGGGTGACCGGGAAGCCGGCGTACAGCGGGGTGAGGATGCCGCCGATCAGGCCCATGTCGTGGTACGGCGGGAGCCAGACGACGGCGCTGGTGTCCTGGTGGCAGTCGAACGCCTCGCTGATCATGCCGAGGTTGTGCAGCAGGTTGCCGTGGCTGAGCATCACGCCCTTGGGCGCCGCCGTCGATCCCGAGGTGTACTGCAGGAAGGCGGGGCTGTCGGCGTCGGGGAGGTGCCCGCTCCACTGCCCGGCGAGGGCGGTGTCGAGCCCGTCGGTGGCCGCCGTGCGCAGTCCGTCCAGGCCGAGCCCGGCGCCGTCCCGGCCGAGCAGGTCGAGCACCGGGGAGACGGTGAGGGCGAAGCCGGCCCGGGCGTCGGCGGCGATGGAGCCGAGCCGGGAGGCGTTGCGCAGGGAGCGCGGCGGGTAGACGGGGACGGGCACGACCCCGGCGTAGAGGGCGCCGAAGAAGGCCCTGATGTAGTCCAGGCCGGGCGGGTAGAGCAGCAGGGCGCGGTCGGTGGCGGCGGCGCCCTGCTCGCGCAGGAGGCCGGCCACCGTGCGGGCGTCCCGGTCCAGTTCGGCGTAGCTGATGGTCTCGGCGGCGTCGCCGTCGCCGAGGAAGCGGTAGGCGGTGCGCTCCGGGGCCGCTTCGGCCCGGCCGCGCAGCAGCCCGACGAGGGTCGAGGTCATGAGCGGGTTCCCCCCTGGTCGGTGGTCCGGCCCGGGTCGCCGGCGGCCGCGGCCACCTCGGCGCGCCGGATCTTGCCGGACGAGGTCTTCGGGAGCGCGGCGGCGAACTCGACGCTGCCGGGCACCTGGTGCGGCTGGAGCCGTTCCCGGCACCAGGCGCTGAGCTCGGCCGCGGTGAGCGGTCCGGTCGCCACGACGGTGGCGCGGACCCGCTGGCCGCCGTCCGCCAGGGTCTCGCCCCACACGGCGGCCTCGGCGAGCAGCGGGTGGCCGAGCAGGACCCGTTCGACCTCGACCGGGTTGACCTTCTTGCCGCCCACGTTGACGAAGGTGTCCTTGCGGCCGATCAGGTGCAGTCGGCCGGCGGCGTCGAGCCGGGCCAGGTCGCCGGTGCGGTACCAGCCGTCCCGCAGGACCTCGGCGGTGGTCTCCGGCCGGTCCAGGTAGCCCAGGAACATGGCGGGGGTGCGGACCAGCAGCAGTCCTTCCGCGCCGGGGGCGACGTCCCGGTCGGCGTCGTCGACCAGCCGCAGTTCCACGCCGGTGACCGGCCGGCCGACCCCGTCGGCGCCGGCCGGCGCCGCGTCCGGGCCCGCGTCGGGCTCGGGCCGTCGGCAGGCGATGATCCCGGCCTCCGTGCAGCCGTAGACCTCGCTGACCCGGACGCCGAACCGCTCGGCGAAGCGGTCCGCGGTGTCCGGGTGCAGGGCCGCCCCGGAGGACAGGCACAGCCGCAGCGGCAGCGGGCCGCCGGGGGCGCTCGCGCCGGCCGAGCGGGCCAGCAGGTCGCAGGCCAGCGGGGTGGCGACGAGCACGGTGGCGCCGGTGCGCTGCAGTTCGCCGAGGAGCCGGCCGGGGGTGAAACGGCCGAGCAGCACCAGCCGGGCGCCGGTCAGCAGCGAGGTGACCAGGCCGGCGACCATCCCGAAGGAGTGCAGCAGCGGGACGGCCGTCAGCACGGTGTCCTCGGGGCCGTAGCCGAAGGAGGCCCGGTAGATCAGGCCGCCCTGCACCAGGTTGTGCTGGGTGTGCACGGCCGCCTTGGGCTCGCCGGTGGAGCCGGAGCTGAACTGGTGCAGGAACGGGGCGTCCCCGTCCGGCTCGGCCGGGGCCGGCCGGTCCGTCGCGTCGGCGTGCGGCAGCCCGTCGGTCTCCACGACCGGGCCCGCCCAGCCGTCGGCGGCGGCCACCGCGGCGAGCCGCTCGGCCCGGCCGATCAGCAGCGCGTCGGCGGCGCCGGCCGCCAGGGCGGCGAGCTGGGCCGGCGCGGCGCCGGGCTCGGCGGGCACCAGCCGGACACCGGTGCGCGCGGCGGCCAGGAAGGCGATCACGCAGTCCGGGGTGTTGTCGAACAGCAGGACGGCGGTGCGGCCGGGGCCCGCCCCGGCCGCGGCGAGCCGGGCGGCGGCCCGCTCCGTCTGCCGGTGCAGGGTGGCGAAGTCGAGCGCGGTGCCCTGCAGTTCGACGGCGGTGCGGCCGGGCCACCGGTCCGCGGCGGCGGCCAGCAGGCCGCCCAGGGTGCGCGGGGTGTCAGCGGCGGACAGCATCGGCGTCCTCCTCGGCGGCCTGGAAGTCGAGCGCCTGGTGGCGGAAGTAGTGGTCGTACAGCTCCGCGTACCGGCCGCCGGCCGCCAGCAGGGCGTCGTGGGTGCCCTGTTCGACGATCCGGCCGCCGTCGACGACGAGGATGCGGTCGGCCTTGCGGACGGTGGGCAGGCGGTGCGCGACCACGACGGTGGTCCGGCCCGCGGAGACCGCGTCCAGCCCCTCCTGCACCTGGGCCTCGGTCAGCGGGTCCACGCTCGCCGTGGCCTCGTCGAGGATCAGCATCGACGGGTTGCCGAGCATCACCCGGGCCAGCACGATCAGTTGCCGCTGGCCCGCGGACAGGGTGCCGCCGCCTTCGTTGACCGGGGTGTCGATGCCCTCGGGGAGGACGTCGAGCCAGTCGCCGCCGGCCACCGAGCGGGCGGCGGCCAGGATCTCCTCCGGGGTCGCGCCGGCCCGGCCGAAGCCGATGTTCTCCCCGACGGTGCCGGTGAAGAGGAACGGCGCCTGCGGGACGATGCCGAGGTGGCCCTTGTAGGCGTCCAGGTCCAGGGTGCGGATGTCCTGGCCGTCGACGAGGAGTTCACCGCCGCCGAACTCGTAGGCCCGGGTGATCAGCCGGATGATGCTGGACTTGCCGGCGCCGGTGTGCCCGACCAGGGCGACCGTCTCACCGCTGTCGATCTTCAGGTCGAGCCCGGTCAGGACCGGCTTGTCGGCGCGGTAGCCGAAGTCGACCCCGCGGAACTCGACGGTGCCGTCCAGCCGGGGCACCGGGCGCGCGTCGCTCTGCTGCACGGCGGGCTCCAGGTCCACCAGGGCGAAGATCCGCTCGGAGGCGGCCAGGCCCTGCTGGAACTGGTTCCAGAAGGAGGCGATGCTGGTCAGCGGGAACCAGAACAGCATCAGGGCTTCCAGGAACAGCGACCACTCGCCCGCCGTGACGGAGCCGTCGGTCAGCAGGTTCCCGCCGAGCACCACCACGCCGACGGTGCCGAGGCCGGTGAGCGTCAGCAGCAGCGGGAAGATCCCGCTGAACAGCCGGTTCAGCTTGACGGTGGCCCGGAACCAGCGCTGGTTGACCTCGACCAGCCCGGCGTGGGTGGACTCCTCCCGCTGGAAGTTGCGGGCCACCGCGATGCCGCGCAGGGTCTCCTGCACGTAGGCGTTGATCTGCGCCAGGGAGCGCTGCTGCTGCTGGGACGCGCGCCGCGACACCCACCGGAAGCCCAGGCTGACCAGCACGATCAGGGCGGCGGTCACCGCGGTGACCAGGGCCAGCGGGACGTTGATGACGAACATGGCGACCAGCAGCAGCCCGATCATCAGGACCTGGCCGACCAGCCCGAGGGTGAGCGTGGCGAGGGTGGCGAACGCCTGCGTGTCGGCGGTGATCCGGCTGGCCACCGACCCGGACGCCTGGTCGTCGTGGAAGGCCATGTCCTGGCGGAGCACCGCCTCGAACGCGCGGCGGCGCATCTCCAGGACGACGTCGCCGACCAGCACGCCGACGGCCCGCTGCTGGAAGAAGGTCAGCAGCCAGGCGACCAGACCGGTGCCGAGCGCGGCCCCGGTCAGCGGCAGCACCGCGTCGCCGACGCTCTCGCGGGCGGCGTTGTCCACGATGTCGGCCACCAGCAGGGGGAACGCGGCCCCGGCCACCGCCGCGCCGACCACGGCCAGCGCGATCAGCACCACCGTGGCGCCCTTGGCGGCGAACAGCGGCCGGATCCGGCGCAGCAGTTCGCGGTCGCCGTAGGACCGGTCGTAGCTGTCGGCGGTGATCCCGTCGAGAATGTCTGCCATCAGTGGACTCCCTCTCCGGACCGGCCGGCCGTCTCCTGCAGGTGCGGCGCGAAGATCCGGTGGTACAGCTCGCAGCTCTCCAGCAGTTCCTCGTGGCGTCCGCGGCCGACGATGCGGCCCTTGTCCAGCACCAGGACCAGGTCGGCGCTGCGGATCCGGGACAGCCGGGGGGTGACCATGAACGTGGTGCGGCCCGCCGCGGCCCGCCGGACGGCCTGCTGGATCCGCTCCTCGGTGGCGCTGTCCACCGCGCTGGTGGAGTCGTCCAGGACCAGGATCCGCGGGTCGGCCAGCAGGGCGCGGGCGATGGCGATGCGCTGGCGCTGGCCGCCGGACAGGGTGGCCCCGCGCTCGCCGACCATCGTGTCGTAGCCGTGCTCGGTGCCCGCGATGAACTCGTGGGCGTGCGCGGCCCGCGCGGCCTCCTCCAGTTCGGCCCGGGTGAGCTCCCGGTCCGCGCCGAAGGCCAGGTTGTCCGCGATGGAGCGGGAGAACAGCACCACGTCCTGCTCGATCACCGAGATCTGCGAGCGCAGTGTCTGGGCGTGCCAGCCGGTGGTGGCCACGCCGTCGACCAGCACCTCGCCGGAGTCCGGCGCGTACGTCCGGTTCAGCAGCTGCAGCAGCGTGGACTTGCCGCTGCCGGTCGGCCCGACCAGGGCCACCGTCATGCCCGGCTCCACCGTGAAGGAGACGTCCTCCAGGACCGGCTTGTCGCCGTGCCCGAAGGAGACCTTGTCGAAGACCACCGTGCCCTCGATCTGCCCGCGGTGGCCGGCGTCGGTGTCCTCGGAGCCGGCGCGGTCGGTGATGACCTCCAGGATCCGCCGGGCGCCGGCGATCCCGAGGAAGATCAGGCCGATGCTGAACGAGGCCAGCTGGGTGGGCGCCCGCAGGGAGCCCATCAGCCCGAGGAAACCGACGAACTGACCGACCGTCAGCGAACCGTCGGAGACCAGGTGGGCGCCGTGCAGCAGGCCGGCCGCCAGCGCGGCCACCAGCAGCAGGGTGGGCAGGTACAGGGCCTGCTCCTTGGCCTGGCGCACCGAGGCGTCCCGGTAGGCCGTCGCCTTCTCCATGAACCGGTGCTGCTCGGCGGCCCGGCGGCCGGTGGCGTCGACGGTCTCGATCCCGGCGATGGTCTGCGAGACCTGGGCGCTGAGCTCGCCGAAGCGGGCCCGGGTGGCCCCGGCCGCCGGGTCGAGCCGGCGGCCGTACTCGGCCAGCGCCACGGCGAACAGCACCAGGAACACCAGCGGCACCAGCAGCAGCCTGGCGTCGATCACGCCGATGAACACGATCGGCACGATCAGGCCGAGCAGCATGTCCAGGGTGAGGTCCAGGCCGGGCGACAGCATCAGGTTGACGGTCTGCGCGTCACCGGTGACCCGAGCCGAGAGGTCGCCCACCCGGCGCCGGTTGAAGAACTGCTGGCCCTTCTGGAGCAGCGCGGAGAACAGCGTGGACCGCACGTCGCGCTCCAGGCCGCAGGCGTACGCCTCCAGCGAGTAGGTGGCGACGAAGCCGGCGACGCCGCGCACCGCGACCAGGGCCAGCAGCACCAGCACCATGGTGTCGAACCGCCCCTGGTCCGGGGTGGTGCCGAGCAGGGCGTCGAAGGCGGTGCCGATCACGACCGGGACCGCCGCGGCCAGCAGGTGCCACACCACCGAGCCGGCCAGGTGGGCCGTGATCCAGCCCTTGGACCGGGCGAGGTGGGACCGCAGGAACGGGCCGACCCGCTCGCCGGCTGCCGGGGGCGGGGCCGCGCGCCGCTGCTTCGCGGTGGTCGCGCTGGTCATGCGTTCTCCAGGGGGGTGTCGTCCGGGGCCGGGCGCGGGTCCTGCAGGTAGCCGCTGCGGACCAGCTCGGTGAGGTACGTGTGCAGCAACTGCTCGTCGATCGGCGGGCAGTCGGTGCCGGACTCCCGGTACGCCGACCGGGCGGAGCCGGGTACGGCCGCCCCCAGGCCGCCGGGGGCGGAAGCGGGGGCCGCGCCGTCGCCGGGGGCGGCGAACAGCGGCAGGAACGGGAAGAGGGCGTTGTCCCAGGAGGTCTCGGCGGACTCCCGGAGGACGGTCAGCCAGTCGCCGTAGGAGACCTTGCGCAGCGGGTAGCCGTAGCCGGTGACCCATGCGAAGACCGTGCCGAGCCCGACGGGCTCGGGGTGGGCCAGGTCGTACGAGCCGGGCTCGGCTCCCGTGCGGGAGGCGAGCGCCAGCAGGGCCCCGGCGACCCGGTCCACCGGCACGAGCTGCACCGGGAGGTCGAGGTCGGGGTAACACCCCAGCTGAACACTGCCCTTGATGATCGCCCAGATCAAGTCCTTGGGGTTGCCGATTCCGGTGGCGCTGTGCCCGCCGATGTAGTCGGGACGGTGCACGTCGACCGGGACGCCCCGCTCGCGGGCGGCCACCGCCAGGTGCTCGGCGGCCCACTTGCTCTGGTTGTAGCCGCCGGTGACGGGCGCCGCGGCGGTGCCCGGCTCGGGCACCGAGGCCGTGGAGACGTGGTGCACGGGGATGCCGCCGCCGCGCGCGGCCAGTCGCAGCACCTCCTGGGTGCCGTCGACGTTGGCGGCCCGCAGCGTGGCGTACGGCAGGGTGAAGCTCACCCAGGCCCCGCTGTGGTGCACGGCGTCGACGGTCCGGGCGAGTTCGTCGAAGCGTTCGGCGGTGAGACCCAGCAGCGGCTGCGCCAGGTCACCGGGCTCCACCACGACCCGGCCCGGCGCGGGCTCGGGCAGTCCCAGGTCGGCGAGGGCCTTCACCAGCCGCCGCATGCCGTCCTCGGGGTCGTCGGCCCGCAGCAGGCAGTGGACGGTGGCCCGGGTGCCGCGCAGCAGCCCGTCCAGCAGGTGGGCGCCCAGGAAGCCGGTGGCGCCGGTCAGCAGGACGGCCGCGGGCTCCCCGGTGCGGGGGCGGTGCGCACCGGGCGCCACCCTGATCTCCGGGTCCAGCACCGGCGGTGCGCTCGGCCCCGCCGCCGGGTCGTCCGTTTCGGCGCAGGTGTCCGGCGCCGTGCGTGCGGCGTCCACCCGCTGGGCCAGCTCGGGCACCGTGGTCGCCTCGAACAGGGCGATCAGCGGCAGGTCCACCGCGCAGGCGCGGCGCAGTTCGAACTGCACCCGGGGCACCAGCAGGCTGTGCCCGCCGAGTTGGAAGAAGTCGTCCTCGGCGGTGACGTCCCGCTGCCCGAGGACCTTCTCCCAGATCCCGGCGACCAGTTCCTCGGTGGCCGTGGCGAACACCGCCGCGGGCCGCTCGACCGGCTCCTCGGCGGGCGCCGGCAGGGCCTTGCGGTCGTGCTTGCCGTTGGCGTTCAGCGGCATCCGGTCGAGCAGCGTGATGGTGGACGGGACCATGTAGTACGGCAGTTGGGTGCGCAGGTGGTCCTGGAGGTCCACCGGCTCGGGCGTGCGGCCCGCGCGGGGCTCCACGTACCCGGCGAGCCGGCGGTCGCCCTTGGCGTCCACGTGGACGACGACCGCCGCGGCCTGCACGTCGGGGTGCTTGCCGAGGACCGACTCGACCTCCTCCAGCTCGATCCGGAAGCCGCGGATCTTCACCTGGCGGTCCACCCGGCCCAGGACCTCCACGTCACCGGTGGGCAGCAGCCGGGCGAGGTCGCCGGTGTTGTAGAGGCGGTCGCCGGGCCGCTCGCTGTACGGGTGCGGCAGGAACCGCTCGGCGGTCAGCGCGGGGCGGCCGACGTAGCCGCGGGCCAGCGCCAGCCCGCCGATGTACAGCGTCCCGTTGACCCCGACCGGCACCGGCCGGAGCCGGTCGTCGAGGACGTAGAACTGGGTGTTGGGCAGCGGCCGGCCGATCGGGACCGGCTCCTCCTCGGAGCGCTCCGGCATCGGGGTCTCGAACAGGCCGCTGTCCACGGTGGACTCGGTGATGCCGTACGAGTTGACCAGCCGGGTGCCGGGCGGGCAGAGCTTCTTGAGGTTCCAGTAGTCGCTCATGAACCAGATGTCCGCGCCGACCGCCAGCACCTTGAAGTTGTCCAGCAGCCTGCCCTGTTCGGTGACGTGGGCGCTGAGCAGCCGGATCACCACGGGGACGAGGTCGGCGAAGTCGACGCGCTCGCGCTGGAGCAGGTCGTACAGCTTGGCCGGGTCCAGCAGCGTCTCGCGGTGGCAGAGCACCAGGGTGCCGCCGGAGCACAGGGCGCGGACCATGTCGCCGGTGAACACGTCGAAGGCGATGTTGGCCGCCTGGAGGTGGCGGTGCACCACGGTGCCCAGCTCGTAGACCCGCTCCCAGGAGCGGTAGGCGCTCATCAGCGCGCCGTGGGTGAGCATCGCGCCCTTGGCCCGGCCGGTGGAGCCGGAGGTGTACACCAGGAAGGCCAGGTTGCCGGAGACCGGCTGCGGGGCGTCCGCGGGCTCGGCCCCAGGCTCGGCGGCGTCGGGTCCGGCCGCCTCGGCCAGCCAGTCGTCGAACCAGCCGACGGTCATCCCGTCGGTGAGGCCGGGCACCGTGCCGGCGATGTCGTGCCGGGTGAGCAGCAGCCGGACCGAGGCGTCCGTCAGGATGAAGCGCAGGCGGTCCACCGGGTTGGCCGGGTCGAGCGGCACGTACGCGCCGCCGGCCTTCAGGACGCCGAGCACCGCGGCCACCGAGTCGGCGCAGCGCGGCGCGCACAGGCCGACCCGGACCTCCGGGCCGACGCCGAGGGCGCGCAGCCGGGCGGCCACGATGCCGGCCCGGCGGTCGAGTTCGCGGTAGCTGACCCGGTCCTCGCCGTCCACCACGGCGACGGCGTCGGGGGTGGCGCGGACGTGCTCCTCGAACAGCCGGTGGACGCACTCGTCGGGGCCGACCTCGACGGAGATCCGGTTGTCCCGGGTCAGCACCTCGGTGCGCTCGTCCTGCGACAGCAGCGGCAGCTCGGACAGGCGCAGCCCCGGATCGGCCACCGCTGCCCGGAGCAGTCGCTCGAAGTGGCCGGCCATCCGCTCGATCGTCGCGTCGGCGTACAGGTCGGTGTTGTACTCCCAGTCGCAGCGCAGCCGTTCGCCCTCGTCGACGACGTCGAGGCTGAGGTCGTACATGGCGGTGCGCCGGCCCTCCCCGGTGAACGGGGAGATGCGCAGGTCGGCCAGGTCGAGGGCGGCGCGCGGCACGTTGTGCAGCGAGAGCATGGTCTGGAACAGCGGGGCGCGGCTGAGGTCGCGGTCCGGCTGGATCTCCTCGACGACCTGCTCGAACGGCACGTCGTGGTGGGCGAAGTCGGCCAGGCAGGCCTGCTTGGTGCGGGCCAGCAGCTCGCCGAAGGCCGGGTCGCCGGACAGGTCGCCGCGCAGCGCCAGGGTGTTCACCAGGAACCCGATGAGCGGCTCGGTCTCGGGCCGGTTGCGGCCCGCCACCGAGGTGCCGACCACGATGTCGTCCTGCCCGGAGTAGCGGTGGAGCAGGGCCGTGTAGCCGGCCAGCAGGGTCATGAACAGCGTGGCGCCGGTCCCGGCGGCGACGGCGCGCAGGCCGGCGGTCGCCTCGGCGGACAGGTGGAAGGAGCGGGTGCGGCCGGCGTAGGTCTGCACCGGCGGGCGGGCCCGGTCGGTCGGCACCGCGAGGCTGGGCAGTTCGCCGCGGAAGCGCTCGCGCCAGTGGGCCAGGCCCTCGGCCCGGCTCTCCGCGCTGCGGCCGCGCTGCCAGTGGGCGTAGTCGGCGTACTGGACGTCCAGCGGCGGCAGCGGGTCCGTGCCGCCGTCCCGCAGGGCCGCGTAGACGGTGGCGAACTCCCGGGTGAGCACGCCCATCGACCAGTCGTCGGTGATGATGTGGTGCAGGTTGATCAGGGCGACGGTCTCGTCGTCGGTGAGCCGGACGAGGGTCACCCGGAACAGCGGGCCGCGGCTCAGGTCGAACGGGGCGGCCGCGTGCGCGGCGGCGAGCCGGCGCACCTCGTCCTCGGCGTCGGCGGTGCCGCGCAGGTCGACGGTCGCGGGCTGCCAGTCGACGTCCTCGGCCGGGGTGACGAGCTGCACCGGTTCGCCGTCGACCGAGCCGAAGGCGGTGCGCAGGGTCTCGTGCCGGCGCACCAGGGCCCGGAAGGCGGCGGTGGCCACGTCGAGGTCCACCGGGCCCTGCAGGCGCAGCGCGTACGGCATGTTGTACGCGGTGTCGCCCGGGTTGAGCTGGGCGAGGAACCACAGCCGCTGCTGGGCGTAGGAGAGCGGTGCCCCGCCGTCCGAGGGACGGCGGGTGATCCCGGTGGGGGCCGCGGCGGCGCGTTCGCGCAGGCGGCTCATCAGGAGGGCGTACTTGGCGGGCGACTGCTCCTTGAGCCGCTGCAGCTTCTCCGAGGTGTCGGTCATGCCGTGCCCTTCCCGGCCGTCTCGGCGAGCTGGACGAGGGCCGCGGCGGCGGCGTCGGCCGCGGCGGCGGGGGCCGCGGTGCCGGTCCAGGTGAGGTGGAGCCGGCCGTCGCGCAGGTGGCCGACGACGTACGGCGTCCGGGCGCGCGGGCCGAACGGGGCGACCAGGTCGTGGTCGGCGGAGCCGGCGTGCCGCAGCGGGCCGCCGGCCGCGGGCAGCGCGTCGAGGTCGCCGAGGTGGGCGATGCCGACCGGGACGGCTCCGGCGGGGGCGGCGACGGGCGTGGCGAGGGCCGTGCGGACCCGCTCCAGGGTCTGCTCGGGCCCGGTGCCGGGCTCGGCGGCCGCAGCGGTCACCGCGAACAGGCCGGCCGGGTGCGGGAGCGCGCCCGTCTGGTCGTCGACGGCGAGCAGCAGGCCGCTCGCCCCGCAGGCCTCGGTGAGCCCGTGGGTCACGGCGGCCGCCACCAGGGCGGCGAGCGGGGTGCCGCCGGCGGTGAGCGCGGCGGTGGCCGCGGCGTCGAGCACGGTGCGGCGGACCGGGTCCGGTGCGCCGTCGGCCGGCGTCGCGGGCGGGGTCCAGAGGTCACCGGTGACCGGGGCCGGGGCGGCGGGCTCCGGCACGGCCCGCGGGGCGGGCGCGGCGGGCAGTCCGGCCGGCTCGCCGGCCGCGATCCGGCCGAGCGCGGCGCCGAGGTCGTCGAGCATCCGGCGCCAGCCGTCGACGTCCGCGGCCAGCTCGTGGGCGATCAGCAGCAACTGGGGTGCGCGGTCGCGCTGTTCGGCCAGCGCGGCGGTGAACAGCGGTCCCTGCTCCGGGTTCAGCCGGGCGCGCAGCCGCTGGGCCGCCACCCGCAGGGCGGCGGGGACGCGGCCGGGGTCCTTCCCGGTGAGGTCGAGGACGGCCACCGGCACGCCGCCGGCGAGCCCGGCCACCTGGCGCCGCCAGCCGCCGTCCTGCTGCCGGAACCGGGCGCGCAGGCCGTCGTGGCGCTGGACCAGGGCGAGCACGGCCTTGCGGACGGTGTCCGCGGTGGTGCCCTCCGGCAGGTCGAGCAGCAGGGCGCGGGCCCGGCCGGCGAGGCCGTCGCCGGCCTGCTCCAGCAGCAGCTGCTGGGCGGGGGTGGGCCGGTCGTCGGCCGTCCGCGCGTCCTCGGTGTCCGGGGCGAGCCGCTTGCCGGTGTCGGGGGCCGGGTCGGGCAGGGCCCGCCGGTCGACGGCGCCGTCGGCCTGCCGCGGGATCTCGGCCAGCTCCACCCAGTGCTCGGGCAGCAGGATCTCGGGCAGCCGGGCGCCGACGGCGGCCCGGGCGGCGTCCGGGGTCAGCCCGGTGCGGGGCACGTAGTACGCGGCCATCCGCCGGCCGAGCCGGCTGCGGTCGCCCGGGTCGGTGTAGCCGATGGTGGCGAGCATGGAGCGGACGCGTCCGGTGTTGACCGGGGTGCGCAGCTCGGCGTCGGCCTCGTCCCGGGCGAGGTGGCCGAGCCGGACCTCCCAGCGGGTCGGCGACTCGTAGTTGTGGTAGCCGCGCTCCAGCCGGTGCACGTACACGCCGACGTCGTTGATCATGCAGTTGGAGCTGCAGAAGCCGGTGTCCTTCGGCGCCGCCCAGAGCGTCTCGGCGCTCGCCAGGAAGGCCCGGATGTCGTCCTTGGTGACGTCGGAGTAGCGGTAGTAGTCGACCACCTCGACGCGGTCCAGCACCCCGTCGGAGAGGTCGGAGCCGACCTGGTGGTAGACCTTGCGGCCGACCTCCAGCTGCTGCTCGATGCGGGCCGGGTCGAACTCGCCGTTGCGGTAGAACCACAGCAGGCGCTCGTCGATGATCTGGCCCCGGGACAGTCCGGTGACGATGCTCGGGATGCCGCGCTCGTGGGCCAGCTGGTGGCTGAGGTCGAGCAGCGACCGGAAGCAGCCGTTGCAGACGCTCTTGTGCTGCTCCAGGCTGCGCAGGAAGATCCGGTTCTGGTCGGCCCGGGTCATCGTGAGGTGCTCGATGCCCAGCGCCTTGGTGATCGTCTCGACGTTCTCCAGCGCCGTCCGGGAGATGAAGCCGTTGTCGAAGGTGAAGGTCATCACCCGCAGGCCCATCCGGACGAGCTGGTGCAGCACGTAGGTGCTGTCCTTGCCGCCGCTGAACAGCAGCAGGGCGTCGTACTCGGAGCCGGCCGCCTCCGCGCGCTCGCGCAGGATCCGGGTGAACTCGTCGATCTCGCCGAAGTAGGAGAGGATCTCGGACCCGTGCTCGGCCTGCATCAGGCACAGGTCGCAGACGCCGTCCCGGTCCAGCCGGGTGCCGGGGTAGGCGGCGTCCATGCCGCAGCGCACGCAGTGCTCGGCCGGGACGGAGTCGACGGACACGCCCTGGAAGACGACGGCGCAGTCGGCGATCCGGTCGTCGGCGAGCAGGGCGTCCTCGATCTGCCGCTCCAGGACGCGGATGCCCGCGCGGTCCAGGGAGTCCGCCGGCTCGGGGGCGGCCGTGGTGTCGGTGGCCGTGGTGTCGGGGGTGGTGGTCACGTCAGTTACCGCCGTTCTGGGCCAGCAGGCGCTCGGCCTCGTCCTCGTCCAGGTCGTCGAGGTCCGCGAGCAGGTCGTCCAGGTCGGAGCCGGACGTCAGCAGGGTCTGCTCGATCTCGGCCGCCAGGCCCTCGATGGTCGGGGCGGCCAGGAACTTCTGGAGGTGGACGTCCACGCCGAACTCGGCGCTGATCGCGGCGATGAGCCGCATGACGAGCAGCGAGTGGCCGCCGATGCGGAAGAAGTCGTGCTGCACGCCCGGCCGGTCCACCGGCAGCAGCTTCGCCCAGATCCCGGCGAGGGTCTCCTCGGTGGCGGTGCGCGGCGCCACGTAGTCCTGCTCCACCTGCTGCTGCGGCGGCAGCGGCACGGGCAGCGCCCGGCGGTCCACCTTGCCGCTGATGGTGCGCGGCAGCTGCTCCAGCGGGACGAACACCCGGGGCAGGTGGGAGTCGGGCACCCGGGGCGCCAGGTGGTCGCGCAGGACGGCCGCCTCGACGGGCTGGACCGGCTCCACGAAGGCGCACAGGTAGGCGGGGTTGCCCTCGTCGTCGGGGACGACGGTGACGGCGGCGTCCTTCACCGCGTGGTGGGCGCGGAGCAGGTGCTCGATCTCGCCGAGCTCGACGCGGACGCCGCCCAGCTTGATCTGCTGGTCGCGCCGGCCGACGTACTCCAGGCTGCCGTCCGGCAGGGCGCGGGCGAAGTCGCCGGTCCGGTAGACGAAGTCCTCCGGGTCGGTGCCGAGCGGGTTGGGCACGAAGGCGGCGCGGGTGGCGTCCGGCTGGTGGAAGTAGCCCAGCGACATGTACGGCGTGCGGATGTGGATCTCGCCGACGGCGCCCTCGGCGCACGGCTTGTTGCGGCCGTCGAGCAGCACCACCCGGGCGCCGGGCATGGCCTTGCCGATCGGGATGCTCGACCGCTCGGTGTCCGCCGGGGTGACGAAGTGGAAGGTCTTGGTCATGGTGGTCTCGCTCGGCCCGTACAGGTTGAGCAGGCTGATCCGCTCGCCGAACCGGGCGAACCACTGGGCGGCGTCGCTCGGCGCCACCGGCTCGCCGGCCAGCGCCACGCAGCGCAGCGCGGACAGCTCGGGGCCGCCGTTGGCGAGGGACGGCAGCATGCCGCGCCAGACGGTGGGGACGGTGTGGACCAGCTCGATCCGCTCCTCGTCGATCCAGCGGGCCAGGGCCGGCCCGTCCAGGGCGAGGCCGGCCGGCGGGACGCACACGGTGCCGCCGGTGGTCAGCGGCACGAACAGGTCGCGCAGGATCGCGTCGAAGGCGGGCGAGGCCAGCTGGCTGACCCTGGTGCCCGGCTGCACGCCCAGCAGTTCGGTCTCCCAGCGGACGAAGTGGTCGATGCCCTGCATCCGGCCGACGATCGCCTTGGGCTGCCCGGTCGAGCCGGAGGTGAAGAAGATGTACGCCGCGTCGTCCGGGTCCGGCACGTGGAGCCGCTCCGGGGCCGCGCCGGTGGGCTCGGCGGCGAGGTCCAGGGGGACGCGCCGGGCCAGCGGCAGGGACGGCTCCAGGATCTCGTCCGCGCGGTCGGCGGCCGAGGCGCCGACGATCACCCACTCGGGGGCGGTGGCGGTCAGCATGGTGCGCAGCCGCAGCGGCGGGGCCGCCAGGTCCACCGGCACGAAGACGCCGCCCGCCTTCAGCACCGCCAGGATCGCGACGACCAGCTCGCGCCGGTCCTCGGCCAGGATCGGCACCACGCAGCCGGCACCCGCGCCGGACTCGCGGATGGCGACGGCGAGTTCGTCCGAACGGGATGCCAGCTCGGCGTAGCTGAGCCGGCCTTGCGGGCACTCGACCGCGGTGTGGTCGGCGAAGCGCTGGGCGGCCTGCTGTACGAGACCGTGGACTGCGTGGAAGGCCATCGAGCTTCCTCCAGGGACGGGGGGCCTGTGGCCACCCAAGTGATCAGGCGTCAGGAAGGGAAAAGGTGTCGAGCAGCACGCCGAAGGTGAGGACCACCAGCAGCAGGTCGTCGCCGAGGTGCGGATGGACCTCGTAACCCGGCTGCCGGTACTGCTCCTTGAGGTGCTCGACCACGTCGGGGTCGAAGTAGCCCTGCCGCTTGATCCGGTCGTAGGAGAGCAGGTCCTCGACCCACTCGATCCGCTCGCGCAGCAGGGCGGGGCTGCCCTGGGCCCGGAACCCGAACTTCTCCCGGTGGATGATCTCGTCGGGCACCAGGCCGCGGGCGGCCTCCTTGAGCACGTACTTCTCGGTGCTCGCGGTCACCTTCAGGCGGGGCGGGACGGTCGTGGCGAACCGCACCAGGTCGGGGTCGAGGAACGGGTACCGGGCCTCCACCGAGTTGGCCAGCGCCATCCGGTCCCCGTGGTCGGAGAGCAGGTGGTCGGAGAGCCGGAGCTTGAAGTCGAGGTAGGAGCGCTGGTGCACCGGGTGGCGCCCGCGCAGCATCCCGGGGTCGACGACGGGCCCGGCCAGGCAGTCGAACTCGGCGTGGGCGTCCCGCAGGGCGGGGGCGTACAGGTCGAGCTTGGACTCCCGCCAGGCGTGGTAGTCGCGCTCGTAGAAGACGTGCGGGTCGCCCCAGATGGTGCGGCGCAGCTCCTCCTCGAAGGGGTCGCCGCCGGCCGTCCGCCGCCCGCCCAGGTCGAAGCGGTAGCCGAGGTAGCCGGCGAACAGCTCGTCGGCGCCCTCACCGGTGAGGATCACCCGGGTGCCGGTCTCCCGGACGGCGGCCGACAGCGCCATGGAGCAGGTGTTGTACGTCTCCTTCACCGGGCACTCGGCGTGCCCGATCATCCGGCGCAGTCCGGCCGCGATGTCGCCCGGGTGGAACTCCGTCTCGGTGTGCTCGGAGCCGAGGTGGCGGGCCATCAGCCGCTGGTGGCGGGACTCGTCGATGCCCCGGTCGGGGAAGGTGATGGAGAACGACCGCGGCACCGTCCCGCTGGTGTTGCGGTGCACGAGCGCGCCGATCAGGGAGGAGTCGAGGCCGCCGCTGAGGTAGTAGCCGACCGGGACGTCGGCCTGGAGCCGGCGGCGCACCGACTGCTCCAGCAGCTCGCGGACGGTGTCCACGTAGTACCGGTCGGGGTGTTCGGCCGGCTCCCCCGGCACGTCCACCGGGTAGTCCAGGTCCCAGTACTTCTCGACCCGGACGGCCCCGTCCTCGACCAGCAGGAAGTGGCCGTTCTCCAGGCTGCTGACCCCCTCGAACAGGGTGCGCGAGCCGACCGTCCCGGGGAAGGTGAGCACCTGGTCGAGGCCGGTCAGGTCGGCCCGGCGGGGCACCGACGGGTGCGCCAGGACGGCCTTGATCTCCGAGCCGAAGACGAGCCGGCCGCCCGCCACCGCGTAGTACATCGGCAGGATGCCCATGTGGTCGCGGGCCAGGAAGAGCCGGCCGCGCCGGGTGTCGTGGACGGCGAAGGCGAACTGGCCGTTCAGCCGCTCCAGCAGCCCGGTGCCGTACTCCTCGTAGAGGTGGACGATCACCTCGACGTCGGTGCGGGTGCGGAACCGGTGCCCCTTGGCCTCCAGTTCGGCGCGCAGCTCCCGGTGGTTGAAGATCTCGCCGTTGCAGACCATGGCGACCGAGCCGTCCTCGTTGAGGATCGGCTGGTCGCCGTCCTCCAGGCCGACGATGCTCAGCCGGCGGAAGCCCAGGGCCACTCCCCCGCGCACCAGCCGGCCCGCGGAGTCGGGGCCGCGGTGCAGCAGGGTGGCGGTCATCCGGTCGAGCACGTCCTCGCCCTCGGTGAGGCCGGTGCCGGCCAGGTCCGCGTATCCGGTGACGCCGCACATGTCAGAACCCCCCGAGGTCGTCGTTGAAGCCCGCGGCGGCGTCCGCGCCGGACCGGTCCGCGTCGGTGGCGCCCAGGTCGAGCGCGGAGACCGGGCGGTCCGGGTCGGCGCACGCGTCGGCGAGCAGCGCCAGGTACTGCCGGGCCGTCCGCTCGATCGTGGAGTGGTCGAACAGCCGCGTGCTGTACTCCAGTTGGCCGCGCATCTCGTCCTCGAACTCGAACAGGTCGAACCGCAGGTCGAAGATCGAGGTGGTGCGGACGTCGTCCAGCCGGGTCATCACCACGCCCGGCAGCTCGGCCCGGCGGCGGCGCGGCGGGATGTTCTGCAGGATGAACATCACCTGGAACAGCGGATTGCGGCCCACCTCGCGCTCCGGCTGCACCGCCTCGACCAGGGAGCGGAACGGCAGGTCGCGGTGGACGAAGCCCTGCAGGGCGGCCGTCCGGGTGCGGCCCAGCAGCTCGCGGAAGGTCGGGTCGCCGGCGAGGTCGCCGCGCATCACCAGGGTGTCGGCGAAGTAGCCGACCAGCGGCCCCCACTGGGGCTTGTCCCGGTTGCCGACCGGCGTGCCCACCAGCAGGTCCTCCTGGCCGGTGAGCCGGTGCAGCAGGGCCGTGAAGGCCGCCAGGGTGACCATGAACGTGCTGGCCCGGGAGGCGCGGGCGAGCCCGCCGAGGGCGGTGCGCAGCTCGGCGGGCACCTGGAAGACGTACCGGTCGCCGCTGAAGTCGGCGTGGCCGGCCCGGGGCCGGTCGGTGGGCAGGTCCAGGGTGACCGGGGCGCCGGCCAGCTGCCGGGTCCAGTAGTCCACCAGCTTGTCGCCGCGCGGTCCGGCGAGCCGTTCGCGCTGCTCCCGGGCGTAGTCGGTGAACTGGACGGGCAGTTCGGGCAGCGGCACCTCGGTACCGGTGACCTCGCCCGCGTACAGGTCCGCGACCTCCTGGATCAGGACCTGCACGGACCAGCCGTCGGAGACGATGTGGTGGATGACCAGCGCCATCACGTGCCGCTCGGCGCCGGTGCGGACCAGCTCCACCCGGAACAGCGGCGGTCGGCCCAGGTCGAAGGGGCGGTGGGCCGCGTCGGCGACGGTCCGCTCGGCGGCCGCCGGGCGCTCGACCTCGGGCAGGGCGGTCAGGTCGGTGACGGTGAGCGGCACCGGGACGTCCTCGGCCACCCGCTGGTACGGGACGCCGTCGACGGCGACGACGGCCGCCCGCAGCATCTGCTGCCGGCGGACGACGGCGGCCAGGGCCCGGCGCAGCGCCTCGGTGTCCAGCGGCCCGTCCAACTGCCAGAGCACGGTGGAGTTGTAGGCGGCGTTGCCCGGGTCGAGGCGGTCGAGCAGCCACAGCTGCTCCTGGGTGACGGACACCGGGGCGAGGCCCTCCGGGGCGACGGCGGCGGTGCCGGCGGTGGCGCCCGGGGCGGTGTCCGCGGCCGGCTGCGCGGGTGTGGAGCTATTCGGCACGGTGCACCCCTGTGGTCGCCATGAGTGTGTCCAGCGGGATCGCCGGGTCCTGCGCGACCTCGGCGAGGACCCGGGTGAGCTCCGCGAGCAGCGCCACCGCGTCCTGGTCGGAGCAGTGGGCCCGGCGGTGGCTGAGCAGGGCGCGCAGGTCGCCGTCCTCCTCGTAGAAGACCAGGTCGAGGTCGTAGAGGGTGCCGGGGTCGTGGTTGACCAGCCGGGCGGTCAGCCCGGGGAAGGCCGGCGGCACCTCGGGGGTGCTCTGGTGCGAGAAGAGCACGTTCACCGGGGAGCGGAAGCCTCCGCCGCGGCGCGGCCGCAGCCCCTCGACGACCCGCTCGAACGGCAACTCCCGGTGCGCGTAGGCCCCGAGGGCCGCGCGCCGGACGTCCCGGAGCAGGTCACGGAAGGTCGCGCCGGGGTCCACCTCGGTGCGGATGACCAGGAGGTTGACGAAGAACCCGACCGCGGACTCGAACTCCGGGCGGCTGCGGACGGCGGCGCGGGTGCCCACCGCGATGTCGGTGGCCCCGCTGCCGCGGTGCAGCACCACGGCGAAGGCGGCCAGCAGCAGCATGAACGGGGTGACCCGCTCGTCCCGGTACACGGTCCGCAGGGAGTCGTGGACGGCGCCGGGCACAGTGGTCCACTGGGTCGCGACGGCGGCGCCCCCGTCCGGTGCGGCAGCGGTGGCCCGCGCGGCAGCGGCGGTCGGCACGGCGGTGACGGTCCCGGCCGGCGCGTCGGCCGCGCGGACCGGCGGCACCGGGGCGAGGCCGGTCAGCCGCTCCGTCCAGTACGCCAGCTGGCGCTGGTGGCCGGCGCCCTCGCTCCACTCGCGCTGCCAGCGCACGAAGTCCGGGAACTGGGCCCCCGGGGTTTCCAACTCGGCTTCCATGCCGTCGAGTTCGGCGCCGTAGAGGGCGGCGAGCTCCGGCAGCAGGACGTTCCACCAGGACCACGCGTCCGAGACCAGGTGGTGCAGCGCGAGCCGCAGCACGTACTCGTCGGGTCCGAGCACGACCACGAGGGCGCGCAGCACGGGCCCGCGGGCGAGGTCGAAGGGGGTGGCCTGGTCGGCCGCCAGCACCGCGGCCAGCTCGGACTCGCGCTCGGCCTCGGGCAGTCGGGAGAGGTCCAGGACGGGCAGCTCGATGCCGCACTCGCCGGAGACCTGCTGCACCGGACTGCCGTCGACCAGCGGGAACGTGGTGCGCAGCGCCGCGTGCCGGCCGCGCAGCAGCTCCAGCGCGCGCCGCAGCGCGGCGGTGTCGAGCGGGCCGGTCAGCCGGAAGGTCATCGGGTCGACGTAGACCGCCGAGCCCGACATGCGCTCCAGGAACCACATGCCCAACTGCCCTGGCGTGAGCGGGAACCGGTCGACCGCCGGGGCGGCCGGGGCGGGGGCGGTCGTCACGCCGTCCCCCCGGCGCGGCCGGCCCGCGCGTTGCGCCGGGCCTCGGCCACGATGGCCTTGAAGAACTGCGGGTAGCTGGGCGAGGTGTGCGTCCCGTGCGCCAGCACGACGTCGTGGCGCTCGCGCAGCTGGTTGATCGGCACCACCATGGCGGCGTGGTGCTCGATGTGCAGGTTGTTCCCGTTGGTGTACCAGGTGCTGAACCAACTCCCGGTGATGGACCGGGTGTTGCGCAGCACGTCGGTGGAGGAGTTGTCGCACATGATGTGCTCGGGCAGCTCGACCAGGAAGTGCAGCGGCACCGCGACCAGCAGCGGCAGCAGCCAGATCCACAGCACCGGCTCGCCGTACCCGAGCAGGGTCAGCGCCACGGCGCCCACGATCGGCAGGGCGAACATCCGGTACTCGGCGACGACTTCGCGCTCACGCTGCTCGGAGATCTGGCCCATGTCGTAGGACCAACGACCGCCCCAGCAGCGGACGATGTCGGCCACCGCACTGCCCAGCCGGCCGAAGGCCAGCGCCTCGCGGACCAGGGCCGACCAGGTGACCGGCTGCCGCGAGTCGAAGCCGAAGAACTCCGAGTCCTGGTCCGTGCCGAGGTAGCGGTGGTGCTGGAGGTGGCGCACCCGGTAGTGGCTGTACGACACCAGCATGGGAACGCCCAGCGGCACGCCGACGATCCGGTGCCAGCGGGAGCGGCGGAACGCCGAGTGGTGCAGGCACTGGTGCTGGAGCTCCAGCCAGTGGGAGTACATGGCGCCCATCAGGACGACACCGAGCACTCGGGGCAGCCACGCGTCCGGGGCGAGCGCCAGAACCGCGCCTGCGGCCCAAATGCCGTACGCGACAAGGATCTTGACAATGAAGACGCGTTCGTCGGCGGCGGTGACCTTGGCTCGCCGGAACAGGTCCTTCGGCGACGCGGGGGTCACGTCGGGCGTCGTCATGAACGGAAACCTTCCTTGCGTCAGCCTCCTGAGGGAACGCCGCAGCAGCCTGTCGGCACGGTGGCCGGACAGGAATCGGCGTCGACCCGACGAGGCACGGAGATCGAAGAGCGCGGCCCCTCGGCCCGGGCAGGGCAGGGCGATTGGGCACACTGGGACACGCCGGCGGCAGCGTCGGGGAACCGCGGGCGTTGACCGGGCCGGTGAACGACCGGCCGGCAGGTGGTGATCAGCAAGAAAGCACAGCGACGAGGACTCCCGGACGCGCCGGGAGGCCTGTCACTGGGGGAAGTTGGCGACGAAACAGGCCGCCTGCGCGGCCGCGGTCGGCTGCTCGAAGAGCTCGTTGAGGAGCAGGCCCTCAAGCTCCAGGGCCGCGTCCTGCTCGATGCCGTGGGTCGCCAGCAGGCGTCCGATGGCCTGAAGCGCGAGCAGAGAGTAACCACCGAGCTCGAAGAAATCCGAGGTCTCGGCGTCGATCGTGTCGGGCGTCACTTCGAGCACGTCCGACCAGATGTCGATGACGGCAAGGGTCACCGTCGACAATGCGGGCGCCTCACCGGTGGAGGCGCCAATGGTGCTGCTGTCGTCCTGAATCACTACGGTTCCCCCCAAGGAGCCATATAGGTCCAGCGTCAACTTGCTTCATTGATCGGCGGGTTAGCGAGGTCCGCAGACCCCGGTCCGGCGCCGAGTCGAGCTCATGGTCCGTCGAGCAGTTGTTTGCATCCAAGCATGTCCATGATTGCCTCCGCAAGAGATCAACTTCCGGTGGCCGTCAGGCCCCTGGCGTGCACCGATTCCCGAACCGGAACCCCCCGTTCGGCGGGGGTGCCCTCCTGATCTCCTGTGGTACCGTACGCCGCAGCGACGGGTCCACCCGGCTTTCCTGCCGGGCATTTTCTCCACCTTCTCGGGCGTGTCCCGCAGCGGCTCCCAATGGCGACCGCACGGCTATCGCGGACCGCCCCGTCACTTCCGGACCGGGGAGCGCCACCGGCTTTCTCCCCCGGCTAATCCATTCCGTCGGACACCGCGATTCCCGCGCCCATGCCGGGATCCGCCGGGATCCGCAGGGGGGCAGAACCGTGATACCAGTCGACGACCGAACGGCCGCCGGAACGACAACCGGAGCGCCCGCGCGGACACTTGGAGTACTCGGCGGCATGGGGCCGGCGGCCACCGCGGAGTTCCTCCGGCTGCTCTCGCTCGCCGTGCCCGCGCAGTCGGACCAGGAGCACCCCCGCATCGTCATGCTGTCCGAACCCGGCATTCCGGAGCGCACCGGGGCGATCCTCGCCGGTTCGGACGAACCGCTGCTGCCGATCCGCAACGCCCTGGAGCAACTCGTCGCCTGGGGTGCCGATCTGCTCGTCGTGCCCTGCAACACCGCGCACGCCTTCATCGACCGGCTGCAGGGCCTCCTGCCGGTGCCCCTCGTGCACATCGCCGACGCCACGCTCCGGGCCGCCATGCGCACCAGCCCGGCGGGCGGCTGGCTGGCCGCGACCACCGGCACCGTGCACAGCGGCATCTACCAGCGGCGCGCGGCCGAACTCGGCTACCGGCTGCTGATCCCCGAGGAGCCGCTGCGGTCCGAGATCCACCGCGCCGGGGTCCTGGTGAAGGCCAACCGGCTGGCCGAGGGCGGCACCGTGCTCGCCTCCGCGGTGCACGGCCTGTGGCAGCAGCACGACCTCCCCGTGCTCACCGCCTGCACCGAACTCCCGCTCGCGTACGAGGCCGCCGGCCTGCCCGAGGAGCGTTCGGTCTCCAGCCTGGCCGCCCTCGTGACGGCCTGCGTGACCGAACTCCGCACCCCGCAGGCCGTCACGAGCGCTGCGGGGTGGCGGAGTTGATCGGCCGGCGGCGGCCGGTACGGCTACGGCTGCGGCTGCGGCTCCGACGGCCCGGCGAGCACCAGCTCGGCCACCTCGTCCGCACGGGCGAAGCGCACGTCACCCCGGGAGAGCACGAACCGGATGAACTGCTCCAGGGCGGCCAGCCGCGAGGGGCGTCCGGTGAGGAACGGGTGCACGGTCAGCATGCACAGCGAGCCGAAGCCGCGCATCGCCTCCAGCTCGGCGGTCCACAGGTCCACCACCTTCGACGGCGCCTCGATCAGCTGGCCGATGTTCGGCTCGGGCAGGAAGGCGTACTGCTCCCAGTCGTCGAGCAGCCACTGCACCGGCAGCTCGGCGATCGTGTGCTCCCCGCTGCGCACCGCGTACGGCCGGTCGTCATCCATCAGCGAGGAGTCGTAGCGCAGGCCGTACTCACCGAGCAGGTCGAGCGTGTGGCGGGTCATCTCCCAGTTCGGCGCGCGGTACCCGGTCGGCTGCACGCCGAATCGGGAGAACGTCTTCAGGCTGCGCTCGATCTCCTCCCGCTGCTCGCTTTCGGAAAGGTGCACCGGGTGCCGGTGGGTAAATCCGTGGAGCGCTATCTCGTGCCCCTTTTCGGCCACCGAATCCATCACCGAAGGCCACCGCTCGGCAGAAACTCCGGGCACGAAGAACGTGGCCGGAAGGTCGTAGCGGTCCAGCAGGTCGAGGATCCGCGGCACCCCGACGCGGGGGCCGTACGCCTGGTGGGACATCGTCGTCAGGTGGTCGATGTAGTGCTCCCCGCGGGCCAGCACGGGCGACTCGGCGTCCACGTCGACACCCAGGACCACCACGGCGGACGAGCCCTGCAGCCAGTCCCCGGCCGGCACCCGCTCGGGCCAGCGGACGGTGGGAATCTCGATCTGATCCTTCTGCGTCGTCACTGAATTACCTTTTCGAGAAGTTATCGGAGAAGCCGCCGGTGCGGCCTCCGGCGACACTCTAGCAATTCCGTCAGGAAAAGAAAGAGGGAATCCAAGTGGGTAGTCGAACGAATGACATTCCGGCGGACGCCGAGCTGTTCCGGGTCGTGGTGAACCACGAGGAGCAGTATTCGGTGTGGCCGCTCGACCGGGAGGTGCCGAACGGCTGGCGGGACGCGGGGATGCAGGGCGACAAGGAGGCCTGCCTCGCCCACGTCGAGGAGGTCTGGACCGACATGCGCCCGCTGAGCCTGCGCGACCGGCTCGCCGGCGGCGGCGCGGAAGCGGAGGCCTCGGCGTGACACCCGCCCTGACCATCGACGGCGCGGCGGTGCCCGGCGCCTCCGTCCTGCCCGTGGAGGACCCGGCCACCGGGGAGCCCTTCGCGCACGCGCCCGCGTGCTCCCCCGAGCAGCTCGATGCCGCCGTCACCGCCGCCGCCGCGGCCGCGGCCGGCTGGGCGGCAGTACCGGTCGCCGAGCGCCGCGCCGCCCTGCGCGCCTGCGGCGACGTCCTCGGGGCGCACCTGGAGGAGGTGGCCGGGCTGCTCAGCCGGGAGCAGGGCAAGCCGCTGGCCGCCGCCCGCGGCGAAGTGCGGCTGTCCGCCGACTGGTTCGGGCACACCGCCGAACTGAAGTCGGACGCCGAGGAGTTGCCGGCCGAGGACGGCGCCCGGATCACGCTGGAGCGGGTCCCGCACGGCGTGGTCGCGGCCATCGCCCCGTCCAACTTCCCGATCATCCTGTCGGTCTGCAAGTTCGCCCCGGCCCTGCTGGCCGGCAACACGGTGGTCGTCAAGCCCTCCCCGGAGACGCCGCTGTCGACGCTCCGGATGGGCGAACTGCTCCGCGACTGCCTGCCGCCGGGCGTGCTCAACGTCGTCTCCGGCGACCACTCGCTGGGCCGGTCGCTCACCGAGCACCCCGCGGTGGACATGATCTCCTTCACCGGCTCGGTGGAGACCGGCAAGGCGATCGCACGCCAGGCGGCGGACCGGCTGCTGCCGGTGGTCCTCGAACTCGGCGGCAACGACGCGGCGATCGTGCTCCCGGGCGCCGACCTCACCACCGTCGCACCCGCGCTGTTCCACGCCGCCCTCGCCAACAGCGGCCAGTTCTGCGCCGCCGTCAAGCGGGTCTACGCACCGCGCGAGCTGGCCGGCGACCTCGTCTCGGCGCTGGCCGCCCTGGCCGGGTCCGCGGTCGTCGGCCCCGGCAGCGAGCCGGAGTCCGCTTTCGGCCCGCTGGTCAGCCGGGCCCAGCGGGACCGGGTCCACGCCCTGGTCGAGGACGCCGTCGCAGGTGGCGCCCGGATCGTGGCCGGCGGTGCCCCGCTGCCCGGCCCGGGCCACTTCTACCCCCCGACCGTGGTGACCGACCTGCCGGAGGGCTGCGAGCTGGAGGTGGAGGAGCAGTTCGGCCCGGTCATCCCGGTGATCGCGTACGACGACCCGGCCGACGCCGTCCGCCGGGCCAACGCCACCCGCTACGGCCTCGGCGCCTCGCTCTGGGGGCCGCAGGAGGCGGCGGAGGAGCTCGCCCCGCTCCTCGACAGCGGCACCGTGTGGATCAACACCCACGGGGACCTGCGCCCGAACGTGCCGTTCGGCGGCGTCCGCTCCTCCGGGCTGGGCGTCGAGTACGGCTACTGGGGACTGCTCGAATACACGCGGATCAAGGTCCGCAACAGTGCACGGCGCTGACCGGCCGGCCATGGGTGACAGGAGAGTGATGAAAGCCAGGATCCGCCGCACGGCGGGAGTACTGGGCGCCGTGTGCACCGCCGGCGTGACGATGTTCGTGTTCGGCGTCGGCTTCGGACCGGTACCGGCGCTCGGCCGGGCCCTGATGCCCGGCGGGGGTGTCTGGCCGTCGGCCGAGGACGCCCGTCCGGCGAAGAACGAGCAGATCCGCATACCCGGGCTCGACCACCCGGTGGACGTCTCGTTCACCGCGGACGGCGTGGCCTCGGTCCACGCCACCTCGGACGAGGACCTGTTCACCGCCCAGGGCTACCTCGCCGCCCGGTACCGCCTGTTCCAGATGGACGCCCAACGGCGCCTGGGCGAGGGCCGGCTCGCCGAACTGAACGGCCCCTCCGGCATCGACTCGGACGTCTTCGAGCTGACCCTCGGCATCCACCGCACCGCGGAGGCCACCTGGGCGGCGACCCCGCACGACAGCAAGGCCGCCAAGGCGCTCACCGCCTACGCGGCCGGGGTCAACGCGCGGCTGGACGAGCTGGACGAGAACGGCCAGTGGCCCACCGTCTACGGGCTGACCGGCGTCCGGCCGGAACGCTGGACCCCGGTGGACAGCCTGGTCGTCCAGGGCGTGCTCACCCAGACGCTGAGCTTCGACACCCGGCCGCTGACCTACGCGCTGCTGAGCAACTCGCTCGGCGCGGAGCGGGCGTCGGAGTGGTTCCCGGTCGTGCCCGCCAACGAGCAGCACCCGTACGCCCCGGGCCCGTACCAGAACCTCGGCCTCGCGCCCCTGCACAGCCCGAACGCCAACGCGGCCTCGGCGGCCGGCCACACCGGCGTCACCGGCGACGGCACCGCGGCGCCGGCCGCCGCGGACCCGGCCGCCCCGGCGACTCCGACCGCCCCCGCGACCCCGGGCTCCGCTCAGCCGACGGCCACGGCCACCGCCACCGCCACCGCGACGGCGACGGCGACCGCCGCAGCGCCGTCCACGGCCACGACGGCCGTCGACACCAGCGGGTCCACCGCCGAAGCCGCCACCGCCGTCCTGCGCGGCATGGCCAAGCTCCCGGAGACCACCCGCCACCTCTACCCCAACAGCAACGCCTGGCTGGCGAACGGCCCGGCGACCGGTGGCGGCGCGATCCTCGCCGGTGACCCCCACCTCAAGCTGTCGCTCCCCTCGTACTGGTACGAGATCTCGCTCAAGTCCCCCGGGTACGACGTCACCGGCGCCAGCCTGCCCGGCATGCCGGCCGTGCTCATCGGGCGCAACGCCGACGTCTCCTGGTCGCTGACGGCGGTCCAGAACCAGTCCACCTTCTTCTACCGCGAGAAGACCGACCCGCAGCACCCGGACGCCTACTTCTGGAAGGGCGCCTGGTACCCCGTGGAGAAGGTGAAGTACACGGTGCCGGTCCGCGGCGGCGCCCCCGTCCCGGTCGAGGTCGGGCTGACCGTGCACGGCCCGCTGCTGACCGAGAAGGGCGAGACCACGTCGGTCGAGTGGATGGGCAACCGCCCGTCGCAGAACCTCGCCGCGCTGCTCGACCTCAACGCCGCCACCGACTGGAACAGCTTCCGCACCGCGCTGCACAGTTGGCAGGCCCCGGCGCAGAACTTCGCCTACGCCGACAAGAAGGGCAACATCGGGGTGATCGCCCCGGGCTCGTACCCGCAGATCGCCTCGGGCGACGCCCGCGGACCGCTGCCGGGCACCGGCGAGTCGGACGTGGTCGGCGCCATCCCCTTCGACGCCGTGCCCCAGGTCTACAACCCGCCGTCCGGACTCCTGGTCACCGCCAACCAGCGGCCGGTCGGCCCGGACTACCCGTACTACATCGGCCCCGCCGCGAACTTCGACACCGGCTACCGCACCAACCGCATCTTCGCCGAACTGTCCAAGCCCGGCCGGCAGCTCACCGCGGACTCGTTCGCGGCCCTGCAGAACGACGTCACCGACGAGCTCGCCCAGCGCATGGTGCCCAAGCTGCTCCAGGCCCTGGAGGGCGCGCAGCTGACGCCGCAGCAGGAGGCGGCCCGCAAGCTGCTCTCCGAGTGGAACTGCTCCATGGACGCCGACTCCCCGGCCGCCGCGATCTGGTTCGCCTTCTACGGCGGGTACGTCGAGCAGGTCTTCAAGCCCTGGTGGGACTCGGCCAAGGTGCCGGTGGACGTGGACCCGGCCGGTCTCGACCTGCTGCGGACCCCGGTCGGGCTGATGCAGGACCTGGAGAAGTGGACCTTCACCGACCCGGAGAACCCCGCCTTCACCGCCCCCGGCGGCCCCCGGCGCACCGCGCCCGACGCGATGCGCGCGTCCTTCACCGAAGCGGTCGACTACCTGAACGGCCGGCTCGGCGGGCAGCCCGGCGAGTGGAAGTGGGGGCGCATCCACGAGCGGGTGGTGCCCTCGCTGACCGGAGCCCCCGCGCTCGGCGACGGGCCGCGCCCGGCGGGCGGCAGCCCGTGGACCGTCAACGTGGCCGAGAACGGCCTGAGTTCGAACTACGGCCCCAGCCTGCGGATGGTCGTCGGCTGGAGCCCCGCCGGCACCGCGGACGCCCGCGCGATCTACCCCGGCGGCCAGAGCGACAACCCGGCCTCCCCCTGGTACAAGAACCTGGCCCCGGACTGGTGGAGCGGCTCGCTCCGTCCCCTGCGCACCGCCGACGAACAGGGCGCGGGCGACATCCGCTGGACCTTGCGAGGCGAAGGATGACCGACATGACGAAGCCGACCGGAACCACCACGACGCCCCCGGACCCGGCCGGGGAACCGGCGGCCACGGAAGCGCCCGCGGAACCGACCACGGGTCCGACCGCGGCCGCCCCCGCAGCGGCCCCGTCCGAGGGCACCGCCCCCGGGCCGCGCCGTGCGACGGCCGCGATCGTCACGCTCGTCGGCGGGACGGCGGCCACCGCCCTCGGCACCCTGGTCGGGCTCTGGTTCGTGCCCTTCCTGGTCGGCGCCGCCGCCGGCGCCACCAGCCGGTTCGCCCGCACGCCCCGCCCCTCCCGCGGCTACCTCACCGCTCCGCTGGCGGCCGCCCTCGGCTGGGCGATCCCGCTGGGCGTGCAGGCCCTGGGCGGTGCGCCGGTGGGCGAGGTCGCACGGACCACCGCCGCGCTGGCCGGCCTCCCCCCGCTCGCCACCGCCATCGTGGCCGTCGCCCTCCTGATCGCGATGGTCCAGGCGCTGCTCGGGGCCTGGGTCGGCCGGACCCTCGCACCCCGGGGACGCACCGCCGCGCACCGCCCGGCACCCGCGGCAGCCGCAGCAGCCGTGGAGGCCGCAGAGGCTGCCTGACCGCAGGCGCCCGCGCGACCCGGCCGGGGACCGGCGCACACCGCCGGTCCCCGGCCGCCCTCCTCTCCCGTCCCGTTCCGTCCCCTCCCCCACGCCCTCCCCCTCCCGCCCCCAGAAGGGAACCTCCCCATGGCGCTGTCCCTCATCGGCAGCAAGATGGCCACGCTCTCGGGCCTCCGCAGCATCATGGAGGACATCGCCGTCAGCACGGCCTCGGGCCCGGCCGACTGGCTGAACCTCGGCATCGGCAACCCGGCCTCGATCCCGGACGCGATCGCCGAGTGGCGGAGCCTGACCGAGGAGGCACTGACCGAGGACTTCGCCTCGGCCAGCTGCCAGTACGGACCGTCCCGGGGTTCGGCCGCCCTGGTGGACGCGATCACCGACTACTTCAACACCCGGTACGGCTGGTCCCTCACCCCGCGCAACGTCGCCGTCGGCCCCGGCAGCCAGATGCTCTGCTTCACCGCCGCCGCCCTGTTCGCCGGCCCCGGCCCGGCCGGCACCGGCGGGACCAAGGTCGTCCTGCCGATGTCCCCGGACTACACCGGCTACCAGGGCCTCTGCCTCCACCCGGGCGGCGTGGTCGGCGTCCCCGCCACGCCCGTCCCCGAAGGCCCCCACCGCTTCCGCTACGCCTTCGACTTCGAGGCGCTGGAGGCGCAGCCCGACACCGGGATGCTGCTGCTGTCCAGCCCCGGCAACCCGACCGGCCGCGCGGTCGACGCCGCCGAACTCGACGCCCTCGTCGACCTCGCGCGCCGACGGGACGTGCCGCTCCTGCTCGACCACGCCTACGGCGAGCCGTTCCCGCGGATCGCGCCGACCCTGACGCCCCCGCCCTTCGACGACCACGTGATCAACTGCTTCACCCTCTCCAAGGCGGGCCTGCCCGGCGAGCGCATCGCCTTCGCCATCGGCGCCGAGCGCTGGATCACCCCGATGGTCTCCTTCCTGGCCAACTCGGCCCTGCACGCCCCCCAGTTGCAGCAGTCGGTGGTGGCCCGCGCGCTGGCCTCGGGCCGCCTGGACCGCCTGATCTCCCACACCGTCTCGCCCTTCTACCAGGAGCGCCGCCGCCTGGCCGAGAAGCTCTTCGAGGAGGTCATGCCGGAGTCCGTGCCCTGGCGCCTGCACGCCGGCGACGGCGGGATGTTCTGCTGGTTCTGGATCGACGACGACCGCTTCGACGACATGGCCCTCTACGAACGCCTCAAGCAGGACAAGGTCTTCATCGTCCCCGGCCGCCACTTCTTCCCCGACGGCCCCGCCGACCCGCACCGCACCCGCTGCTTCCGCGTCAGCCTCAGCCCCGCCCAGGACACCCTCACCGAGGGCATCACCCGCATCGCCAAGGCCGTCCGAGCCCTCTGCCCCTGACCCACCCGGGCCGTGGGCGGTGTCGAGCACCCGCCCCACCGCCGCCACCGCCTCCACCGCCGCCACCGCCTCCACCGGCGCTGCCGTGGAGCGGGGCGGCGGGCACCCCCGGCTCGCCAGGGCCTCGCACCGGGACCGGCCCCAGCCGTGCCACGCACCAACGGCCCGTGCCGATCGGCGCCGTTCGGTGCCGAACGGTGCCGAACGGTGCCGAACGGCCAGGAGCACGGTCCTGGCCGGCTGCGACCCCCGGAGCCTGCTCCCGGGCACGTTTCGTCCCGGGTGCGGACGAACTCCCCCTCCCCCGAATGGTCCTCTTGATCAAGGCCGGGAATCACCGGCGCCATTCATCGGAGGGGTCCTTTCGTGTACGAGCATGCACCGCACAGCCGCTTCCCGCTCTCCCGCCGGGGCAGCCGACACCGGGCGGTGGCGGTCGTGACCGCCGTGGCCGCCGGGGTCATGGCGGCCACGGCCCTGGCACCGACCGCGGCGTTCGCGGGCGGCAGGCCGGACACCGTCCAGTCGGGCCTGAACGCCCTGGTGAAGGACGACGGCATGCCCGCCGCACTGGCCTCCGTCAAGGGCCGCGACGGCCGCACCCGCACCTACACCGCCGGCGTCGGCGACCTCACCACCGGGGCCAAGGTCCCCATGGACGGGCAGGTACGCGCCGGCAGCAACACCAAGACCTTCACCGCCGTCGTCGTCCTCCAGCTCGTCGCCGAAGGAAAGCTGGGCCTCGACGCGTCCGTCGACACCTACCTCCCCGGCCTGCTCCGCGGCGACGGCATCGACGGACGCAACATCACCGTCCGTCAGCTGCTCCAGCACACCAGCGGCCTGCCCGAGTACGTGAACAAGGACGCGATCCTCACCAGTCCGAAGCGGTACTACGAACCGCGTGAACTGCTCGACGCGGCCCTCGCCCAGAAGGCGCACTTCGCCCCGGGCACGCGCTGGGAGTACTGCAACACCAACTACCTGATGGCGGGCCTGATCATCCAGAAGGTCACCGGGCGGCCGCTCGGTGAGGAGATCAACCGGCGCATCGTCGACCGCATCGGGCTGCGCCACACCTACTTCCCCACCCCGGGGGACACGAGCATCCACGAAGCCCACCCCAAGGGCTACAACCAGGACGCCGACGGCTCGTTCCGCGACTACACCGAACTGGACCCGTCCTGGGGCTGGGCGGCCGGCGCCGTCGTCTCCACCAACAGCGATCTCGACGCGTTCTTCGCCGCACTCCTCGGCGGCCGGCTCCTGCCCGCGGCGCAGCTCGCCGAGATGCGCACCACCGTCCCCGCCGACGAGGTGGGCCCGGGCACCCGCTACGGGCTGGGCCTGATGAGCCGGCCGCTGTCGTGCGGTGGCGTGTACTGGGGCCACGGTGGGACCATCCCGGGCTACGAGACCGCCGGGGGCGCCACCGATGACGGCCGCGCCGTCAGCATCGCGGTGACCACCATCCCGGGTGACGCACCCAAGCAGCACGTGGCGGCCATGGTGGACTCCGCCCTGTGCCGCTGACCCTCGCCGATCCGGCCTGAGCGTCCGCACCGGTACGACCGGCGGGTTCTGCACGCACCTGCGCGCAGAACCCGCCCGTCCCACCGATTCCCCCTCCAGCACAGGAGTTACTCCGTGAACGAGTACGTACAGCACAACCGGGCCGACCGACGCCGCCGTGCCCGGCGCGGGTTGGCGGCGGCCGTGGCCACCGTGGCCGCCGGCGTCGTGGCGGCCACGGCCCTGGCACCGACCGCGGCGTTCGCGGGCGGCAGGCCGGACACCGTCCAGTCGGGCCTGAACGCCCTGGTGAAGGACGACGGCATGCCCGCCACACTGGCCTCCGTCAAGGGCCGCGACGGCCGCACCCGCACCTACACCGCCGGCGTCGGCGACCTCACCACCGGGGCCAAGGTCCCCGCGGACGGGCAGATACGCGCCGGCAGCAACACCAAGACCTTCACCGCCGTCGTCGTCCTCCAACTCGTCGCCGAAGGAAAGGTGGGCCTGGACTCCCCCGTCGACACCTACCTCCCCGGCCTGCTCCGCGGCGACGGCATCGACGGACGCACCATCACCGTCCGTCAGCTGCTCCAGCACACCAGCGGCCTGCCCGACTACATGGACGCCCCCGCGCTCTCGGACTACGCAGCGATCCAGTACCGCTACTTCGAGCCCCGCGACCTCCTCGACGGCACCCTCGCCCAGAGGGCCAGGTTCCCCGCGGGTACCAGCTGGGAGTACAGCAACACCAACTACATCGTCGCCGGGCTCCTCATCCAGAAGGTCACCGGACGGCCCGTCGGCGAGGAGATCACCAAGCGCGTCATCGACCGCATCGGCCTGCACCACACCTACTTCCCCACCCCAGGGGACACCGGCATCCACGAGGCCCACCCCCAGGGCTACTACCGCAGCTCGCCGGACGCGCCCCCGATCGACTACACCGGGATGGACTCCTCGATGGCCTGGGCGACGGGGGCGATCGTCTCCACCAACACCGATCTCCTCTCGTTCTTCGCCGCACTCCTCGGCGGCCGGCTCCTGCCCGCGGCACAGCTCGCCGAGATGCGCACCACCGTCCCCGCCGAACTCCTCGGCCCGGGAGTCCGCTACGGGCTGGGCCTGCAGAGCAGGCCGCTCTCCTGCGGCGGCCTCTCCTGGGGCCACGGCGGAACCTCCCCCGGCTACCGCTCCCGCAACGGCGTCACCGACGACGGCCGCGCCGCCGCCATCACCGTCACCACCATCCCCGACGCGGTCGGCGCACAGCACATGGCCGACACCCTGGACGCAGCCCTCTGCCGCTGACTCCCCCACCCCCGCCGCCGCACCCGACCCTCCCGAAGCACACCGCATCGATCGCCTTCCCCGACGACCCCGCCTCCGAACAGCTCGGCCCCTCCGGCGGGCTTTTCCATCAGGCGCCGGCCCAGCATTCGTTGGGACCCCCGAACAGCTTGCTGCCCATGAAGACGCTCGCTGAGGCATTCCAGGAGTTCCAATACCCGACTCCACCATCACAACCAGATCAGCACTCGATCGAGCTGGCCAGCAAGGCGCTGAGCGGGCGCCTGAGCGGGCCCCCCGCGAGGCCCCTGGTCCCGAAGTGGTCCCGCCGGAGTCCCCCGGCCGCCACCTGCGGCTCGTGCGCTGACCCACCCTCGGAAACGGCAAAAGCCCCGCTGGCCTGGACCTCCGTCCAGTCAGCGGGGCTCCGACATCACTGTCGGGACGACAGGATTTGAACCTGCGACCCCTTGACCCCCAGTCGCCTGGGCGTAGCCACCGCTGCACGTCAGACGGTAGACAGCCCGCGCTGTTCGTTCACCGAAGTGCGCCTCAGAGGCGATAGTGAGCACCGCGTGGTCCCCGGCAAGTCCCCCCCGGTTGTCGCGGTCTCAGCTACTCCAATGAGCTATCGCCACTCGCGCATCAGGGTCCAGCTTGGCACCGCACCAGAATTGCGCCCCTCGGCAACCCCGGAAGGCGACCGCCACCGCATCGTCGACCGTCGCGCGCCCCAGAAGTTGCGATCCCCTTTCCCGAGGGGCGACCGCCATGGACACCGGCCCTCGTCGCGAAGGGCAGGGTGTGCGCGTTGCGATGCTCGCCCCCCTGGAAGGAGGAGGGATTCGCTGCGGCCGGAATCGCGCTCCACTGTTGAGCTTTCAAGAGCGGACAGGAGTCAAGGGCAAGGCCGACGGCTTCGACCACTCAGCATCCGCCAGCTACTCCCACTCCAGCGTCACCGCCCAGATCCAGCTTGTCGGCTGGCAGTGCATAGACTCCACCTGCGGTCCCAAAGAAGGCACCAACGCCGCAGTCCACGCTTGCTGGCGGATCGTCAACCAGATGCTCAGCTGTCCCATCGACGGCATCATCCGCTCCGGCGGCTGGTACGTGTCAGCCGAAGGCAACGCCCTCGCCAACGGCATCGGCCTGATGTTCTCCCACCGCGTCGGCAACGCCGGCCAGAAATGGGCCGTTCGCCCCGATGACCGGATCCACCTGCCCGCCACGATCACCACGGACGCCCACCCCCAAACAGCCCCAGGTCTGCTCGGGCAGTCCCAGATGCCGAGGCGGGGCCCGCTCGGCATCTGGGACTGCCCGAGCATGTATGCCAACCAGCAATGGAACCTGACCTACGAGGAGCGCGCAGCGCGATCCCTCCCCTGGCGGGCAACTCAGCGCGGTCTGGCTAGCACCGTGAGCGGGGCCCGGCGAACCAGCCGGGTCCCGTCTTACGTGTAAGGGTTCAAAGCCCAGACAGAGATGATCTGCACCGAAGACCGCAGCGGGCCGGAACCGTTGGACGCCTCCGGGCGAGCTCCAGCCGTGAGGGCGAGCGCCGCAGCCCATGTGGGGGCACGGGACACATCGGCTTGATCGACGGACCTCCGGTTGGCCAACGGAGCGGTCCACGCTGACCTGGACCACCCCTGGCGTTCGGCTCTCCTATCCCGCGTAGTCAGGATTCTCGATCATGCTGCGGTGAAGGTACTTCAGGTCTACCCCCGAACGCTCGGCCAGCTGCTCCTGCTCCTGACGGTCGGCGGTCGCCAGTACGTTGTCTCCATCCCGGGTAGTGACGACCACGGCCGGCCGCTCCTTCGAATCGCCCGCGCCGTTGATGGCCGCCCACATGAGGTCCTTAAAGGATCCCGTCGGCCCCCAGCAGACGTACCGGGTCGAGATCCCATTAGTGGCGTAGCAGTGCATGGGCTTCTCTCCGACTGAGTCCGGAACCACGTCCCACCCGGCGCCGCAGGCCGATTGAACGATCTCCTCTGGTCCTCGGAAACGCATCACCGCGTATCTGGCGTACTGGCCGAATCCTTCTTGGGAGCGAAGGTATTCCTTCATTGGAATGTCCTTGAGCCAGACGCGGGCACTCTGCGCCGGCACGAAGGGGAGGAGAACTCCACCCACGCGGGGGTCGTCTACCCACTGGCGGTATTGCCCGGATTTCTCTGAAGCCGTCAGAAAGTCCCAGTCCAATTCATGGGCCTGGCGATACACCTCCGCCAGCACGCGCTCGCGGACGGAGGCGGGAATCTCCGGTCCGGTCGCGGTGTCCGAACGATTCGACGCCTCGCTGGGGAGTCGGTCGACCCGGGCGACTTCTTCGACGGATTCGGGGCTGACCTGCACGCCCACCAGCGCGTCGGCCTGCCGCATCAGCTCCGTGGGCTGCAGCATGAACAGCTGGTGCCGTGTGCGAGAGCGGAGCTCAGCCATGAGTTCAAGTCGCGGCCCGCGCAGCTCACCTCGCCACCTTCTCCACCAGTCATCCTTGACGTCGCTGGTGACGAAAAGCACGTCGCACTGCCGCTGTTCGGCCTCGCGCAGCAGTTGTTCCCACACGAGGTAGTCGCCAGCCCCGAGATCGTCGTCTTTCCCCTGGTCGAGGTAGCCCGGTGGCTCTTGGGCCTGGGCGCGGCGCTTGGCCTCCTTCAGGGCCGCGGCGTGGTCCTCGGAGGACAGGGGAGCCCCCACCCGGCCCGCGAGCACCGTTGAGAGTCTGGACAGGAGCAAGTCCTGGTTGGTGTCCCGGGCGCGTGGAACGGTGTCGTTGGCGGCCTGTTCCTTGATGACGCGTTGGACGTTCTCGAAGGCGTCGGCCAGTTGGCTGGAGAGTTCCGCATGCCGTTCCTCCGGCAGCGCGACACTCTTGACCCATACCGAGATCGCGTCGGCCGCCGAGCGCCCGGATTTCTCGAGCGATGCCACCGCGTCCCTCGCGTTGTCGGCCGGCGTGTTCAGCGTGGACTCACGGTTGCGCCAGAATTCGTCCAGGGCCTGGTGGGGAACCCAGAGCCGTTCTCCCAGGGCTCCCATGACGGCGAAGAGGGAGTCCCGGGTCTCCTCGGTGTATCGGTAGAGATTGAGCAGCACGTTGGCGTCGAAAACGACGATTCCCTCGGACAGGACCGTTCGATAGTTGTCCCGCGAGGGCGTCCGATAGCCTTCGAATCCGTCGAAAAGACCGTACCCGCCACTGGCCGGGGCTTGGTCGCCTTTCGCCGTCACTGGCCTCCCCCATCTTCCCGGGCCGCCATGACGAGTCGAGAGTCGTGGAGGCCGCTTTGATCTTTTGTCGTCCTGGCCCGCCCCTGCGGGGCGTGACTATCGGGACCGATCGAGGATCGGGCGTTCTGTAGGACGCCCGATCCGGCTTCACTCACAGCGGGGGCGCCGCGTCGGGCACGGCGCCCGGAGGTCAGTCCTCCAGCGACGCCCCCACGTAGTCGGGGTTCGGGATCATCGTTCGGTGCAGGTGGGTGAGGCTGACGCCGCAGTGCTCGGCGACCTTGATCTGGCGCGCGCGATCAGCCGTCGAGACGGTCTCACCGTCACGGGTGGTGATGACTATGGCCGGATGCCGCTTGGCCTCGATCGCCTCGTTGACGGCAGCCCAGATGAGGTCCCGGAAGGTGCCGGGGCGTCCCCAGCAGACGTACCGGGATTCCTCGCCATCGGTGGCAATGCAGTGGTTCGGTTTCTCGCCGAGCGATCCAGGCAACGGGCTCCAGCCCTCGCCACAGGCGGCCTGGACGATCTCCTCAGGGCCTCGGAAGCGGTTCACGGCGTAGCGGACGTAGTGGCCGATGCCTTCCTGGGCCCGGGCGTACTCCTTCATGGGAACGTCCTTGATCCAGACACGGGCATCCTTCTCTGGCCCGTGGGAGAGAAGGACTCCGCCCACCTTGGGGTCTTCGATCCATTTCCGGTACTGGGCGGTCTTCTCTCCGTTGCTCAGGAATTCCCAGTCCAGGTCGTTGGCCTGTTGGTAAATCTCGCGCAGGAGGATATCGCGGAGGGCGGTGGGCAGTTGCATGGAGGGCACGGCGTCACTCCTGGGGCGCAAGGGCGGCGGGAAACTGGAGGCGATGTTCGTCGTAGGCGGTCTCGAGGCTGGCCGCGTCTTTGATCCACTCGTCCATGAGCGTGGCCACGTGTTGGTCGCTGAAGCCGATCCTGGACGGGGTGACCTTCGTCAAGGTCTCGATCTGGCCGTGCTCAGCCAGCGCCCGCTTGAGCTTGAGGGCGGCCGCGATGCGGCGGAGATCGCTGACGAAGTCGAGTACGACGACGTGTTCCTTTCCGTCGCGTATGCGAAGGCCCCGCCCCAGTTGCTGGACGAAGATGCGGCGGGAGTGGGTCACCCGCGCGAAGCAGAGGATGTTGACGTCCGGGACGTCGACGCCCTCGTTGAGGATGTCGACCGACGTGAGGATGGGCACCTCGCCGGCGCGGAAAGCCAGGAGGCGGTTCTGCCGTTCGCGCTTGGCGAGGCCCGCGTGGATGGCCAGGGCGCCGGACCACAGGGGGGTGCGCCGCAGCAGCTCCGCGAGGCGTTCGGCGTGTTCGATCGTGCGGCAGAAGACGATGGCGCGGGGATTGGCCGTCGTCGTCCACGCGGCGGCGAGTTCGTCGCGGACCGCTTCGTCCCGCTGGGGCAGGAAGAGCTTGGCGTTGAGTTCGGCGAGGCCGTATTCGTGTTCGCTGGCGTCGCGCACCACATCCCAGTCGATGTTGTCGACGAACAGGCGGTAGTCGACCTGCGCCAGGTAGCCGCGTCGCATGCCCTCCTCGATGCCCAGGCTGAAACTGGCGGGTCCGAGCTGCTGGGTGATGTCGTGCTTGTCCCCGCGCCACGGGGTCGCGGTGACGCCCAGGTGCCGGGCTTCGCGCAACACGGCGAGGAGTTCGTCGTACTGCCCCTCCTCGCCGAGGTGATGGGCTTCGTCGATCATCACGAAACCGGGGCGGTACCCGAAGCGCGCGGCGTTCAGCGCCGACCCGACGGTCGCACAGGTTAGGCCTGAAAGGTCGTCAGGCCGACTGTCCCCGGTGAGAACGCGAGTGGGTACCTCCTTGGGGAGGTGGCGCCATAGCGCGCGTTCGAGTTGGTGAACGAGGTCCTTGGCGTGCGCGACGACCAAGACCTTGTCCCCAGGGTTGTGCTTCAGGTGACTGGCGATCGTCTCGCCGCCGACAACGGTCTTGCCCAGTCCGGTGGCGAGGACGAGAAGCGCCCGACCGGTGGCGTCGAGGTCCGAGTCGAGGGCCGCCAGGGCTTCGACTTGGTACGGCCGGGGAGTGACCCGCGTGATCCGCTCGGGTACGCGGTCGAAGCTCATGGCCAGGTCCGCGCCACCCCAAAGCACGATCGCGGGCCCTATGCGGGCGAGGTCGGCCACGCGTCGGCGGGCGTCCGGGCTGAACCGGGCGTTGGTGACGACGATGGCGTGGTGGGCCCGGTAGTTGTCCCGCGCCCGGGCTACCTCGTCCACGGCGGCCGCCCCAACCACTCCGCTCCGTTTCCACTTGCACTGGAGCACCCAGGTCTCGCCCCTGCGTCGCGCGAGGATGTCTCCCCCCTCGTCGCCCGAGCCGTCGATGTTGGACACGTCGGAGAAGCCCAGGTGCCACAGGAGTCGCTCGACCTGGCGTGGAAACTGCAGGGGGCCGACGTCCAGAAGAGACGTCGCGTCCAGAAATCCTGACATGTGCGGTTGCCTCTAGCTGTTGTCGATCACGAGATCGCGGGCGACCAGGCGGCAGCTGACACGGATCCGCGCCATCTCGTCCGCATCGAGACGCGGGCGGTGCTGCTCGAGCAAGGCCAGGTCGCTCAACGGGTTGATCAGCCGCTCCACCACGAGAGCCCTGGCTTCGGGGTCGCTCAGGGAGACGTACCCACGCTTGAAAACCCGGCCGTCGAGGAAGCTGTCCGGGGACTGCTGGATCACGCGGATGACGGCACTGGCCGGCGCGTAGCGGATGAAGTCCCCGTTGGTGAGCGCGTCGTTCCACGAGAAATCCCCACCGGACTGGACCGCGAACTTTCGCTCGGACCTCGCGCGTTCGTCCTGCGTCAACAGCAGCCAGTGGATGGCAGGGTTCTCCGACACGGGCGCGACCATGGCACCGCGCACCTGGTCCAACAGGCGCTCCGACTCCTCCGCCATCGCGGCGGCGGTCAGCCGCGGGCTGGAGGTCTGGGTCTTCAGCTGAGCGACGATCTCCGTCAGCGGCGTCGAGAGACTGTTCGCGCGTACCCTCATGAACTCCGCGACCTCGACCAGGGCCAGGTCACGCAGGTCGGCACCGTTCTCGCTGAAGAGCGGGTGCCCGGTGTCGATGAACACCTCGAGTCGCGGTGCCCGGATCATCGACACGACCACCGGCGCGGTGCGGCCGTCACCGGTGACGAGCGTCTGGCCACGAACCGCCCAAGCCGCGAGCTCGACCCGGCCGAGCTCGTCGAGGAAGTACCTGCCGTCCAGATCCACCAAGGCCTCGGCGTGGTCGCGGTAGCGCTGCAGTCGCTGATCTATCGTCTCCGCCGAAGCGGCTTCGGTCGTGGGTTCCCGCTCCGCCGCGTCCGCGCCCTCGCCGGAGGCTTCCGGTTCGAGGAGATCGGCGCCGAATCCGGGCAGGATCTCACCACGCTCGGGGGCCGGCTCGGCCGATACCGGATTGTCGTGCTGGTAGGCGGCCCGGTACCAGACCTCGTCGCTCTGGTACTCGTGGTCGCCCAGCCTCATGAGGTCGGCCCAGCGCAGGGCCTTGTCGTGGAGCGCGGTGCGGCCGTCTCCCGGGATCAGGTAGTTGAGCCCTGGGTCCTGACGGCGGAAGCCCGAGTACAGGAGGGCGAGCGAGCTGCGGTTCTCCGGCAGGCCGAGCCGCTTGGCGATCGTCGGCCGTAGCGGGCTGCTTCCGCGCACCTCCCGAATGACCTGTCGCCACTCGGCGGTCTCGAACTCGAAGGCGGTCTTCTGGTAGTTGGGCGCGACGTGATCGCAGTGGATCTCACCGACGATGCGACCCATCGGGGTCTTCGAGTCGATGGGGTACTCGAGCTCCTGCTCTCCGAGGCCGTCCTCGTCCTGCCAGTAGAAGACCCGCTTGTCCTTGAGCAAGATCTTGCGCCCGTTGCGGAGGAAGTCCAGTCCGTAGTCACTGCGGTGAACATAGCGCTGGACGCCGATCCAGCCCCAGATCTTGCGATCCCGCAGCTCGAGGCTGCCCTGCCCGCATTCCTCGCATCGATCCGCGTCAGCGGAGCTCCAGTAGCCGCACACCATGCACGCCTTCTTGGGGCTCAGGACGCGCTCGATGCGCTGAACGGCGTTGATCTCGACTCCCTGACGGGTGACGGTCCGCTTCTCGTCCCAGACACAGGCGAGTCGCGGCTTGACCTTCTTGCCGTTGAGAGTGAGAAGGAAGCTCTTGGTGTGCAGGAGGTAGCTGTAGACGTCGCCGAGCTTCTCCCTGATCACGTTCTGGGTTTGCGGGCGGCACAGCGTCGTGTACTGCTCCTGCTTGAGGTCGCTGATGGTGATCGTGGTGCCGTGCTCGTCGGGGCTGCTCTTGGGCACCAGGCGGTACGGGGCCTGGTACTCGGCGGAATCGGCGATCTTGACCAGGTCCAGGGTCACCTCGATCCAGTCGGGGTCACCGGCCGTGCCGGTGCGCACCGTGGTCTTCCGCCCGAGACGGGCCGTGCTGATGTTGAAGCCCATGCCGAACAGGCCAAGCGAACCGTGCCGACTGTTGCTCGTCCATCCCGCGCTGATCGCGTTCGTCACGGCGTCCAGACTCATACCGCGTCCGTTGTCTCGCACCGTGATCTCGGCGGTGGAGCGTTGGGAGTTGGCGGTCGGCAGGGAGATCGAGACCGAGGGCCGATCCTTGGGCTCGCCCGCCGCCTGGAACTCGTCGAAGGAGTTGTCCACGAGCTCGGCGAGGCACTGCCAGTGCGAGAACTCGATGTCGCCCAGCACACCCAGGATTCGTGGGTGGGGCATAACATTGATGTACTGGCCGTCGGTCATTCCTTGCGTCCGCCCTCGTCTCGATCCCACCCCGGGGAAGACCGGCTGAGCCCACCGCCCGGCGAGCGCGCGGTGCTCGCGGCAGGACCGGACCGGGCCGCCACGAGGTCTTCCATCGTCGTGCGGCCAACAGTAGTGGGCACCGTCGATCCTTGGGGTACAAAGATCCCAGATGCGCGGCCTACTCCCGCCTCACTCCCCCGCCTTCGCGACCTGTCCCGGTCGGGACGAACCGCGCGAATTCGGCCGCGCGGCGCCGCACCGGCGCTCCCTCGGGAGTGGCGGCGCCGTCTCGGTGGGTGAGACGGCCTGGTCGTGACCGCCACACCCCGACTCGTCGTCTCCCGAGTCGCCCCCGGGGCCCATGGAGGACGGGTGCGGGCTCTTCGGACCGGCAGCTCGAAGGACGACAACTCCGCGGTATGCTTTGACAATGGGTGAGCTGCGCGAGGAATCTATGAGGGATCGCACCGGCGTCGAGTTGTTTGCTGGCGCTGGCGGCCTGGCCATGGCCGTGCACCGCGCGGGGTTCCGACCGTTGCTGTTCAACGAGTTCGCGAAGCGCGCCTGCGAGACGCTGGAGGCCAACGGGGCGGAGTGGGTCCCGGAGGGCGAGAAGCTGACGAAGGCCCCCGAGCCCGGCGAGAAGGTCCCCCTCGTGGCGGGCGACGTCCAGAAGCTGGACATGGGCTACCTGAGCGACCAGGTCGACATCCTCGCCGGCGGCCCCCCCTGCCAGCCCTTCAGTCTCGGCGGTGTCGCCAAGGGCGACGAGGACAAGCGGAACATGTTTCCGCAGATGTTCAGGGCCGTTCGCGAGATCCAGCCGAAGGCGGTGATCTGCGAGAACGTCCGAGGGCTGCTCAGGCCCTCGTTCAATGACTACTTCCAGTACATCCTGCGCGAGTTGGAGCTTCCGTTCGAGCAGCGCGCCGAGGGTGTGGACTGGCGGGAGCACGACAGGACCTTGATCTCTCGGCTCGCGCAAGAGCCGGACGACCTCAAGAAGCGGTACGAGGTTGTCATGACACCCGTGAACGCAGCCGACTACGGGGTACCGCAGATTCGCAACCGCGTGATCATCGTGGCTTTCCGGCGCGATCTGGACGTCGACATCGAGCTGTTCAAGAACCTCGTCAAGAAGACCCACTCCGAGGACGCGCTCACCCGGTCCCTGATGGAACGGACCTATTGGGAACGACACCTGGAGGTCCCCCAGCACGTCCGTGACCGCGTGGAGAGGCGCCTGCCAGAGGTGAAGCCCGAGGATGACGGGCTTCTCCCCTGGTACACGCTGCGCGACGCGATCAAGGGCATCGGCGACCACAAGCCCCTGCCCGAGATCACCGAGGACATGCTGGACCGCACGGAGCGCTACGTCGGGGGTTTCGCGGACCACATCGGCTGGCCAGGGGCGCGCATCTACGAGGGCCACACCCCCAACGAGCTGGACCGACCGGCCAAGACCGTGAAGGCCGGCGTCCACGGGGTGCCGGGCGGCGAGTCGGTGATGCTCACCGATGAGCTGATGGCCGATGGTGTGACCTACAAGCACCGCTACATGACGGTCCGCGAGACTGCCCGGGTGATGACATTTCCGGACACCTGGGAGCTCAAGGGCCCGCGCGGGGAGAAGATGCGTCAGCTCGGCAACGCCGTGCCCGTCATCCTCGGAGAGGTCTTCGCGAAGGCCGTCGCCACCGTCCTGGACGAGGCGGAGGCGCGTCGGAAGTGACCGGGGCGACCAGCGTGGCGCAGGGGCCCTGGAAGCACGACCCGCCACCCGACCGCGCGTGGAAGGGACGTCCGCGTCGCGGCCGCGACGCTCTGGCGGCCGAGCAGGACCGGGCCGCGGGCGGACGGCATCGGCGGTCGGTCGACCTGGGCGACGGCCGATTCGCCCGCGCTTCGGTGGAGCTGAAAGTGCTGCCGGACACCCGGCGCATCCGCGCCTACCTGCGCTGGTCGGATTCGGGAAAGTCCCCCACCCGCTACCTGGGGGAGGTCGAGCACGGCACCCGCGCGGCGAACCTCGCCGAGGGCTGGAAGCTGGCCTGGCAGAAAGGACTACTGACGGAAGAGCCGCTGGCGGAGGGCTCCTGGGCTTCCTCGCCCGCCGTCCGAGCCTCGATGCGGGGCAACAGGAGCAGGGACACGAAGCCGGAGCTCCGGCTCCGGTCGCTTCTTCACCGACAGGGTTTCCGGTACCGGGTGGCCACCAGGCCACTCCCTACTCTGCGGCGCACGGCCGATGTCGTGTTCCCTCGTCTGCAGGTGGCAGTGTTCGTCGACGGCTGCTACTGGCACGGCTGCCCGGAGCATCTACGGGCCTCCAGCAAGAACGCCGAGTTCTGGCGCGCGAAGATCGAGGGCAATAGGGCCCGGGACGCGGAGACCGATCGGCTTCTCCGCGAGGCCGGTTGGACCGTTGTCCGGGTATGGGAACACGAGGACCCGGTCGAGGCGGCGGCCCGCGTGGCGGGAGTTATCCGGGCCACCGCCTCGCGCGAGTAAGCGACGTGGTAGCCCGGGCCCAGTCCTCCTCCTCAACAACGATGTACCTCAGTTCGCCATCGGCATCGCACTGGAAGCTGCCCAGCACGTAGAACAGCAACAGCGGTTTGTGCGGCGCCCCAACATGAGCCCGCCATGGAGGCCGGAACATCCTTCTGGGCATCCGCGCCGTACAGTCCACGCGCCCCTGCGCCAGCCGGCGTCGTACACAAGATGCTGTCCCGAACCAGCCGCGCAGATCCACCGCCCCATTCCCAGCCTCACCAGATAGCACTCCCTGCTCCGTGCACCCTGAGACCCCCAATGCGCCCTTGATCCACCGTGCCGATCAGCGGACTGTCAGACCCTGAGGTTGGGTCATAGGACGATCGATCGGGGGATTCTCATGTCGGACGCAAACTCCGCCAGTCCGTGGGCGCGCACGGTCTTCGGCCCCCTCGCCGCCGAGGTCACGGCCATCGTGCCCGCATGCCTTGTCCGAGCCCACGAGCGCGCCCAAGGCGGCCACGAAGGCGTTCACACGCAGACGCTCGAAGCGTACGGACACGGGCTGTATGCCGCACAGTACGAGGAACTATCGGCCAGCCTCTCTCAGTTTCCCGACGTTGAGCTGGTGCGCCTCCAGGCGCGTACCGTCGCAGTGGTCGCCGGCCATGTTATCTACCCCTACCGGTACGCGAAGAAGGACGTACCCGTCACCGTCGCCAGGCTCCGCAGCGCGTCAGGGCTTCGCGCCGACCTCCTCCGCAGGCACGGCCCCGACCCACGCCAGGGAGAGCTGGACCTCGGCATCGACCTGCCGGACGAGGACGAGCCCCACGCGGATCTCGCGCGCCTCCCACCGGACACCAAGCTCGTCCTCGTCGCCTACGCCTGCTCACTGGCCGATGGCGTGGTCCGCCTTGAATGGGGATCCGCGGAACTCCACCGCGAAGATCGATCACTGATCTGGCACCACCACGAGCCCCTGCCCATCCCGCGACAGCGCTGACGTACGGCCTCCCAGCAGGTGACTGCTGGGAGTTCGGCCTCATCGCAAGTCGATCTGGTGACGCTCACTTGCCGCACCGCCAAGGGGAACGCCCTGTTCACGGCAGTGCACGGTGGCGGGTGATGGCGGAGTGATGGCAGCTCAAACGCCATGCTTCACCAGCTGCCTTCTCCGAACGCCAGCAGTCATCGTGGGGTCAGGCTCTCCTGGATGGAGGTAACCATATGGCTGTCCACCCTGACCGTGGTCGGATCTTCCGGCGCTGCGGCTGCCGCGACGCCGTCGGAAAGCAGTTCGGTGCGCGGTGCCCGAGCCTCGACCACTCAACGCGCCATGGCTCCTGGGCCTACGCCTTCGACGTGCCTTCGACCGGTGGGCGCCGTCGGCAGCGGTGCCGCAGCGGCTTCCGTACCCGCAGGGCCGCGCGCGAGGCGTTGGAGCGCGCTCTCGAGTGCGAGCGCACCGGGTTGGATCTCGACGACGACCTGACGGTGGCCGGGTATCTGACCGATTGGCTGCGGACCAAGGAGGACGTGCTCAAGCCCACCACCTACGCCCGCTACCGCGACCACGTGCACAACGACCTCATCCCGGCTTTCGGCCGACTCAAGCTGTCCGACCTCCGCGAACGGCACATCACCGCCTGGACCGAAGCCGAACTGGCCCGCGGCCGGGGACGCACCAGCGTCTACCGGGCCGGCGCCACCCTCTCCAGCGCCCTGAACACCGCGGTCCGCACTCGGAGACTGGCCGACAATCCGGCGCGCTACGCCGTCATGCTCCGCCCCGCCGCTCCCGAGCGGATCTGCTGGATGCCATCGCAGGCTGCGGCTTTCCTGCGGCACAACCACGACGCTTACGGCGACCAGCTGGCGGATGCCTTCGAGGCGCTTCTGGGCACGGGGATGCGCCGCGGGGAGCTCCTGGGGCTGCACTGGCCCGAGGTGCACCTGGCCGAGCAGGTGCTGCTGGTGCGGTGGAACCTCACCGCCGTCGACAACAACCACCTCCACCTCGGGTACCCCAAGACCAAGGCGAGCCGGAACTGGGTCAGCCTGTCCGCTCGGGTCGTCGCCGCACTGGAACGGCGCGCGACAGCCGCGCGGGCGGCCCTGCCGGAAGGTGCCCCGCTCGAAGGGCTCGTGTTCTGCCAGCCGGACGGCGCACCGCTACGCCCGCAACAGCTCCTGGTCACGCTTCGCCGCAGGTCGGCCGAGATCGGCCTCCCCCGGATCGGCGTGCACGATCTGCGGCACACGGCCGCCAGCATCATGATCAGCTCGAAGGTTCCGCTAGCCGTGGTGTCGAAGACGCTGCGGCACTCGACGCTGTCGACCACAGTCAACATCTACGGGCACCTGCTCCCGCACGCCGCCCGCGATGCGGTCACCGCGCTGTGCCAGGCGCTGGACGACGCCTCGCCGCCATCAGCCATCCCCGGCAATGGAGCATTAGCCATTTCGGACGCCGCATAGCCGGCCCGGCGTCGCCGTAACCGCGGCCCCTGCCATCACGTCGCCATCACCGTTAACCCGAACGAGAACAGCGGGCCTGTCATTTCTGACAGACCCGCTGCTCACATACGTCGGGACGACAGGATTTGAACCTGCGACCCCTTGACCCCCAGCGAAAGGGCGTCCGATTGGTGTTCACCAGTCCGAATCCCGCTGGTCAGGGCCTACCTCGTCCACCACGCATGACGCCTGATGACACCTCATGAAGCCCAGTCCGTGAGGGGCGCGTGAGAGGCCGTGCACAAGCTGAAGTTCGTGAGTGATTTGCCTCACTCTCCAACTGTGGGCGGCTCCGCGCTCTCCGGAGCCTCCGACGGCGTCCTCCCCACAGCGCGGTTGCGCGGTCATGGCCGGCCACTTGGCGGTAGCCGTTCCCGGCAAGCCCGGCCCGCACCCGGGAGACGGCGTCACCGATCCCGGCGCCCGGCGGGCTGACCGTCGCCGCGCCGGAACGCCGGAGCAGTGTCGACGGGCAGCCGCCACGTCCGGTGAGCGCGCAGGAGCGGCCCGCGCTCCTGCGGGTCGGTGTTGCGCAGGACCAGCCACAGGGTGATCAGGTCACGCAGCGCCCGGACGAGGGCGGGGGCGTTCTGCGGGCGACGGGCCAGGCGGACGAGCGCGCCCAGGAGGAGTGGTGCGGCGGCGGCGAGGGCGAGCGGGTGAAGGTCCATCGGGTTGTCTCCTGCGGTCGGTGGAGCCGGTTCGGGGAGGGCCCGGCAGCCGGAGCCCAGGAGTTGATGAAATCCTCCATGGGCGTTCAATGCAGTGATGTGAACGAGGTTGTACGGACGGATCGGGAGACAGGTGCCGAAGCCCAGGGACGGGGAAGCGCAGCACGAGCTGGTCAGGCGGCTGCAGCAGGCGATGACCAGCCTCGGCTGGAGCCGGGCCACGCTCGCCGAGAAGGCGGAGGTCTCCAAGGCCACGATCAGTAACGTGTTCACCTTCAAGACGGTGCCGACCAGAACCACCCTGGATCAGCTCCTGGACGCGCTCCGGATCGCCGGAAGCCAGTGGAAGGAGTTGCACGCACTTCGGGAGCAGGCGGACTCACGTGCGCAGCGGCTGGACCACTACCTCGCTGCCGCCGAGGGCGCCGTCCGCGACCATCCCTACGCGGGGGCGTTGCCCGGCATCGTGCCGCCCCTCGCCACCGTGTACGTCCGGCAGCTGGCCCGACAGGAAGATCCCGCCGGCGGGGACGGAGCCTCGGAGACGCACGTCGGAACCGTGGCCGGACCGAGGCCGGCCGACCAACTGCTCTCGCGCGCCGAGACCTGTGTGGTGGCCGGCCCGGGCGGAGGCAAGTCCAGCCTGTTGCGGACCTACCTCGCCGATGTCGTCAGGGGCTGGAGGGCCGGAAGCGCCGGCCCCGTTCTGGCGGTGCTCGCCCCCGCGTCCGCCCTCCTCGGCATGCCCCTCGCGGAGGCCCTGGCCCGGCACGCCAACGCCGACCTCGCCGGGCTCGTCGAGCGGTTGCCGGTCGAGCTGTTCGCCAAGCGCCCGTACCCTCGCGCCCGCTGGCTCGTGCTCGTCGACGGCCTCGACGAGATCACCGACCCTCAGGCCCGCCACCGCGTCCTACGCACGATCTCCGCCGTCACAAACGGCCTCCAGGCCGACCAGTACCGGTTCGTCGTCGCCACCCGGCCCCTGCCCCGCGCGGAACTCGACCTTCTCGGCCGCGACACACCGCACTTCCAACTCGAACCGTTGAGCCGGGACGACCTGCGCCATGTCGCCCGTGCCTGGTTCCAGGCCATGGACCTGCCCGCCCCCGCCGCAATGGCCAGTCGCTTCCTCACTGCGGTCGACAACGCCAACCTGGCCGAACTAGCGTGCGTGCCGCTCATGGCCACCATGCTCTGCCAACTCCAGGCCCACGCCCCTCAGCAGGCAGTTCCCACCACCCGCGGCGCCGTCTACAACAAATTCACCGCCCTGCTCCACAAACGGCAGTACGCCCCGGGTGCACGGGACATACTTCGCGCCGACCTGGACGGCTACGGCCCTGGCGTCACTGCCCGGGCCGAGGACACCCTGGAACACCTGCCCGAGCTGATCGGCCACCTCGCCACCGTACGCCTCACAGGCGACACCCGCCCAACCCTGGACATCCTGCGCAACCACCCCCACGCCCACCGGCCCGCACGAGTCCCCGACGACGAGTGGGACGACTTCCTCACAGCCGCGTTGTGCCGCAGCGGCCTGATCACCCGCAGCGCTTCCGACTTCGCTTTCCTCCACCAGACCCTGCTCGAACACCAAGCGGCCCGCCACGCCACCCGCGACGCGCAAGCACGAGCCCAGACGCTCGGTGAACTGTTCCGTCCGACCGCCGGCCGCTGGGGAGAGCCCAGGTCGCTGAGGCGCGAGAACTCCTCCTACGCCGGTTTCGTCCTGCACGGCCTCCTCACCCCCCAGGACCACATCGCCGAACAAACCGCCAAGGCCCTGACCGAACTCGGCTCGCAAAGAGACTGGATGGTGTGCGAGTTCCTGACGAGGCAGGTGCACCTTCGAACCGCGTTTCCCTCTGGCGTCGCCGACCGCCTCACCCAGTTCGCCAACGATTCCGGCCTTGCCGACCATTCCCGCGTGAACGCGGCCCACGCATTGACCGAAATGGAAGGGCACCGGGAAGCAGGCCCGAACCAGCTGGCTGCCCTCGCCGACAACCCCAACCTCCACACCAGCGCCCGCGTGAACGCGGCCAAGGCCCTGAGCGGAGTGGAGGGGCACCGAACGGCAGGCGCGGACCGGCTGATCGACTTCGCCGACGACCCCGACTTCGACGACAACGGCGCCCGTGTGAACGCAGCCCGGGCCCTGGCCGAAGTAGAGGGATACCGGGAGGCAGGCGTGGAGCGACTGATCGACCTCATCGACAACCCCAACCTCCACGCCAGCACCCGCGTGAACGCGGCCAGGATCCTGGCCGGAGTGGAGGGACATCGGACGGCAGGTGCAGACCGGCTGACCGCCCTCGCCGACAACCCCGATCTCTACCCCAGCACCCGTGTGGACGCAGCCAAGGCCCTGAGCGGAGTGGAGGGGCATCGGACGGCAGGTGCAGACCGGCTGATCGACTTCGCCGACAGCCCCGACTTCGACGACAACGGCGCCCGTGTGAACGCAGCCCGGGCCCTGGCCGAAGTAGAGGGATACCGGGAGGCAGGCGTGGAGCGACTGATCGACCTCATCGACAACCCCAACCTCCACGCCAGCACCCGCGTGAACGCGGCCAGGACGCTCCCCCTGGCCGAGGCGGATGCCTAGGGGAAGTGGCCGCAGGCCAGCTCGCCGCCCTCACCGACATCGCCAACCTCAAGAGCAGCGACCGCGCAGAGAACCTGAGGATGGGGCGTCTCGGCCGGCGGCTGCGCCGAGGTAGAGGGCAGCCAGGCGGGGAAGGCGACGGTGCATCTCGTCAGCGTCGTCGAGGTCGAAGTCCTCGCCCATGTCGGACTCCAGCGCCGTATCCAGATCCTGCCCGGCCCGATGGCGCTTCCACGCCTCGTGGAAGGCATCGGCGTCACCCGTGAGGCGTTCGAACGCGCGGCTGGCCGCGTAGTTCACGTCCTCATCGAAGATCACGTAGTCGTCGCCCTGGGCGGCGGCTTCGATCACTGCAGGGTGGTTCGCCAGATCGTCCGGGTGAGCGGCTGCCAGCTCGTACCAGTCCCGCCCGAGGGCGATCAGGCCGACCCGGAAGTCCATGAAGCTGTCGCCCGAGCAGCCTCCCCCGATGAGATAGGCGGCGGCCCACACGTCCCAGCGGTGCACGGCGCCGTGCACCTCGTCGAAACGCTCCTGATAGGCGAGGATCTCCTCCTGCGAGAGCCGCGCCAACTGGTCCACCAGCGCCTCAGCGAACGCCTTGCCGTGCGGACCGCTGCTTTCGGCCCGCGCTGCCCCGATCACATTCCAGAACCCGTCGATGTCCATGACCAGCCACCCTTGCAGCAGCTTCCGACATCTGAGGCCTACCGTGTCCCGGATGCCCCGCAATGCGCTGCAGCTAGCCCTCCCCCTGCCCGGCGACCCCGTACTGCGACCGCTCCCGCGCCAGGTCGCTGTCATCCTCGCAGAGTTGTATGACCCACCCAGACTCGCGGCCCATCTTCGGGCCGTCCACGATGTCGCCCACCAACTGGTCGACTGGGTCGAACGGTACTACCCGCAGCCGGACTGTGACCGGGACGCCGTCCTTTTCGGCGCCGCCACCCACGACATCGGGAAGATCCTGCACCCCGAGGAGCTCTCCCGGCCCGGCTCCGCGCACGAGATGGCCGGCCACGACCTGCTGATCGCCCGGGGCGTCACCGAGGGACTCGCCCGCTTCGCCCGCAGCCACGCATCGTGGAACGCCCCCGGCATCAGCACCGACGACCTGCTGGTGAGCCTCGCCGACAAGATCTGGAAGGGCAAGCGCGTCACTGATCTCGAACAACTACTGATCGAGCGCTTCTCCGAAACCGGCCGCCAACAGCTGTGGGAAGCGTTCGCAGTACTCGACGATGTTCTCGACCACATCGCGCAGGACGCCGAACGCAGGCTGGCCTTCCAAGCTGAGCACCCGGTCGCTCCGGGCATCGGATGATCCTTGTGAGGGTTCCGGAACTCGGCCCAGGCCTCCGACGAGCAGCAGGGGCCGCAAGGATCCGAGCTCTCCGCGAGCCGTCAGAAGCCGGGGGCCCGGTCGCGGCTTGTCAGGAGCGCGCGGAAGGAGTCTCGTTCTGTCGGTAGTCCGGCTCGGCGCAGCCACGTGATCTTGTTGCCGATGTTGCCCCAGCAGTCGTCCTTGGCCGCGATGACGCTGAGGAGTCGGTACTGAGCGTCGGTGAGGGCCGCCTCGCCGGCGTTGCCATCGGGGAAGGCGCGCAGCAGGAGCGGTCCCCAGTCGCGTTCGACGGTGAAGTCGTTGGCCATGGGCATCAAGGCCAAGGCGGCGTCGAGGACTTCTTCCAGGGTGGTGGTGCGGGAGAGCAGGGCGTGGAGGAGGGTGAAGCGGAACCATCCGTCGAGTTGGGGCAGGGGTTCGGCGGCGAACCAGTGGTCGGCGGTGTGCGGGTCCGACAAGGCCTCCAGAAGGATGGCGGTGGGGCGCGGGTCCTCGGCGGGGAGCGGAGCGAGGGCGGCGCAGGCGCGGATCGCCGGGTCCGGGTCGGTGAGCAGATCGCTGGTGTCCTGCGCCCAGGCGACGAGGGTCAGAACGGCCGCAGCACGCTCCCGCCGGTCCCCGGTTGTGGTGAGGATGGTGCGAAGCCGCTCGACGGCGTCGGGTATCCGGTCGCGAAGCTCGGGGGCCCCGAGCAGGTGGCCGGCGGCACCGACGGCGGCCTCGCGAACCACGGAGTCGGGATCAGCCAGGTAGGGGGCCACCGCCTGGTGGATCGCGGAGCGGGTTGCGCGGCAGGCCGCGATGTCGGCCGGGTCGTCGTACTCGGGCTCCTGCTCGCGGTCGTCGTAGTAGCCGACCGACTCGGCGATCTCGCCCAGCCACTCCAGTAGCGCGGCACGAAGTGGGCGGACCCGGTCGTCCCACGGGTACTCGCTCTCGTGCGCGGCCGAGGTCCGCGGATGGTCCAGAATGCCGGCCACGAACAGTGCGACCGGCGCGGTGCTGCTGTAGAGCGAGCCCTGGTGGAGGACCGACATCTGCAGCTGGCCCAGGGCATGGGCCTGGGCCTTGGGGTCGTCGTCCAGCAGGCCTACCAGCAGGGTGGGTGTGTCCTCGGCCGACCCGTACGCGTGGCTGAGCTCCGCCCAGGGCGTGTCGAGCAGGACGGCCTTGTGGTGCGGGACCGATTCGATGCCGGCAGGCGGCTCACCAGGAGTGATCACGGGCAGCAGTGTGGCGGATCGGGCTGACAACGGGACGAACGTTGGTGACGGAAGCCGAACGCTCGACCATCCCGGCAGTCGACGGCGCGCCAGCCGAGCAGCCCGACTTCGGCCCGCTTACAGGGAGATAGCGCAGTACAGGCCGCACTGACCGGCGTCACGGGCGAGGCGGGCCAGCCGCTCCAGGAAGTCGGCTATCAGCTCCGCGTCCTGGCCCGCGCCGTCCTCGGTGAGCGTCCACACGGACGCGGCTTCCTCCAGCCGGCCGCCGCCAGCCATCGCGAGCGCGTCACGCAGGCTGTCGGTAAGCGAGACGAGCCAGTGGCCCTCGTGCTGCGGATCGCTCAGCAGCTCGCAGAAGCGCAGGTCGGCTTCCACCTGCTCCTCGGGAACTCCCCTCAGGGCCGCCTCGACCACACCGAGGAGGGCGTAGGGGTCAACGCCCTTGAGGCCGACCGTGCCGAACCGGTCGTCGGCCCGGCCGTCCTCGAAGATGCCCAAGGCCTGTGCGTCGTCAGCGGCCGCATAGTAGTCGTAGAGGTTTCCCATGGCTTGATCGTCCCAGCCACCCCCGACAGCCGGTACGGGCGCCCAGGCTCAGCTGGCCCGGACCTTCACCCCGTGTCGGCTGGCACGGACGCCTCCGTAGGCTCCCGGTGTAAGAGCCGGATGCCTGCCCTGGGCGCAGCATGTCTGGCGTTCCGTTCGCCGAAAGACGTAGCCGCGATGACCGGGTGCCCCTGCCAACTGACGTGCCCGATCCACCTCGTCCCAGTCCGGGTCTGGGCGGAGTCGTGACCACGGGCCACGGTGGGCCGAGAGGTGTCAGCGGCTTGTCGTACAGTCGCCAGCTGTGACGACGACCCTGATGACGTACGCGGGTACCACCGAGCCCACCGCATTTGTCACCCGCACCGGCGGGGTGCCGCTGGCCCCGGCCGGGGCTTCGTGGCCTCAGTGCTCCACGTGCGACGGACCGATGCAGTTCCTGGCGCAGGTGCTCCTCGACGATCTCGGCCGCCACACCGGCCAGGGCGCCGTCGAGGGGCGGGACGTGCTCGCCCTGTTCATGTGCCAGAACGACCCGGGCATGTGCGAGGAGTGGGATCCGCAGGCGGGCGGCAACCGCGCACTGCTGTTCCCTACGGCCGCACTCCAGCCGATCCCGGTGCCCGTGCTGGACGAGGACGACGACCAGGAGCCGGTCCTGCTTGGCGCGGTGAGCGCCGTCGCGTACAAGCCGTCCAAGACGGCCGATTACGGCCAGGCCTACACGGAGTGGGCGAGGCAGCCGGACCGGACTCCTCTTGACGTCCTCGGTCAGCTCGGCGGGCAGCCCGCGTGGCTGCAGAACGACGAGACCCCTGCCTGCCCGACCTGCGCAAGGGAGATGAGGCTCGTCGTTCAACTCGAAGAAGGACGGGACCACGCCACCGCGATGAACTTCGGCGGTCGCGGTGAGGCCTACGCCTTCGCGTGCGAGCCCTGCACCCAGGCCGTGTTCCTGTGGCAGTGCTGACCGCAGCAGTCTTCCGCCCTCATCCGGAGAGCCAGACCGCGCTCGAGCAACTACGCGCGCACCTCGGAGAGCCGGAGTCCTGGGGTTGGGCCAGGCCCGCGATCTGGGATGCAAGTGAGCGGTACCTCGGTTTCCGGCTGCCGACCGACTTCAAGGCGTTCCTCGATCTGTACGGCCCTGGCTCGGTGGACGGCTATCTGACGATCGACCGGCCGATGGAAACCACGCCGGCCGAGCTGGAGCGCTGCTGGGGACCGCCACCTGAGCGTCCAGCCTGGTACGGCGAGATCGCCGAGGGCTGGTGGGAGGTCGACGAGTCGGACGTCCAATCGGGCGTTCTGCTGCTGTGGGGAAGCGATGAGCACGGCAGCCGGTATTTCTTCCGCGCGGTCGAGAACGATCCCGCCGAGTGGCGGATCATTATCAGCAGCGACGAGGGCGAGTGGTTCGAGACCGCTGGGACGTTCACCGAGTTCCTGGTTCGGTGCTTCCACCGCATCGATCGCCCCGACTTCATGGACGCAAGCTGGCCGGGACCCAACGCCCGCTATGTGCCCCACCCATGACCCCGCGCTCAGCCGCCCGGACCGCTACCCCGCGCGCCGACCTGAGCAACCGCCGCCGTACTCTGCCCGCGTGAGCACGAACCACTCCCCCGTCGCCTGCGTCTGCTGCGGCGCACCCACCCACGACGGGAAGCGGATCGATGTCCGGTTCGTCCTTCCCGATGCCGCACTTGCGCTCCCCGACAACTGGGACGGCGGCGGCAACGAGCGCGACCTCGCCGCGCCGTTCCCGCTCACCAAGCGCCGGATCTGGGAAGGCGGCCGCCATGTCTGCTTCCTGCATCCCCACGACCGGCCCCCAACCCCACTGAGCTCTACGCCGACGGAGCCTCGAGAGAAACGGTTGAGCAGCGAACCGGTCAGCTCCGCGTCGTCGATGAGAAGACCGCCCGCTTCCACGGTGGGACCGCCGCCGAGTCCTGATCGCACAACGGATGTGCTTCCTAGACGCGTGAGGAGTTGGAGTGGCCTCTATACCGGCCCACGACGCACAGCGGCGGGCTGATGCTGTTGGTGGGCGGCTGACTGCGTTGTTCGACCGCTCGCGCAAGGGTATCGAGCAGGTTTGTCCGTGGGAGCTGGTGGTCTTCAACGACCTGAGCGAGGCGGCACGGGCTGCGGCAGCCTGGATCGTGGCCGATTCGGTCATGAAGGATCGCACTGGGAATCAGCCGGCGGCCTACGGCCTGTGGCGCAATGCTGTGCTCTCGGGGACGAAGCTGGCCGGCGATGACCGCGCGGAGGTGCTCGCCTTCGCCATACCGGTGTTCAAGGCAGCGGGCGAGGAGGCGACCAACGCTCTCATCGGGTACGTCGGCGAGTGGCTGTGGTACCTGACAACGCGCGAACTACCTCCAGAGGCCGACCGGACGATCGAGATCATCAACTCGCCGAGTGGCACGGTTACGGACAGCGGTGGTGATGGGATAGTCGTCCACCGTCTGACAGGTACGGAGGGCGAATTCTCCTTCAGGCTGTGGGAGATGAAGAAGTTCACGGCCGACCCTGCGAAATCGAGCGATGTGGGGGCAACGATCCGGAACGCGTGGCGTCAGCTCGGCACGAGCGGAGCCGAGTACCTGGCGATGATGTCGTTCGCCGACAAGCACCTTTCCAAGGACTCGCACGCGTTCGTCAGCACCCTCGTGCGACAGTGGGTGCAGGCGGCTCCTTCCAGCAACGCGGGGGTGAGCGTGGCGCTCGACGAGACCGCAGTTCCGCAGCAGGCGTTCCACCTGTCTCACACGCACTTCCCTTCACACACGCATGACGGCGCGTTGGCAGGGCTGATCATCGGCATTGATGAACTCGGTGAGTTCGCCAAGGACGTGAGGAGCTATGTGTGGAGCGCACTCTAGACCTGCAGGTCCTCACCCATGCCCTTGGTGATCACAGCGGTGCGATCCTCCCCACCCCGGCAGAGCTTCTCAACCTCCTGACGCAGCTGGAAATAGACGCGTTGCGGGCCGACTCCGGTGTTCCGGAGGACGTCCTGAACACTGCGTGGCTCCTCCACGGCCTGGCCGCGGTCAGCCCCGGCGCGGCGGACTACAACCCAGCCCAAGTCCGTCACGCGTTCGCCGTCAGTGCGCACGTCCTGGACCTCGCCCTCGGTGGCGCGCACGATGACACCGAGCGTCTGAAGATGGCCTTCGCCGCGCAGGCCGGCTACCGGCGATGTGAGCAGGACCCCAACGCCACCGCCGTCTACCGCGCCGTCGAACGGCTCGTAAGAACCGATGTGGAGCTCCCCGACCACGTCGAAACCCTCGCTCTCGAAGCGGGCGTGGCCTTCCTTGGCATGGACCGTCCGGCACTCACCACGGCGCTGCGAGCCTGGCGCCGCCAGCTAGCTCAGCTCCGCACGCTTCTCGGCCGCCACTTCGATCGGCCGGACACCCTGGCTGGCACCATGTACGGGCCGGCCGAGGCCGTCGTCAACGCGGTCCACCACCTCCACCAGCACCTCGCCTTCGGCGGCCCAGAGGACCTGGACATCGCCGTGCAACTCCTCGGTCGCGTCGTGGGTCAGCAGGTGGGTTCGGGCGATTTGCTGGCGCGTTGGGTGGCCTCGCATCTGCTGGAGTTGAGTGAAGACCTGTCCGCCAGCAGCCTCTACAACCTGCTGCCACCGGGGACCCCACCAGCCGTGGCACGCACATTCGCGCTCTCCAGCCCGCCGGTGCTCACGCTGTGGCCGCCGCAGCGCAAGCTGCTCGAACTCGAACGGGGGAACCCGGTCGACCCCGCGACCCCGCGCAGCCTGATCAGCGTGCCCACGAGCGCGGGCAAGACGCTCATGGCGCAACTGGTGATTTGCGCGCATCTGGCGCAGGCCTCTGGACGGGTGCTGTACGTGTCACCGATGCGCAGTCTCGGGCGGGAGATGCGGCAGGCGCTGCGTGGGCGGTTGCGGCTGCTGGGTCGGCGGCTGGCCGCCGAGCTGCCGGACTTCCCCATCGGCGAACGGGGGCTGGGCAATCTCAACGACGACGTGGAGATCCTCACCCCGGAGCGGCTGATGCACATGCTGCGCCACGATCCGGTGGAGGCGCTCGACGGCGTCGGGCTGATCGTGGTGGACGAGGCCCATCACATGGCGCGGGCTCAGCGGGGCTTCGTGTTGGAGGGGCTGCTGGCGTTCTGCCAGGTTCACCCGGGTGCACCGCGGCTGGTGCTGCTGTCCGCGGCGGTGGGGAACCGGGCGTCGTTGGCATCCTGGTTGGACCCGTCCCGTCCGCCCGAGGAGGTGTACTTCAGCGACACCTGGCGTGGGCCGCGGCGTCTGCACGGGCTGCTGTCCCCGCACTACATGCGAGATCGGGTTGAGCGGACTGCGCGCAAGCCCACCAAGAAGGCGCGAGGGCGCGTCAAGGCTGTGGTGCCGATGGCCTTGCGGATGGCACTGCGCCCCACTACAGCATCCAAGCCGACGGTGTTGCTCACCCGGGAGCTCGGGCGGCGGTCGTACGCCGAGACGTATCCCGGGGACTGGAGCCGTGAGACCCTGCTCGCAGGCGGTACCGCGAGCTACCGGCTGTTCGCGGCGGGCGCTGCCTACCTGACGACCAAGGGCAGCGTCCTCGTGGTCGTTGCCACGAAGAAGGAGGCCCGCAACACCGCGCGCGCGATAACCGAGCACCTGGAGGAGCGGGCCGAGGCCGAGTCCCTGGTCACGTACCTATCCGAAACGCTGGGGTCGGAACACCCGCTGGTGTCGTGCGCCCGCAAGGGCGTTGCCTACCATCACGGTGCGCTGCCGGACGATGTCCTGGAGGCAGTCGAGGACGCGTTGCGGGCCGGGCAGCTCCTGGCGATCGCCAGCACTAGCACGTTGACCGACGGCGTCAACCTGCCTGTGCGCACGGTCATTGTCCATCACTCGATCAGCGGGGACTTTCTCAGCTACGAACGGCAACGGCAGATGAGCGATGCGGAGTTGCTCAACGCGGTCGGCCGGGCCGGGCGCGCCGGGCGTGAGAGCGAGGGATGGATCCTGCTTACCCGGCCGGTCACACCCGCCAATGCCGACTTCGATCGGCTCGCCCCGGGCGACGACCAGCTGCGCGTCACCTCGGCCCTGCTGGACGCCGAGGTCCTGGAGCAACTTGCTGAGGCCGAGAACAGGGTCCGGGACGATGCCGACGAGGTGCTCATGCTCGCGGGCACGCTGGTCGCGGACTTCGTCGCCTATGTGTGGTTCACCGTGGACGCTCTCGGCTCGATGCCCGCCTCGAACAGCACCCCGCTCAAAGCCGTCGAGAACCTGCCCGCGCTCCAGCTGGTGGAGGACCCGCAGGAGCGCGCGAGGTGGCTGTCACTGGCCGAGAAGGTCGCTGCAGTGCACGCCGTGACCAGCCCGACGACCCGCAGGCGCTGGGCCACCACCGGTACCAGCCTGTTCAGCGCCCGCAATCTCGACGAGGTCGCCCGCTGGCTCGCCGGCGAGGTCCGCGCCCTGACGGCACACCGCGACGAGGCACAGTGGGAAGGCGACTTCGAAGGGTGGCCGCTGGCCGTGGAGGAGTGGTCGCTTCGCCGCACACTCGACTTCCTCACCCAACACAACGTGCTCGACATGCTGCTCCGTCTGCCCGAGGTCGAGGGAAACTGGAAGTTCACCGACCAGGAGCACCGGGGCAAACCCCTACAGGTGCCAGTCAGCCAAGCGATCACCGACTGGATCTCCGGCATGCCCATCCCCCGCCTCGCGCAGCGCTGGCTGCCGGCCGTGGACCGAGTGTGGGCACTGGAGCAGACCGTCGACAACATCAGCGGCACCTTCGAGCACGCCCTGTCCTGGACGCTCGGGGCGCTGGTCCACCTGGTCAACACGCGGCTCGGCGACGCCGGCTCCAGCACTCGCCTCCACCCCGAGACCAGCTGGTACCTGCGGCACGGCGTCGACACGGCGCAAGCCCTGAAACTACTCACCTCCGGCATAACCTCGCGCCGTCTCGCCCATGCCATGGGATCCGTGGCGGCCGAGCAACGGATCCCATCCGCAGACATGAAGGAGTGGGTGACCGCCTGGCAGATGGAAGGCTGGATCTCGCTCTTTGGGCCCACGGCGCGGGAGATCGACGAACTGCTGGAGTACGTCCGCCAGCCACGGGACCTGATCGGCGAACTCATGGCCGACCGCACCCCCCTTGTGGAGGTCGCCCTCGACCCGTGGCAGGAACCAACGGCGGGCGAAGCCACTCTGGTGCGGCCGAGCCCCAACTCGCCGACGCTCAGCGTCTTCGTCGGGCAGCTCTGGGCGGGATACATCCAGGTCCAGCACCAGGTCGACGTTCTTGCCGTGCTTGACAGCGGACTGCCGTTAAGCCTCTATCTGATGAACGGGCAGCTGACCATCGGGAAGGCACCGTCGTCCGGCTGACAGGGGCTGTCCGAGCCGGGCGGCGTCGACCTGCTCCGGCTGCCTGAAGGTGTCTCTGAGATGCACAGCTGCTGAGCAGCGGCTTTGCCGGTGAACCCTCTCGGGGCGTGATCGCTGGTCGCGGGTTCCCGAAGCGCAACGATCCGACTTCGCTCCGTGTCAACGCCCTCCGAGCCGGGTCAAGGTCACGGCAAGCGCCACACCCACCCGCGGAATCACCTCACCTGCGCCTCCCGAGCACTTGTCGCAGGGTCAAGGCGGCTCGCGCAGCGATGGCAGAGGAGGCAAGGGCCTGGCTACAGGCGTGACGGTCTATATCAGCCGCCAGCACAGCCCCGGGCTGCGAGACCACCCCGCGACCACCACCCTCAACGCGGACACGCGGCGACAACCCCGCTACGCTCCTTCACGTAAGGAGTGCAGCAACCCTTGACGACGGCCAAGATCCTAGGTGAGACCAACTAGACGATTATCTCGTATCTTTGACCACAGCTCAGATAGCAGCGCAAACCTGAATAACTTGGAGCCCGACGCTGCGCACATCACTCGGAGGTCACAATGCAGTTCCCGGTGATCCCCGTGGCCGTGGCCGCTGGCACGTCGGCCGTCGGCGTGATTGGAAACAAGGTCATCGCGGATCGGGCAAGGAAGAAGATCGTCGACCTTCTGGCTCACCACGATACTGAGCACGCGAAGCACCGAGGCATCGCCGACTCCACCATCGCGCAGTTGAGAGGTCTGGGAGTTCGGCAACAGTCCGCTCTCGATACCGTGACGCCTCGAATGCGGGCCTTTGCTGAACGCAACGAGCGGCAGCTACGGATGCGTGGACGCTAAGTCATCGAGGGCGGAGAGGCGCCGGCGAATCGTGAACTCGATACGGCGCCAGAGGTCTGCGGCCCCAGCGGGACCACGACCGGGATGAGGGGCATCGAGTCGGCGGCCGCCGGAATCGGACTGAGCGGTGCCGCCTATGCAACTGTCGCGAAGGTCGCCACCGCGTCGACCGGTACTGCGATCAACACGCTGAGCGGCGCAGCAAAGAGAAATGCCACCCTGGCGGTCATCGGAGGCGGCACGAAGGCTACTGGAGGCGGGGGCGTCGCAGCAGGCGTTCGTCGGCTCAACATCATCACGGCGGTACCGGCAGTCGCGTTGACCGTCGGGTTGCTGATCAAGCAAAAGTCCGACGAGGACAAGGCTGTCGCGAAGTTCGACGCAGACGTCACGAAGGCAGTCGCCATTTACCACCGGAGTTCGGTGCTTCTTCAAGGCGTGGACAGCCGAATCGGCGAGTTGCTCGCCGTGCTGGCTGGAATGGTCCGGCGGGCAGGTCACGCGCTCGACCGCCTGGAAGAAACTGAGCGCGCGCCCGGAGGGTTCGATCTCGACAGCGATGACCATGCACATCGGCCCCATACGGCGCTTCAGCTGGTGAAGGGCGTCGTCGAACTCGCCGAAGCACCTGTGATGAATCCAGATCTGACGCTCGACCCGAGCGGCGAATTCCTCGTGGTCAAGTACCGCGACTACAACCCGGAGTCCACGAATGCCTGACGCCCGTGTGAGTACCGTCGTCGAGACGGTCGGCCGTGTGGCCACCACCGCGGATGCTGCCCAGTACCTCATGGCGATCATCGACGTCGCCAAAGGCATTGACGCCAGCCTGACGGAGCGCGCCCGAATTGCCGCCGATCGGGACAAGGAGGTCGCCAGAATCAACGCCGCGAGCCAAGGCCTACGGGACTACCTGGACCGCGTTTTCAGCGAGCGGCGCGAACTCCACCGAAGCTTCTTCGCTCGACTCGACAGGGCGATCGAGGAGCGCGACCCGGAGACCGTGCAGGCTTGCGTCGCCGGGATCGTCGAGGTCACGAAGCACTCTCCGGTGAACGACATCGCCGAACTTCGCTCAATCTGGGCAGACCCGAGAGCAGTGATCGAAATCTAGGCTCTGAACCCGCGCGTTCCGCGAGGTGATCGGCGTCCTGCCACTCGAGAACTGGGTGGCAACTGAAGGTCCAGCCGGACCTGCGCATCGGATTGCTGCCCGAACATCTCGTAGCGGTGAAGCGCTGGCCCGCATCGGCCGGGGCTCCGTGGTCCGGCGCGGCCTACTGTAACGCCGCGCCGTTACCGCTCTGCCTCCGCCAGCGCTAACAGTCGCTCAACGGACACGGACGTCGCGTCGAACGTCTCCTTGTAGCCGCCGATCGGCATCTGCGCGTCGCCGAGGAACACCCCGTGCCCCTCAACCCTGAGTTGGCGGATCACGCTCTGCTCAACCCGATAGGCATCCGCGCCCGTGGCGCAGTCGATCTGGGTGAACAGCACCCAGCCGTGGCCCTGGAATCGGGCAACACGGTCCTCGCGGGTCCGTAGTCCAGTGATCCCGATCTTCACGGCGCCGTACCCGGCGTGGGAGAGGACGTACAGGCGGGCCGGGGCGCCCGGGTCCAGTCCGTAGCGCGCGCAGTGCTGGCAGCACTCGCCCCTGGTCCGGACGTTGTTCAACCGGGGCGTGGAGGTCTTCGTGCACCGCTCGCATAGCGAGAGCCAGGGCGAGGCGATGTTCTTGAACGGCTCCAGGGGGCGGAAGCCGGCGGCCCGCATGTCAGCGACCGCCTCGTGCGGGTCGCCAGGGCCATAGCGCTTGCAGAACCGGCAGCCGCTGTTGCGGCCGGTGACGTTGTCATACCGGGGCGCCACGATATGCCCGGCCGCGACGCACTGCGAGAGCCACGGTTTGCCGGTCCCGAGGAAGTCCACCAGCACGATGAAGCCGTGCTCGAGCATGGCCGCCTTGGCCTCTTCTGGGTTCTTCGGAGCGTTGGGAGCGCACCAGATGCAGGCCCCCTGGCCGTTCATCACGTTGTTGCGGTTCGGAAAGATGACCTGCTGGCACGGGATGTGACGGCACATCCAGGGTTCGCGGGCACGGCCTGAGTAGGGCTCCAGGGGCTCGGCGTTGCCCAACCGGCGCATGTCAGCAGCCGCGATGTTGGCGGGGATCGAAGGGGGCACAGCCGTCTTCCTTCTGGAGGCTGACGTGGTCTTGATCGACGGCGGGCGGGGCTCGCCGCCAAGGAGCGCGGTCTGGCCTGGTTTACTGCTCTGGGTAGGTGGTGAGGTACTGCAGCGCGGCAGAGAACGCGGTCACCATGTCGTTCAAGTCGACTGTGCTCGAGAGCACCACGGAGCTTCCCTGCCCGCCGCCGTTGTATCCGTAGTACCGGGGGTGGCCCTTCCCTCTCGACTTCTCCATCTTGAATCCGTCGTCTTCCGGTGCCACCACCATCGCCCGGACGGTCGAGCCCGCGTGCTGCACGAAGCTCCGGCGGGCGAGCCAGCCTCGGTGTTGGTCCGCGAGTATTCCGTCGGCCTCGGGCGTTGCCCCTGGGATCCCAACCATGATGCGGATTTCGAAGGGAGTGCCCGTGCCCCCTCTCGGGCTCCTCGGGTTCAGGCGCTGGATCTCGGCGACAACGTAGCCGTCCGCCGTCTTTCGCCAGGCGCAAATGTTCGCGGCTCCGGCCTCAGAGCGCTGCTTCGGCTGGAAGATCGTGCCGCGTGGGGCGGTAGCCTGCGTCATGCTCGCCAATCGCCGCAGACGCAATGCGTCGCTCAGTGCGATGGAGGCCTGGTTCGCCGGACCTGTTGCCTCGGCCTCCAGTTGCGTGAACTGCTGGAGCGCTCGGAGGGACAGCAGTCGGGCGAGGTCATCCGGCGAGCGGTTCCAACTGGCGAGGAGACCGGCGACGGTGAGCTGACGGGACCAATGGCTCGGCTCGTTGGGGATGGGATCAGCATTCGGGCCCACCAGATAGCGGGCTGATGTCGGTATGCCCTTCGCGTCCGCCCAGGCGTCGTACGCTGCGAACTGATCGCCGTGAGCACCAGCACCGAGCTTCACCTCCATTACCGTGCGCTCGATGTCGTCCAGTAGGACGATGAAGTCAGCCCGGCCTGCAGGGGCCCCTCTGCCTGCCTTGACCGAGACCTCCCGACAGACGGTGATCGTGCCCGGTGCCAGGAGCAAGGCGGACCGGAGCGGCTCAGGATCCAGTTCGGCGAGGAGGCACAGCAAGTCCGACCAGTCGTCCTCGGTGCGCAGCAGGCGCGTCAGTCCGTACGTCACGGCCGGACGCTACACGCTGACTCTGACAACCGGTGCCGGGACAGGGGCCGTTGTCAGAGACGGATGCCACGATGAGGTCGTGGACAGGTCGTCGCGCCCGTTCCGCGCCTCAGTAGCCGTTCTGTGCAAGCTGGTCTTTCACCTGCTCCATCAGATCGGCCAACTCCTGCTGGACCGACGGCAGGCGCATCTGATGCCACGGAGTTCTATCGGTCTGATACAGGAGCTCCCAGCCATCCGAATCGAACTCCTGAAGCTCGACGGCGAAAGAGGCATAGCGGCTCTCAACCCTTGCCGCCAGCACAATCCGGATCGCCGTCGCTGGGTCATCGACGATGGAGACGAACAGCAGGCTGTCCACTCCCACAGCCCCTGACGGCCTCTCTGGCCAAGCGTGTTCACCTCGCAGCGGGGTCTGCTCAAGGATCCGATACTCCTCTGTTTTGGCATCCTCTCCCTTGGCGAAGTATTCGTCGGCGAGTTCGTTGAGGGCGTTCTCCATCATCTGTTCAGTCGCTCGTTGGTCCCTCTGATGCTCCCGAAGCATGTCCTCCAGGAAGGAGAGCCGCACAGACTTCGATTCAGTGGGCGTGATCGGTGACGTCTGCTCGAGTTCTTGCCAGATGCGTAGCTGCCTTGCGAATTCGGCCATAGTCAGCCGGTCGGCCGCCCTGACGCGCGTCGCCGCTTCGAGCACGTGCCGCAGACCGTTGATTCGGCTTGTGTCCTGCCACTGCTGGAAGGAGTAGATCTCCTCATCAGCGCGCAGTGGGCCACCCGGCGGATACGGACCCTCGCGGCGGGCAACCACATAGAGGGTTTGCGCCAGCCCGTACACATCAGCGCCGGCGCCAGCCTCGCCCGCGTCTACGCCAGCGGTGTACATCTCTGGCGCGAGGAATCCCATCGGACCGACCTTCTCGACAGGCTGGGTCGGGCCGGGTTCTCCCCAGTAGGCGATGCCGAAGTCGGCGAGCACCGGGCCGCCGTCGTACCAGAACAGGTTGTCCGGCTTGATGTCGCGGTGGTAGATGCCTCGGCTCTCCATGGCGGCCAGGGTGTCAGCCAGGACCACGAAGGGTGCCACGACCTCCTGCAACGACTCCAACTCGTCGAGGACACCCTTGAGAGTGTCCGCGAGAGGCATGACGTACCACTGCGGCTTATCACCGTGCTCCTGGTCAATGTCCAGGACCGGAAGTACGCCAGCCGTCGGGCTCATCTCGTGCATGCGCAGCGCTTCGACGTAGAAGCGCTGCTGCCGCGCGCCTCCGGTGGCGCTGAGGAATTTCAGAACAGCTTCGGCCTCAGTACTCTCATGTCTCACACGGCGGACGAAGGGCTTGTTCCCCAGAAGCAGCGGTCCAAGGTTCTCCCATCCGGGCACCGAGGAGCTGAACTTGCCAGCACCGCGTCGCTGGTCCTGGGTGCGCTTTCCCTGCTTCTGTCCCATTGCCCCACCCTAGAGAATCCGCAGCCTCAGGCACAGGAGTCGAACCTCCGACCGACCTGAGCAGGTCTCCGGCGGTGCCCGAGAGCTGTCGGGATATAGCTGGAGCGGCCCCACATACTTGTCGCCACGACAAGGGATCGTCCCAGGTCAGAGGCGCTTTTCATGTGCATGTGGGTACGGCGTGAGGGCGGGGGTTCACCGTCTGCTGACGGCCGCCAGGAGACCATGAGCATGGCTGTTCTTACGACCCGCATTGGAAGTGATCACCATGCGCTCCGCAGCCCACACCGGGCACGTCTACCGCCGGTGCGGCTGCCGCGACCAGGGTGGCAAGCAGCTCGGAGCCCGCTGCCCCGAGCTCGCCACCGACCCCGATCACGGCACCTGGACCTTCTCCCTCGACCTCCCCTCACCCGACCACCGGCGCAACAACATCCGCCGCGGCGGCTACCCCACCGCCGAAGCAGCCCGAGCAGGACTGCGCCGGATGATCGAGGGCCAGGCCGCCAGCTTCAGCGCCGACCCCAACCAGACCCTCGCCGACTACCTCTCGACCTGGCTCAAGGACAAACAGCTCGTCCTCAAGCCCACCACCTACGTCCGCTACCGCGACTACGTCACCAACGACCTCATCCCCGCCCTCGGCACGATCAGGCTCGACGACCTCGGCCACTCCCATATCGCCTCCTTCACCCACGCCCAACTCGCCGCCGAACGCGGCAAGGTCACCATCCACCGCTGCCTCGCCACGCTCTCCAGCGCCCTCGGCGACGCCGTACGCCACCGCCGACTCCCCTACAACCCGGCCCGCCCCACGGTCATCCCGAGGCCCGCGGCGGCTGAACGGCAGATCTGGACCGTGCAGGACGCGATCCGCTTCCCGCACTCCTGCCGCGCTGACGACCCGGCCTTCGCCGACCTCATCGAGGTCCTCATCGGCACCGGCATCCGCAAGGGCGAAGCCCTCGCCCTGCACTGGAACGACGTCCACCTGCCCGAGCGCGCCCTCTACATCCGCTACACGCTCTCCGCCATCGACAACAACCGCCTGATCATCACCTCACCGAAAACCCGCTCCAGCAAGGACTGGGTCGCCCTCTCCCCACGCGTCGCCATCGCGCTGCGTCACCGCGCCGAGGACAAGGACCCGTCGCTCTCCCACGCGGACCACGGCGGCTTCGTCTTCCACCACCCCGACGGACGCCCCCTCCACCCCGCCTACGTCCTCAACCACTTCCACCAGCTCTGCCGCGAGTTCGGCGTTCCCCGCACCACCGTCCACGACCTTCGCCACCTCGCGGCCACCATCTCCATCACCGCCGGCGTCCCCCTCACCGTCGTCTCCAAGACCCTGCGGCACGCCACCCTGTCCACCACCGCCAACATCTACGGCCACCTCACCACCCAGGCCGCCCGCGACGCCGTCGACACCATCGACCGCGCCCTCACCTCACCCGACCCCATCGCACTCCCAGGCCCGCGCACACCCGGGGATCACGCCGTCAGGGTCCGCAACCAGAGGGTCATCACCAGAACACAGCTACGGAAGGCAAGTTGAGATACCGCACCCTTGACGTGATCAGCCCGGGCGAGATCTCGCCCTCACAATGCACTCACAAGGCCCTAAAAACCCGTCAAGGCCGCTCCCACCTCACGGTGGAAACGGCCTACGACCTGCGGTTATGCAAGTCGGGACGACAGGATTTGAACCTGCGACCCCTTGACCCCCAGTCAAGTGCGCTACCAAGCTGCGCCACGTCCCGTGGTCTCGGCGCCTGCAGCGAGGGCCTGGGGGGCTCTGCTGTGGGCTTCTCGACCTTGTCCCCGGTGTCCCGGCGACGTGGAAAACAATACAGCACGTCGGGGGGTGCTCGCTGCCAGGTTTGGGGGTGGGGTGGGTCAGGGGGTCGGGTGGCGGGCGTCGTAGGCGAGGAAGGCGGGGCGGCGGGCGGCGAGGAGGAGGACGGCGGCGACGCAGGCGAGGCCGCCGCTGATCACGGAGGTGGTGGGGTTGGTGAGGGCGGCGACGGTGCCGGACTCGAAGTCGCCGAGGCGGGGGCCGCCGGCCACGACGACGATGAAGATCCCCTGGAGGCGGCCGCGCATCTCGTCGGGGGCGGCGACCTGCATCATCGTGTTGCGGAAGATCATGCTGACGGTGTCGGCGCAGCCCGCGACCGCGAGGAGCAGGAGGCCGAGCCAGAGGTTGTGGAGGACGCCGAAGGCGGCGATGGCCAGACCCCAGGCGGCGACGGCGGCGAGGACGGCGATGCCCTGGCGGTGGACGCGGCCGACCCAGCCGGAGAAGAGCGCGCCGGTCAGGGCACCGACGGCCGGGGCGGAGACCAGCAGGCCGACGGTGCCGGCGTCGCCGCCGTAGAAGGTGATCGCGATGGCGGGGAAGAGGGCGCGGGGCATGCCGAAGACCATCGCGGCCAGGTCGGCCAGGAAGCTGGTGCGCAGGTTGGGCTGCTCGCGCAGGAAGCGGAGGCCGTCGAGGACGGAGGCGCGGCCCTTGCGCTCGCCGAGCGGGCGCATGGCGGGCAGGCGCCACATCGCGTAGAGGGTGCCGGTGAAGGCGACGGTGTCGACCAGGTAGGCGGCTTGGGCTCCGTACGCGCCGATCAGGACGCCGCCGAGCATCGGGCCGATGGTGAGGCCGAGGTTCATGCTGACGGTGTTCAGGGCGTTCGCGGCCGGGAGCTGGTGGCTGGGTACCAGCCGGGGGATCATCGCGGAGCGGGCGGGCGAGCTGAGGGCGAAGAATCCGGCCTGGACGGCGACGGCCGCGTAGAGGACGGCGACCAGTCCGAGGCCGGCCAGGGCCTGCGCGGCCAGGACCGCGGAGACGACGGCGAGGCCGCCCGAGCCGATCAGGCCGAGCCTGCGCCGGTCGACGGTGTCGGCGATCGCGCCGCCGTAGAGGCCGAAGACGACCAGCGGGACGAGGGAGAAGATGCCGACGAGGCCGGTCGCGAAGGCGGAACCGGTCAGGTCGTAGACCTGGACGGAGACGGCGACGGCCGTCATCTGCTGGCCGATGGAGGAGACGGCCTGACCGGACCAGACCCTGCGGTAGTCGGCGTTCTCGCGTAGCGGGCTGAGGTCGGCGAACGCACGCCGGTACCACGGCGCGCCGGTGGCCACCGGGTCCGCCGGCAGGTCACCGGCAGCCTCGGTGCCGGGCGATGCGGGGCCGGACGGCGCGGCACCGGCCTGGGGAACGACACCCGAAGCGGCACCGGCGTCGGGGGCGAGACCGGTGGCTGCGGCACCGTCCGCCGGATCGGCCCCGGGTCCGGCCGCGGGCGGGGCGTCCGCCGACGCGGCGGAGGTGGAATGTTGATCGTTCGACATGTTCCCATGCTCCGCCCCGCCCCCGGCCGCCCCCGCGCCGGGGGCACCCTTGGCCCGGAACCCCGTGACGGCTACCTGCTCAGCACCTGCTTCTCCCCCGCCTCGACCGCGAAGTCCAGCCGGTTGCCGGGCGGCGGGAAGGGGCAGATGAAGTGGTCGGAGAAGGCGCAGGGCGGCAGGTAGGCCCGGTTGAGGTCGAGGACCGTACGGCCGTCGGCATCCGGTGCCGGCAGGGTGATGAAGCGGAAGCGGTAGGTGTCGATGCCGCTGCCGGCGTCGGCGAACACGCCGCTGAGGAGGTCGCCCGACCGGCTGACGGTCAGCGTGCGGTGCTCGCCGGCCACGGTGAAGGCGATCTGCCCGGTGACGGCCAGCGGGCGCTCCTTGCCGTCCGCGTTCGGGACCACGACCGACCGGGCTTCGTCCTCGAACGGGGTGAAGACCGCGGGCACGGCCCACTCGGGTGCGTAGGGATGGGCCGAGATGCCCGCGAAGGCGACCCGGCTCGGCGCGGCCGGGTCGAAGACCCGCAGGGCGAGTTCGCCCTCGCGCTCGATCGGGACGAGCAGCAGGTCGCCCAAGGTGGCGGTGTCGGCTGCCGGGTCGCTGTCCGGGCGCAGCAGCACCTCGCCGTCCACCGGCGTGTCCGCGCCGGTCACGGTGATGCCGTCGCCTGCCACCGCCCGGCTCCGGACGCCCTCGGCGTCGGCCCACCAGCGACCGGGCAGGCCGGGGATCTCGGTGGGCTCGGGCTCCAGCCAGTACGTGCCGGTGAGTGCCAGCTGGCCGTGCGGTGCGCTCACGGACGCGGCCCGCCCGTCGCTCCAGTGCTTCCAGTCCTCCGCGGCCGTCGCCGTCATCGGTCCACCCTCCCGGTCGGTCCGGGGACGGCCCGCTGTTCGGGCCGCCCGTCTCGATCATCCACAACACCGTCCGCCCGGACGGATCATTCCCACCGGTCCGCGGCCGCCGAAACCGCAACGCGGCCACTCGCCACGCCTTCCCGTCTCACCGCTTCAACGGTCGGAACAGCCCCTCCTGCACCACGGACACCACCAGCTGTCCGTTCCGGTCGAAGATCTGCCCGCGGGCCAGGCCCCGGGCGCCGTGCGCGATCGGGGCCTCCTGCTGGTAGAGCAGCCAGTCGTCCGTCCGGAACGGCCGGTGGAACCACATCGCGTGGTCCAGGGAGGCCATGTCGAAGTGACGCTCGCCCCACAGCGGCTCGACGGGGGCCCGGACGGCGTCCAGCAGCGTCATGTCGCTGGCGTAGGTGAGGGCGCAGACGTGGATCAGCGGGTCGTCCGGCAGCCGGCCGTTGGTGCGCAGCCAGACACCGCTGCGCGCCTCGACGCCGGCCAGCTCCTCCTTGGTCCAGCGCAGCCGGTCGACGTAGCGGATGTCGAAGGGCTGGCGGCGGCTGATGAACGGAGGCAGTTCGCCGAGCCGGGAGCCGACCTCCTCCAGTGCGCTGGGCAGCTCTTCGGGCGGGGTGACGTCCGGCATCGGGTACTGGTGCTCGATGCCGCCCTCCTCGGGTCTGTGGAAGTCGGCGGTGAGCGCGAAGATCGACCGGCCGCCCTGAATGGCGAGCACCCGGCGGGTGGTGAAGGATCGGCCGTCCCGGATCCGGTCGACCTGGTAGACGATCGGCACGCCGGGCACACCGGGGCGCAGGAAGTAGGCGTGCAGCGAGTGGACGGGGCGCTTGTCCTCGACCGTGCGGCCCGCGGCCACCAGCGCCTGCCCGGCGACCTGGCCGCCGAAGGTCCGCTGCAGTGCCTCCTCGGGGCTGCGGCCGCGGAAGATGTTCAGTTCGATCTGCTCCAGGTCGAGCAGATCGACGAGGTCGTCGACGGGGGTACCCATGAGCGTGCTTCCTCTCCGGACCCCGATCCCCTCGGATGCGGACTCCGATCGAATTCTCCAGCTCACTCGAATTCTCCGGCGACCCGGGTCATTCCCGCTCACCGTGTCCGAGCCACCGTTTCACTCGAACGAGTAGACGAGTCGACGAACGGATGACGGAAGCGGAGGGCCCGGCCGGGCCCTCCCGGGCAGCCGCCGCTACACCCCCAGCCCCGACTCCCGCACCGTGATGTTGAGTCGACCCACCAGTCCCAGCTCCGGGTCCGCCGTTCCCGGCAGCGTGCGCACCACCCCGTGGTAGGCGAACCGGGACGGGCCGCCGAACACCAGCAGGTCCCCGCTGCGCAGCTCCAGGTCGGTCCACGGCCGGGTCCTGGTCTCGGTGTTCCCGAGCCGGAAGACGCAGCGGTCACCGAGCGAGAGCGAGACCACGGGCGCGTCCGTCCGCTCGTCGCGGTCCTGGTGCAGGCCCATCTTCGCGCCGTGCGGGTAGTGGTTGACGATCGCGATGTCCGGCTCGTACGACGCGGTGCCCGCGACCTCCGGCAGCGCCTGCCCGTACGCCTCGGCGACGGCCCGGCGGGCGAGGCGGCCCAGCTCGGACGGGAACGGCTTGACGGGCGCGCCGTCCTCGGCGACCCGCCGGTACCCGTACGGGTACCAGTGCCATCCCAGGCTCACCATCCGTACGGACATCATCCCGCCGGTGGGCATCCGCACCGTGTGCAGACCGGCCGGCGGACGGGCCCACTCCCGGCAGGCGGCGATCAGGCGCAGCTGCGCGTCCAGGTCCAGCCAGCCGGGGAGCAGCACGGCGCCGGGAGCGGGCTCGACGCGCGCCCGTCCGTCGGGCCCGGGTCCACCGGAAGCCTCAGAAGACCCGGAAGACCCGGAAGACCTGGAAAACCCAGAAGTCCCGGAAGCTCGTGCGGCTGCGGCTGCGGCTGCGGCCCCGGCAGCGCGCGCGGCGCCGTCAGCCCCTGGCAGATCACCGAACAACTCGCCCTGGATCACCCCACCATCCTCCCGCACCGACCCCACCGGGGACCGCCCCAGGCCCGCTCCGGTCCCAACCAGCCCCGTCAGGTCAGCCCCAACTCCCTCGCGCAGGACGGCCAGGCCCCCCACCCCTGCCGCCGGACGATCTCCTCGCCGACGGTCGTCTGCTCCCGCCGACCGGCGTGGTCCGGCCGGTCGGCGAAGCGCAGGCCGTCGGACTCCTCCCAGGTGGAGGGCCGGATCTGCAGTCCGCCGTAGAAGCCGTTGCCGGTGTTCGCCTGCCAGTCGCCGCCGCTCTCGCAGTCGGCCAGCGCGTCCCACACCAGATCCGCGACCCGGACGGCCGCACCCGCCCGCGCACCGCCCGTGGGCAGGGCCAGCACCAGCGCCAGCGCGGCACCGACCCGAAGCACAACCCGACGTCGGCCAACACGTTCATCACACGATTGCGACATGGCAGCCGACCCTAGACATGCCACGGGCCGCCCGCCACGGAACGCCGACGGCCGCTCCCCCACTCGGCGGAGTATCCGTGCGAGGGGGGAGCGGCCGTGGAAGCCGGGACCGGTGAACTCCTGGACAAGCGGTGTCAGCCGCTCACGAAGCCTCAGGACCGCGAAGCCCCGACAGCTTCAGCAGCCTCGACGGTTTCAGCAGCTCTGCAGCTCAAACGTTGGGCAGCTCAGCAGCTCAGCAGCTCAGACGTTCGGCAGCTCAGCAGCTCAGATGCTCAGGGTCTGACCCGGGAAGATCAGGTCCGGGTTGCCACCGATGACCTTGGCGTTGTTCTTGTACAGGTCGTGCCAGTCCAGGCCCTGCGCGGCGGCGATGGAGCTCAGGGTGTCACCGGACTTGACGGTGTAGTTACCCTTGGCCGGCTTGGCGTCGTTCGAGCCGGTCCAGGCCTTGGCGCCCTGGTCGGCCTTCGGGGCAGCCTTCGGGGCGGCGGCCTTCGGCGCGACGTCAGCCTTGGGGGCGGCGGCCTTGGGCGCAGCGGCCTTCGGGGCCTGCGCCGGCTTGGCAGCCGGGGTGGCGGGCTTGGCAGCCGGGGCGGCCGGCTTGGCGGCGGTGGCGCCCGCCGAGGTGTCGACGGCGGCCGGGGCGCCGCCCTTGGTCAGGCCGGCCTTGACGGAGCAGACGGGCCAGGCGCCCGGACCCTGCGAGGCGAGGACCTTCTCGGCGACGGCGATCTGCTGCGCCTTGGTGGCCAGGTTGGCCTGCGAGGCGTAGGCGGTGCCGCCGTAGGCGGCCCAGGTGCTGGAGGTGAACTGCAGACCGCCGTAGAAACCGTTGCCGGTGTTGATGGCCCAGTTGCCGCCGCTCTCGCACTGGGCGACGGCGTCCCAGGTGGAGACGGAGGCGGCGGAGGCCGAGGTGGCCGTGACGAGGCCGGCCACCGGCAGGGCCGCGACAGCGGCGCCCGCCACGACAGCCATCCGAACGCGGTTGCGCTTGGTGGCGGCGGAGGTGGTGGCAGCGGCGTTCTCGTTACGGAAGGTCATGGGGTTCCTCTCGACAGCCCCGGGCGGGCATGCGGAACCAGGCCCTTTGAGGGGCCGCGTTCGCTTGCCGCGTCCGTCGGGCGGCCGTGCACGTGTCGGACGTGCCGCTGCCGCCCCGGCCACCCAGCCGCTCGCCGACGACCTGTTCGAGCGGTCGTGTCGGCGGGCACCTGCCGCGCCCGGCGGACCGGGGGGCTGTGCGTCGGGGGTGATCCCGGGTGGCGCTCGTTGCGCCGACCAAGAAGCTACGAGCCAGTCGGCGGAGATTTCAAAACTTGAACGGTCTGCCCAGCTCAGCCAAGGGTTACCGGCGGTAAGACCTGCACAATCATGCCCGAAATGTCTGCTTTGACCATTGATTCCCAGCTGAAACATCCCCGGCGGGTGACTCACCTCACGGTTCTGTTCCGGCAGTCCCGACACCGACATCGACAGATTGCGACCACGAGAACACGCCACGCGGTCGGATCCGGGGCAATTCCCGTCAGCCTCGACGGGCACCCGTGACGCCTGACACAAGGGCCCGTTGGTCATGTCGACCTCCCCGTGTCCGCCCCCGAAGCCCCATCCGCATCCATCCGAGGAGACCCTGTGCCGCGCATGCTCGACGTCAGCGACGAGGTCCGGTCCGAGATCGGCGACGACGAGGCCGACCGCCTACTGGGCGGCGACCGCGCCCCCGACAGCTACGAGTGCACCTCCTGCCGGACCCCCGGCGACACCCACGTGGAACCCACCAGCACCGTGCTCTTCGTCGGCGACGAGACCGCCGTGCTCGCCTTCGCGCACGCCCGCTGCATCCCCTCCCAGGTGGTGCCGGTCGCGGAGGAGCAGCTGGTCGGCGCCGTCCGCAGCATCAACCAGGCCCAGACCGGCGCCCCGGACCTCGCCGTCCCCGCCCCCGCGCCGGCCGGCCACGTACCGGCCGCGCCGCAGCCGGGCCCGGCCGCCCCCGGCGGGGCAGCGGCCCAGTCGCCCGCCCCCGGCCAGGCCGCCATCCTCGGCATCACCTGCGGGCTCGTCCTGCACGGCAAGGTCGGCCACGCCTCGCTGGTCGTCGAGCCCACCGGTCCGGTCGGCCGCCCGGGCAGCACCTCGGGCGAGGACGAGTTCCTCGACCTCCTCCAGGACGCCGGCTTCCAGCCCGTCACCGACCTGGACGAGACCCCGGAGCAGCTTCCCGGCTGGTCGGTCCTGGTCGCGATGGGCAAGCTGCACGCGATCCTGCAGCCCGCCGCGGCCGGCGGCAGCACCGGCTGGTGGCAGGCGCACCAACCGCTGCAGGTCACCGACGCCTGGCGGATGGCGGCGAGCCAGCTCTCCGAGGTGACCATGTACGCCGTCCCGGCCGGCATGGTCGGCCGCCAGCCCCGCGAGGACCTGCTGCGCCAGGCGCTGGAGCGGGCCGTGGCGCTGGGCCAGGTGGTCGCCGCCTCCCTCCCGCTCGCCGGTACCTGATCCGTCCTCCTGCCCTGCGCGCCGGACGGCGGCTCCCCCTCCGCCCCGGGCCGCCTCCGGCGCGGGCTCGCTCCTCCCGGCACGTCCCGATGGTCCGCGCGTCCGGTGTGCCTCGCGGTTCCCGCTCCCCGCTCCCCCGGATGAACGCCTCGCACGGGGACGTAGAGCGCATGAGCGTGATTCATGGGGCCTGCCCATGAGCCCGGCTCATGGGCCCTACTCATGGGCCCTACTCATGGGCTCGGCATGAGAGTCCCTCATGGGACGCCGCATGAGAGTCCCTCATGATCCCGGCATGAGCGCCGCTCATGCCATCCACGCAGCATGCGCACCGCTCATGACCGCCGTACATGACCTCCTCTCATGGCCGCCCCGCATGAGCGCCCCGCATCCCCCGCCCCCTCTCGCTCGTTGGCCCCTACGTGTACAGCTACGACGTCTCCGCGTCCCCCGGCCGCTCCACCACCGCCCCCCGCTCGATCCCGGGCATGCGCCCGTCGTACGACGCCGAGCACCCGCACTCCACCACGCCGATCTACGACGAGCTGTACTCCGAGTACCGGCGCCTCTTCCGCGCGCTGCCCGGCGACCGCTCGGGCGAGGAAGACCTGGCGTTCACCGGCTTCGCGGTCCGCGACGGCTACCCCCTGCGCAGTGAGCAGCGCTCGTACCCGCACCAGCACCAGGCCTTCCACACCCTCGCGGGCCAGGCGCCGGGCCTCCCCCAGTTCATGGCCTCCCAGCCCCACGGCACGGGCTCGGGCTCCGGCCACGTCGGCGGACACGCCGGCAACCACCAGCACGGTCACCACGGGCACACCGGCGGCCACCACCACGCTGCGCCCGCCGCCGCACCGCACGCCGCACCGCACGGCGCACCCCACACCGCACCCCGCGCTGCGGCCCACACCGGCCACCATCCCGGAAGCCACGCAGCCCACGGCCTCCAGGCCCACCACCATCCGGACCCCACCGCAACCGCCGCCACCGGCACCCCCACCGGCGACGGCCTCGACCACACCGCCCCGACCGCCACCGCCACTGCCCCCACCTCGGCCCAATCCGCAAGCGTCGCAGGGCAGTTCACCAACGGCCAGGGCTGGGTCGCCGCCGGGTACCTCGGCCCGGTCCCGCACGCGATGTCCGTACCGGCGCCCGCGCCGCCCGCACCGCCCGCACCCTCCCCGGTGATGGGTACGGCCACGGGGCTCGCCACCGCCCCGGCCACCGGCGGCCGTCACCGACAGATGCTCTCCCTCCCCCCGGGCCGCAACGGCGATCACCACTGAGGCACCGCACATCGCCCCACCGCCCCACCACCGGCACCGCCAGCACCGACCCCACCGCCCCCCTGCCCCACCGGTATCCACCGCATCCACGGCATCCACGGCATCCACGGCATCCACCGACGCACAGAAACGCCGATGGGCCCCGCCACCACCGTGACGAGGCCCATCGGCCGTGAGCCGGGTTGCCCCGACTCACGCTCCTGCTACTTCTCTACCACTGCTACTTCTTCTTGCGCTTCTCCCGAACCCGCACGGAGATCGAGATCGGCGTCCCCACGAACCCGAACTCCTCACGCAGACGGCGCTCGATGAAGCGCCGGTAGCCGGCCTCCAGGAAGCCCGAGGCGAAGAGCACGAAGCGCGGCGGACGGATGCCCGCCTGGGTGCCGAACAGGATGCGCGGCTGCTTGCCGCCCCGGATCGGGTGCGGGTGGGCGGCCACCAGCTCGCCGAGGAAGGCGTTGAGGCGCGCGGTCGAGATGCGGGTCTCCCAGCCCTCCAGCGCGGTCTCGATCGCCGGAACGAGCTTCTCCATGTGCCGGCCGGTCTTGGCCGAGACGTTGACCCGCGGGGCCCACTGCACCTGGACGAGGTCGCGCTCGATCTCGCGCTCCAGGTAGTAGCGGCGCTCCTCGTCCAGCTGGTCCCACTTGTTGTAGGCGACGACGACGGCGCGCCCGGCCTCGACGGCCATCGAGATGATGCGGGTGTCCTGCTCGGCGAGGGTCTCGCTGGCGTCGATCAGGACGACCGCGACCTCGGCCTTCTCCAGCGCGGCGGAGGTGCGCAGCGAGGCGTAGAAGTCGGCGCCGGCGGTGAGGTGGACCCGGCGGCGGATACCGGCGGTGTCCACGAACTTCCAGGTCTTGCCGCCGAGGTCGATCATCTCGTCGACCGGGTCGCGGGTGGTGCCGGCCAGCTCGTTGACGACCACCCGCTCCTCGCCGGCGACCTTGTTCAGCAGGCTGGACTTGCCGACGTTCGGGCGGCCGATCAGCGCGATCCGGCGCGGGCCGCCGGGGGCGGCGTCGCCGAAGGTCTGCGGCGGGGCCTCGGGCAGCGCGTCCATGACGGCGTCCAGCATGTCACCCGAGCCGCGGCCGTGCAGGGCGGAGACCGGGAACGGCTCGCCCAGGCCCAGCGACCACAGGTAGGCGGCCTCGGCCTCGGTGGAGGGGCCGTCGACCTTGTTCGCGCACAGGACGGTCGGCTTGCCCGCCCGGCGGATGATCTTGATCAGGGCCTCGTCGGTGTCGGTGGCGCCGACCGTGGCGTCCACGACGAACAGCACCGCGTCGGCCTGCTCGATGCCCAGCTCGGCCTGGGCGGCCACCATGGCGTCGATGCCGAGGACGTCGATCTCCCAGCCGCCGGTGTCGACGACCTTGAAGCGGCGGCCGTTCCAGGTGGCCTCGTAGGTGACCCGGTCGCGGGTCACGCCCGGCTTGTCCTCGACGACCGCCTCGCGGCGGCCGATGATGCGGTTCACCAGGGTCGACTTGCCGACGTTCGGGCGGCCGACCACGGCCAGCACCGGCAGCCGGACGTGCTCGGCGCCGTCCAGGACGTCGACGCCGTCGATGTCGAAGCCCTCCTCGGCGGCGAGGGCCATGAACTCGGCGTAGTCGGCGGCGTCCAGTCCGCCGTGATCGGCGGTGGTGTGCTCTGCGGTCATGTTCGTCTGTTCCGTTTCCCGGCCCGGCCCTTCCCAGGGGCGTGCCGTGCGTACCTGCCCCGCTCGGGGCAGCGCGATGGTTGTCTCCGCGGCGCCTCACCGGCCCGCGGCTCACTCGGTAGGGGGTCGAACCCGGCAGCGGCCGGCCCGGCAAGGGCCCGGCCGTACCATCATCCGGTCCGACGGTCAGTCGGTCCGACGACGGTCGGCCCGACCATCGGCCAGTCCGACGAGCGCCGGGTCAGACCGAGGACAGCCCGGCCCGTTCCTCCACCAGCCCGGCGATCCGGTCGATCACCTGCTCCAGCGTGAGGTCGCTGGTGTCCACCAGGACCGCGTCCGCGGCCTGGGCCAGCGGGGCCGTCTCCCGGGAGGAGTCGGCGGCGTCCCGGCGGGCGAGATCGGCGGCCATCGCGGTGATGGTCGCCTCGTCGACGCCCTTGGCACGCAGCTCGGCGGCCCGGCGCGCGCCCCGGGCCTCCTCGGAGGCGGTCAGGAAGACCTTGACGGTGGCGTCCGGGAACACCACGGTCCCCATGTCCCGGCCCTCGGCGACGATGCCGCGCTCCGCGACCTCGGCGCAGCCGCGCTGCAGCTCCACCAGTCGGGCCCGCACCGCCGGCACCGCGGCCACGGCGCTGACCTGCGCCGTCACCTCGGGGCCGCGGATCGGGCCGGAGACGTCCTGGCCGTCCACCGTGATGGTGGGGCCGTCGGCGTCCGTGCCCGACACGATCACCGGCTTGCCGCACGCGACGGCGACGGCCTCCGGGTCGTTCACGTCGACCTCGTTGGCCAGCATCCACCAGGTCATCGCCCGGTACATGGCGCCGGTGTCCAGGAAGCTCAGGCCCAGCCGGGCGGCCACCGCCCGCGAGACGGTCGACTTGCCGGAGCCGGAGGGTCCGTCGATGGCGACGACGACCGGGGCGTGCGCTCGGTCGGCAGTGTCCACGGGGGCGAACCTCTCTCTGAGCATGGGAGCCGAAGCCTGCGCAGGCGGACGGCCGGGGATTGTCTCCCTCAAGGTTAATGGACTGCCGCCGTCACGGACTCCGCCGCCCGCCCCACTCCCGCTCAGCCTCCGGAAGCGCCCGGGCGAACCCCGGCCCCGAAGCCCCCCGAAGCCCCCGAAGCCCGCCAATCCCCCGAAACCCCGAAGCCCCCGGCACCCCCCGGAGCCCCGGAAGCCTCCGAAGCCCCCGGCAGCCCCCGGCAGCCCCCGGCGCCTCAGTCCCGCACGCTCCACCCGCTCGCCCGCAGGGCCTTCACCAGCCGCTTGACCGCCGTCGGCGCCACCGACAGCTGGACGAAGCCGACCTGCTGCCCGGTCGAGTGCTCGATGACGACGTCCTCGATGTTGACCCCGACGTCGCCGACCTCCCCGAACAGCCGGCCCAGCTCGCCCGGCTGGTCGCCGAGCACGACCGCCACCGTCTCGTACCGGGTGGGCGGCGCGCCGTGCTTGCCGGGGATCCGGGCCTGGCCGGTGTTGCCGCGCCGCATGACCGCCTCGATCCCGGCCGCGCCGGCCCGGCGCTCGCCCTCCTCGGCCGCCTCCATCGCGCGCAGCGCGGTGACGGTCCGGCCGAGGTCGAGGGCGACCTCGTCCAGGATGTCGGCGACCGCGCCCGCGTTGGCGGAGAGGATGTCGACCCACATGCCGGGGTTGGACGCGGCGATCCTGGTGACGTCGCGCACACCCTGGCCGGAGAGCCTTATGGCGGTGTCGTCGGCGTTCTCCAGCCGGGCCGCGACCAGCGAGGACACCAGCTGCGGGGCGTGCGAGACGAGGGCGACGGCCCGGTCGTGCTCGGCGGCGTCCATCACGATCGGCATCGCGCCGCAGAGCGCGACCAGCTCCAGCGCGGCGTTGAGCGTCTCGGTGTCGGTGTCGGCGGTCGGGGTGAGCACCCAGGGGCGGCCCTCGAAGATGTCGGCGCGGGCGGCCAGCGGGCCGGAGCGCTCGCGGCCGGCCATCGGGTGGCTGCCGATGTAGTGGACGGTGTCGCAGCCGAGTGCGGCGATCTCGCTGCCGGGGCCGGCCTTCACGCTGGCGACGTCGGTGTACCAGTGCGCCAGGTTGCGGCGCTGGCAGTCGGCGAGCACCTTGCCGACCAGCGCGGGCGGGACGGCGATGATCGCCAGGTCCACCGGGCCGTCGGCCGGATCGGTGGTGCCCGCGCCGAGCGACTCCGCGGTGCGGGCGGCGTCCGGGTCGGCGTCCTCCAGATGGACGGTCAGGCCGCGAGCGGTCAGGGCGAGCGCGGCGGAGGTGCCGATCAGTCCGGTGCCGACGACGACGGCAGTGCGCATGGCGGGTCGCTCTCCTCGATCACGATTCTCGACAGGTGCCGGGACCGTCCGGGAGCACCCGCGCCCCATCCTCTCTCATCCGCTGCGCCGAAGTCCCCACCTGCCACCCGGCAACCACGGGGGCAGTTCCCGGCAGCTCCCGGCACCGGCAACCGCGGCGGCCCCGCCCCCGTCCCATCCAGTGCACACGCCGCACCCGGAAATCCGGCGACGCCCGCACCGAAGCCGGGCAGACTGGCCGCCCGGGCGAAGGAGCGGACGAGCAGGAGCGCAGGAGCGCAGGAGCGCAAGAGAGCGATAGAGCAGCAGCAGTCGGCCGCGACGAGCGACACCCGGCACGGCGACTCACGACAACGCGGCACACGGCAGGCAACACGCGAACGAAGGGGTTGCGCATGGACGATCAGCACAGCAGCCGAACGGGTCGGACGAAACCGCCGGCCGTACCGGCCCACCCGTCGGTCCTCGACTCCGTGGTGGTGTACGCGGAGGGCGCGGTGTGCCGCCGCCGGGCCACCGTGCCCGTTCCGCGCGGCGGGCGGCTGCGGCTGACCGGCCTGCCCCTGTCCCTGGACGGCCGCTCACTGCGTGCCCGGGTGCTTTCCGGACCGGCCGGCGCGGCGGTCACCGAGGCCCGGCTGGAGCAGGTCGCCGAACTGCGCGAGCCGACGGAACTCTCGGATCTGCAGAGGGAGTTGGACGAGGCCACCGAGCGCCGCAGCATGCTCGGCGAGCGCCGCAGGCTGGTCCTCTCCGCGATCGCGGACACCGCCGCCCTGCGCGCGGTGCCGCCCCGTACCCGGCGCGAGGAGCCGCTGCGCCGTACTCCCGCGGACGCCTGGCTGGAACTCGCCGACTTCGTCGACGAGCGGCTGGCCCAGCTCCAGCAGCGCGCCGAGGAGCTCAACCGGGAGATCGAACTCGCCGACCACGAGCGCGACTCGGCGGCCGACCGGCTGGAGCGGGCGTCCACCGCCGACCGGGCCGCACCGGTCTCGACCACCGCCACCGTCCTGCTCACCATCGCCACGCACGGCACCGCCCCTACAGACCGCACCGCCCCCACAGACGGCACCGCCCTCACCGACAGCACTGCCGCCACCGCCGAGGACGACACCACCACCCTCCACCTCGAACTGGAGTACGGCGTCCCCGCCGCCCGCTGGGTGCCCACCTACCGCCTGTCCCACCGGACCGGCTCCGACGCCGGCCACCTCCTCCTGCGCGCCGCCGTCGCCCAGCGCACCGGCGAGGACTGGACCGACGTCCGCCTCGCCCTCTCCACCGCCGACCTCGACCGCCGCACCGACCTGCCCCGGCTCGCCTCGCTGCGGATCGGCCGCAGCCAGCCCGCCCCTCCGCCCTCCGGCTGGCGCGAGCCCCCGGCCGGCCTGTCCGACCTCTTCACCGGCTACGACGCGGCCGCAGTCCCGCCCCCGCCCCGGGCCGCCCACCTCGCCGGGCCCGTACCGGCCGGCCCCCGGCTCGGCGGAGCCCGACCCGCCGGCCCCCGCGCCGAGGCCTTCGCCGCACTGCCGGACGCCCCGCCCGCGCCCTCCGGCCGGTACGGCGGCGGCACCCTCAGCGTCAACGAGCCGATGGCCACGCCGACCACCGCACCGACGCCCCCGCCCGCTCCCGGCGGCTTCGCCGGCTACGGCGGCCCCCCGCCACCCGTACTCGCCGCTCCCGCCGCCGTCCCCGCCGCCGCCCCGCTCCCGCAGGCACCGGGCGGCCGCCCACCGGCGGAGGCCCGCCGCTCCCGCGGGCTCCGCCGCGGCGGCCTCGCCGTCCCGCCCCGGGCCACCGGCTTCGCCCCGGACGCCACCCTGCTCGACTACCCCGACCTCGTCCTGGCCGGCCCCGACGAACCCACCGCCCGGCGCGGCGCCCTGCACCCGCGCCCCGAGCGGGTCGAGCACGAGGAGCTGGACCGGGCCCTGCCCGGCGGCAACCCGGGCGAGCAGATCCGCCGCCTGGTCCTGCCCCGGCACGCCGTCCCGCCCCGCGAGTCGGCCGGCTCCTTCGACCACCGCTTCGACGCCGCGGCCCCCGCCGACATCCCGTCCGACGGCACCTGGCACACCGTCACCGTGGACGAGATCCCGCTCACCGTCCGCCCCGAGTACGTCACCGTCCCCGCCGTCGAGGAGAAGGTGTACGCGACGCTGGTGCTCGCCAACCGCACCGACCGCGCCGTCCTGGCCGGCCCGGTCGAGGTCACGGTGGACGACGAGTTCCTGCTCACCGCCGCCCTGCCCACCCTGGCGCCCGGCGGTGTGCGGCGCCTGGGCATCGGCGTCACCGAGAGCATCGAGGTGGCGCGCCGCACCGAGCTGCGCGAGTCCACCACGGGCATGCTGAAGGGCAACAGCACCGTGCTCGACCACCGGGTGCACGTCCGGCTCGCGAACCGGCTCGGCCGCGCCGTCACGGTGGAGGTCCGCGAGCGGGTGCCGGTCACCTCCGACGCCGAGGTCCGGATCGAGGAGCGGGCCGAGTGGCACGCCCCGGCCGTCTCCACACCGGAGTGCCCGCCCAGCACCCGGCTCTGGCGGGTCGACCTGCCACCCGGCGGCAGCACGGAGCTGGACGGCGGCTACCTGATCAAGATCCCGGCCGGAAAGGCCATCGTCGGCGGAAACCGGAGGAACTGACCATGAGCGGAGACACCACCCGGGAAACGAACGCCCTCCCCGTCACCGCCGTCACCTGCCTGGAGGACCGCAGCCAGGTCGAGCGCACGACGACGGTCGACCTCACCGCGGGCGTCCAGCGGCTGCGCCTCGGCCCGCTCACCGCCCTCGCCGTCGACCGCACCCTGCGCGCCGAGTCCGCCACCCCCGGCGTCCGCGTCCTGGACGCCCGGCTGGTCCGCGCCTGGACCCCGCGCGCCCCGCTGCCGCCCGGCCCGGACGACTCGGAACTGCGCCACCGGCTCCACCGGCTGGACACCGAGAGCCGCCTGGCCGACCAGACCCGCGCGCGGCTGGAGGCCCGGCTGGCCCTGCTCGCCCAGCTCTCCGCCGACCTGCTGCGCGAGATCGGCGAAGGCGCCGGCATCGGCGAGCTCGAACGCAGCCGGTGGTCCCGCGAGCTGGACCGGGTGGACGCCGAGCGCGAGCGCTACGGCGAGGAGCTGCGCACCACCCACTCCCTGCTGCGCCGCCTGGAGCAGGAGCGCTCACAGGCCCTGATCGCGCTGGACGAGGCCGAGGAGGACCCGGCCGAGCTGACCGCCCACCTGGACCTGACCGTCGAGGCGGCGCAGGCCGGCCCGGCCGGGCTGACCGTCTCCCACCTGGTGCCCTGCGCGCTCTGGCGCCCGTCCTACCGCGCGACCCTGGGCGACGGCGGCCTGCGGCTGGAGTCGGAGGCGGTGGTCTGGCAGCGCACCGGCGAGGACTGGACGAACGCCCGGCTCACCTTCTCCACTGCCCGCTCCGCGCTCGCCACCGACCCGCCGGCCGTCGCCGAGGACGTCCTGGTGCTGCGCGAGCGCACCGACGAGGAGCGCCGCACGGTCGAGGTCGAGCTGCGCGAGGAGGCGATCAGCGAGCTCGGGCCGAGCGGTGGGGTCCCCGGCGTGAACGACGGCGGCGAGGTCCGGGTGCTGCCCGCCCCCGCCCCCGCGACCGTGCCCTCCGACGGCCGGGCGCACCGGGTGCCGCTCGGTGCCTTCACCGGCCCGGCGGGCAGCGAGTACGCCTGCGCCCCGGAGCTGTCCCCGCTGGTCACCCAGGTGGTCCGGTTCCGCAACGCGGCGGGGCACCCGCTGCTGGCCGGGCCGGTCGAGCTGGTCCGCGGCAGCGGCTTCACCGGCCGGGGCGAGCTGCGCTTCACCGCCACCGGCGCCGACGCCGAGCTCTCCTTCGGCAGTTCGGACGGCTACCGGGTGGTCCGCGAGACCGAGGAGCGCCAGGCCACCGCCGGCCTCACCGGCCGCCAGACCACCACCCGCACGGTGCGGCTGCACCTGTCCCGCTTCTCCGGCCCGGAGGAGCACGACGAACGGATCGTCACGGTGCGCGAACGGGTGCCGGTCTCCGAGGTGTCGGCGGTCGAGGTCCGGCTGCGCAAGGAGGAGTGCGCCCCGGCGCCGGACGCCTTCGACGCCGAGGGCATCGTCCGCTGGGACGTCCCGCTCGGCCCGGGCGCCCGCCGCACGCTCACCCTGGTGTACGAGATCTCCGCCTCCGCCAAGGTGGCCGGACTCTGACGCCCGCCGTCGGGCAGGGCGACCACCGCCCGGCGGGTGACGACCGCTCAGGAACAAACCCGGAGACAACGGGTAGAAAAGGAAACATGATCCTCCACCTCGCCCCCCTGGACGACTGGCTGGCCGACCCCGGCCGCCCGTACGCCACCGCCTCGCTGCTGACCGACGGGTTCATCCACTGCTCGGCGGACGAGCAGACGGCGCTCGCGGTCGCCAACGCCTTCTTCGCCGACTCCCCCGACCCGCTGATGGTGCTGCTGATCGAGGAGTCGCTGGTGGAGCCGATGGTCAAGTGGGAGGCCCCGCACGGCGCCCCGCCGCCCGGGGCCACCCCCGACGTGCTCTTCCCGCACATCTACGGGCGGCTGAACCGCTCCGCCGTGGTCGGCCTGGAGAAGGTCGAACGGGGGCCGGACGGCCGCTGGTCCTCGCTCACCCCCTGGAGCTGAACCCCGGAGCCCGGCCCCGATCCCGGCCCAGCCCCCGACCATGCCCCGCCCCAGCCCCCGCCCCCGGTGCGGGGCTCGGGTCCGGGTCCGGGGCCGGGGCCGGGTCCGGGGCCGGGATCAGAGCCACCCCCGCTCCCGGGCCGCCATGCCGGCCTGGAAGCGGGTGGTGGCGCCCAGCGAGCGCATCAGGCTCTGCAGTCGGCGCTGGGTGGTCCGGGCGCTCCAGCCGAGCGACCGGGCGATCGACTCGTCGGTGAGCCCGGCCGCCAGCAGGCCCAGCAGCTTGCGGTGGTCGGCCTCCGGCTCCGGCGACGCGTCCCCGGTGCCGACCGCGGCCTGCAGCCGGACGGCCCGCTCCCATTCCGCCTCGAACAGCGTGTCCAGCGCCTGGAGCAGCGCCGAGGGGTGGATCACGTAGGCGGCGTCCAGCACGCTGTCACCGACGCTGATCGGGATGATCGCCATCCGGTCGTCCGAGATGATCATCTTCATGGGCAGCGTCGGCCGGACCCGCGCCTCCTCACCGTCCGCGACCCCGACCAGGATGTTCTTCTCCAGCCGCCCGGGCCAGGCCACCGCCTCCCGGTCGTAGACGGTCCGGAACTTCACGCCCTCGCGCAGCCGGCGGCGCTGCAGCGGCATCGGTGCCACCGGGTCCTGGATGTACGGCGGGCGGTCGAAGCCGCGCACCTGGTACTGGCTGGTCTCGGTGATGTGCTCCAGCCGCTGGGCGATCGCCTCGCCGCCGGTCAGCACCTCCACCGAGTGCGCCGGGTCGGTGTAGCGCGAGGCCTCCCGGAAGGCGTCCATCAGCCGGTGCATCTCGGCCCTGGCCTGCCGCAGCTCGGACTCCCGGTGGCCGATCAGGGTGCCGATCGCGACGTCCGGGGCGACCGCCAGGAAGCGCTGCCGGTCCACCGGCGCGCGGGTGGCCATGCCTTGCTGCGCCAGCCGGTCCAGGGCGCGCACGCCCTGCTGGAGCGTCAGGCCGCAGCCCTCCGCCAGTTCCTCCGCGGTGGACTGCGGATTGGCCACCAGCGCCGCGTACACCTGCCCGTCCGGCTCGGCCAGGCCCAGTGTGCCGAGGGCCTGTCCGCTGGCCCGCCCCAGTGGTGCATCGGACACGACGCCGTCTCCCCCTGTTCGCCCCTGCTCCGCCCACCGGCGCCCGTGCTGGCGCAGTCCCGCCACGCGGCGGGACGGTGGCCCGGTGGCCATCCTCTGCCACGGATCATGACGCTGACAAGGCCGTGACCAGCGGTTGCGTCCCGGCTCACACGACCCGCACGACCCCCACACCCCGCACGGACCGCACACCCCGCCCGGCGCCACGTCCCGCACGGCAGAGGGCCCCCGGCCGCACCACGGCGGCCGGGGGCCCTCAGAGACGGGCGAACGCGACGGCCTACAGGCCGACCTCGCGCATCAGCTGGCCGACCTCCGGGTTGGTCAGGCGGCGCAGCCAGCCCGACTTCTGGTCGCCCAGGGCGATCGGACCGAAGTGCGTGCGCACCAGCTTCTCGACCGGGAAGCCGGCCTCGGCCAGCATCCGGCGGACGATGTGCTTGCGACCCTCGTGCAGGGTCACCTCGACCAGGTAGTTCTTGCCGACGTTGGAGATCACCTTGAAGCTGTCGGCGCGGGCGTAGCCGTCCTCCAGCTCCACGCCCTGGGCCAGCTGCTTGCCCAGGTCGCGCGGGATCGGGCCCTGGATGGCGGCCAGGTAGGTCTTGGTCACGCCGTAGCGCGGGTGGGTGAGGCGGTGGGCCAGCTCGCCGTGGTTGGTGAGCAGGATGATGCCCTCGGTCTCGGTGTCCAGGCGGCCGACGTGGAACAGCCGGGTCTCCCGGTTGGTCACGTAGTCGCCCAGGCACTGGCGCCCGTCCGGGTCCTCCATGGTGGAGACCACACCGGCCGGCTTGTTGAGCGCGAAGAACAGGTAGGACTGGGTGGCGACGGTCAGGCCGTCCACCTTGATCTCGTCGTTCTGCGGGTCGACCCGCTTGCCCTGCTCGGTGACGCGCTTGCCGTTGACCTCGACCCGGCCCTGCTCGATCAGCTCCTCGCAGGCGCGCCGGCTGCCGATGCCGGCCCGGGCCAGTACCTTCTGCAGGCGCTCGCCCTCGGGCTCGCCGAAGGTCTTGGGCAGCTTGACGGCCGGCTTGTCGTGCCGGGCGAGGACGGCGTCCTCGATCTTGGCCTGCAGCTCGCGCGAGCGCTGCGGCTGGCGGCGCGGGTCGCCCGGGGCGCCCTGGCCCTCGCGGCGCGGGCGCGGGGCCGGACCGGGGCGCCGGCCGGCGAAGCCGCCGCGGGCGGGGGTGGCGTTCGGGCCGCCGCCGTACTCGGGGCGGTCGTACTTGCGCTCCTCGGGCCGCAGCGGGCGGTCCGGGTACCGGCGGTCGTCGCGCCGGTCGTCGCGCCGGTCGTCCCGACGGCTGTCGCGGCCGTACGAACCGGAGCCGCCGCGCGAGCCCGAACCCGAGCCCGATCCCGAGCCGCCGCGGCCGCCGCCCCCGTAGGAGCCACCGCCGTACGAACCCCCGCGCGCGCCCGAGCCGCCGCGGCCGCCGCCGCTGCCGCCGCCGTAGGAGCCGCCGCCCCGGCCCCCGCCCTGTCCGCTGCGACCGCTCCCGCCGCCGCTGCTGTTCCTGCCGTTGCCACTGCTACGCATCAAAGTGTCCGTACGTCGTTCCGTCTGGGATGTGCGGTCGTTTCGGCCGACCTCACCGCCCCCTACCGATCGGGCCCGGCCCGACCGGCCTCGCCACTGCCGTCCGCGGCCTGCGCGGCAGCGGCGGCGACCGCCTCCGCGATCATCGTGCCCTCCAGGGACTCCGCTTCCACGTCGTCGACCTCGGGCAGGAAGGGAGCGAGCTCCGGCAGCTCGTCCAGGCCGCGGAGCCCCATCCGTTCCAGGAAGTAGTTCGTCGTCCGATACAGGATCGCACCTGTTTCGGGCTCGGATCCGGCCTCTTCCACCAGTCCTCGCTGTACCAGGGTACGCATCACGCCGTCACAGTTCACACCGCGGACGGCGGAAACCCGCGATCTGGACACCGGCTGCCGGTAGGCGACCACCGCCAGAGTCTCCAGCGCGGCCTGGGTGAGCCGGGCCTGTTGGCCGTCCAGGAGGAAGCGGTCGACGGCCGCGGAGCAGGTCTCGCGGGTGTAGAACCGCCAGCCGCCGGCCACCAACCGCAGGTCGAAGCCGCGGCCCTGGGCGGTGTACTCGGCGGACAGCTCGCGCAGCGCCGCGGCCACCTCGGCCCGCGGCCGGTCCAGCACCCCGGCCAGCCGCTCCTCCGCGACCGGCTCGTCGACGACCATCAGGACCGCTTCCAGCTCGGCCCGCAGTCCGGCGTCGGCCCGGGGCCCGGCGTCGGCCGGCAGCACGGGGGCGGGCGGCTGCGCGGAGCCGGGCGACTCCTCGGCGCCGGAAGTCGACGGAGCCGACTTCTGGTGCACCACCCGGGCCGCCGGCTCGGCCCCCACGGGCTCCGCAGGTTCCACACGCTCCCCGCGGTCCACCGGATTCACGGTCTCCACCGGGTCCGGCAGCAGCTCGAAGGCCGGCTCCATCCACTCCTCGGCCCGCGGCTGCCCCGGCAGCCCCAGTGGGCGCCGCACCGGCCGCCTTCCCTCGTTCCCGCCGCTCATCGCCGCTCGTCCTCCTCCGCCTCGCCCCGGGCCTCACCCGGGGCCTCTCCCGCCGGCCGGTCGAACTCGTCCGTCACCTCGACCGCGACCCGGCCCTCCTCCGCCACCCACCGCACCCGCAGCTCACCGAGCGCCTCCGGCTGCTCGAAGTCGAGCACCCGCTCCCGGTAGAGCTCCAGCAGCGCCAGGAAGCGGGCGACCACGACCAGGGTGTCCGGCGCGTCCTCCACCAGCTGCCGGAACGAGGCCTCGCCCAGCTCGGTGAGCAGCCCGACCACCAGCCCCGCCTGCTCGCGCACGCTGACCGGCGGGGTGTGGATGTGGTCCACGTACACGACCGGCTTCGGCTTGGGCTCCATGGCCCTGGCGGCCAGCTCGGCGAGGCGCTGCGGACCGATGGTGATGACCACCTCCGGCAGCAGGTCCGCGTGCCGGGGCTCCAGCCCGACCGTCCGCGGGCGCCGCAGCAGCTCGGCCGCCCAGCGCTCGCCGAACAGCGCCGCCGCGCGCTTGTACGCCCGGTACTGCAGCAGCCGGGCGAACAGCAGGTCACGGGCCTCCAGGACGGCCAGGTCCTCCGCGTCCTCGACCTCCGCCGCGGGCAGCAGGCGGGCGGCCTTGAGGTCGAGCAGGGTGGCGGCCACCACCAGGAACTCGGTCGCCGCGTCCAGGTCCCAGTCCGGGCCCATCGCCCGGATGTGCGCCATGAAGTCGTCGGTGACGGTCGCCAGCGCCACCTCGGTGACGTCCATCTTGTGCTTGGCGATCAGGCTGAGCAGGAGGTCGAAGGGGCCCTCGAAGTTGTCCAGCCGCACCCGGAAGCCGCCCCGCGACCCGTCCTCGGTCGCGCTCACGGCGGTTTCAGCTGGTTCGGTGGTGCTCGGCATGACGGTCCATCTTCACCCGTCCCCGCCCCACGCTCCGCCCCGGGCCCCCCGACACGCCGCCCGAGGGCCCGCCCACGCCCCTCAGCCCGGCGCGCGGGCCCATCACCCGCCCGGAACCCCGGCCAGGGACCCACAGCCCCGAGAACGCCCCTCCAGCGCCCGCCACGGACCCAGCGAGCAGCGCCCCACCCCGGGGCGGCCACCGCATGAGGCCGACTCATGGGCCTCGGCATCCGACCCGGCGACCTCATGAGCACCATGAGCGCCGCTCATGCCCCGCAACGTCCGACCGACGGCCCTCATCCAGCGCCCCGAAAACCACACGAGCCCCATGAGCCCGGCTCATGCCACCCGGCACCCGATCAGCAACCCACAGCCCCGAGGGCAGACGCACCCATGAGCGGACCTCATGACCCTCGGCACCCGATCAGGAAGCCACAGCCCCGAGCGCATCCACGCCCATGCACGGACCTCATGGCCCTCGGCACCCGATCAGGCCCGACCCCGAGGCAGCGACCCCATGCCCTCGGGTGAAGAGTCCTGGCGCCCGGCCGCCCAGCGGCGGGCCTCCGGCGCCGGGCCCGAGGCCCCTCGGCGCCCCTGTCGGGCTCTCCGGCCGACCTGCCGGCCCTACCGCACCGCGCCGCCCGCCCTACCGCCCGCGCGACCCACCGGCCCGCCGCGTCCTAGCGGCCGCGCAGGCGCCGGACCAGGATGGAGGCCTCGCCCCGCTGCTCCAGGTCCGCCAGGACGACCGCGATGGCCTCCCGCACGATCCGTCCGCGGTCCACGGCCAGGCCGTGCTCACCGCGCAGCACCAGCCGGGTGTGCTCCAGATCCATGAGCTCCTCGGCGGACACGTACACGGTGATCTTCTCGTCGTGCCGCTCGCGCCCGCTGGGTCGGCGCGGCGCGCGGCCGCGCGGCCGTGCGCGCCCGGCGGCACCGGCCTGCTCCTCGGCGGTTCCCGCGTGCGCCCGGGCCGCCGGAGCGGCGGCGGCGCCTCGGCCACCCGGCACGGTCGTGCCGACCGCCTGGGTACCCGGCGCGACCTGGGCCCCGCCCGGCCGCTGGACGGGCGGCTGCGCGGGCGCCGGTACGACGCCGGACGCCTGCTGCTCCGGCGTCAGCTGCCGGTCGCTCCGGGAGCCCTGGGCACCCTGGTGACCCTGAGCCCCTTGGGGCCCCGGGACGCCCTGGGCACCCTGTGCGGACTCGGCGCCGTCCGAGCCGTTGACGGTCCGCGCGGTCTCCGGTCTGGATGCCTCGGCGGCCGGACGCGACGCGAGGGACGGCGACAGCGCCATCCCGCCGGTGGTCCGGAACAGCTCGTCGGCACCCGGGAGACTCACTCGGCGGGGCGGCACCGGTCGAGCACCTCCCTGGCGAGCTGGCGGTAGGCGGCGGCACCGACCGAGTTGGTGGCGTACGTGGTGATGGGCTCGCCGGCGACGGTGGTCTCCGGGAACCGCACGGTCCGCCCGATGACGGTGTGGAAGACGTGCTCGCCGAACGCCTCGACGACCCGCGCCAGCACCTCGCGGCTGTGCACGGTGCGCGAGTCGTACATGGTCGCGAGGATGCCGTCCAGGCGCAGCTCGGGGTTGAGCCGCTCGCACACCTTCTCGATGGTCTCGGTCAGCAGCGCGACACCGCGCAGCGCGAAGAACTCGCACTCCAGCGGAACGATCACGCTGTGAGCGGCCGTCAGTGCATTGACCGTCAGCAGGCCCAGCGAGGGCTGGCAGTCGATGATGACGTAGTCGTAGTCGGGCAGCAGCGGCTTCAGGGCGCGCGCCAGCGCGGACTCCCGGGCCACCTCGCTGACCAGCTGCACCTCGGCGGCGGAGAGGTCGATGTTGGACGGCAGCAGGTCCATGCCCGGGACCGCGGTCTTCAGAAGCACCTCATCGGCCGTCAGGCCCCGCTCCATGAGCAGGTTGTAGACGGTGACGTCGAGCTCCATCGGGTTGACGCCGAGGCCGACCGAGAGCGCGCCCTGCGGGTCGAAGTCGACGAGCAGCACCCGGCGGCCGTACTCGGCCAGTGCCGCGCCCAGGTTGATGGTCGACGTGGTCTTGCCGACGCCGCCCTTCTGGTTGCACATGGCGATGATCTGGGCGGGGCCGTGCTCGGCGACCGGCGCGGGGATCGGGAAGTACGGCAGCGGGCGGCCGGTCGGGCCGACCCGCTCGCGGCGCTGGCGCGCGGCGTCGGGGGCCAGCGTGGCGGCGTACTCCGGGTCCGGCTCGTACTCGGCGTCCGGGTCGTCGTAGGCGCCGTAGGCGAACTCTCCGTAGGCCAGGCCGTAGGCCGCCAAGTCGGTGTCGTGATCGGTCACCGTGGTCACCTGTGCTGTGTTCTGGCGTGCTTCGAAGGTGCGGAGTGCGACCGAGCCGACCTCGGCCGAACCCACGGAGGGCTGCCGGGCCCCGGGCTCCACACTCGGCTGGCCGGCGGTGTGCTCCGCCAGTCCTGGCTGACCACCCCCGGGAGCAATTGTCGACTCATTCACAAGTCGTCTTACCTCCTTGGGCATCCAGGACTCTATGTCGATTCGTCAGCGTGGCAGCATGCCGACGGTTTGCGACTCTAGGCCGTTCAAGGCGTTCGCAGCAACACAATCCACGGTAGTGGGCAGGATGTGTCGACTATCAGGCGGGCTGCTGTCAAGGGATGAGTGGGTCATCGACCCCGACGTTTCTGCGGGCGGGTGACACGACCGACAGAAATTGACGACAGAGCGACCTATCCGGTCAATCGGCCGTTCACGGGCATGGTGAAGCCCCCGACCCGAAGGGATCGGGTCGGGGGCGAACGACCGCCGTGCGGTCAGGGGGTTCAGGCGAGCACGCTCTCCAGGGAGACCGACTCCAGGCCGAAGGCCTCGGCCACGGCCGGGAAGGTGATCTGGCCCTCGTGCACGTTCAGGCCCTTGGCGAGCGCCGGGTCACGGCGCAGCGCCTCCTTCCACCCGCGGTTAGCCAGCTCGATGACGTACGGCAGCGTGGCGTTGGTCAGCGCGTAGGTGGAGGTGTTCGGGACGGCGCCCGGCATGTTGGCCACGCAGTAGAAGACCGAGTTGTGGACCTGGAAGGTCGGGTCGTCGTGCGTGGTCGGGTGCGAGTCCTCGAAGCAGCCGCCCTGGTCGATGGCGATGTCGACGAGCACGGAGCCCGGCTTCATGCGGGAGACCAGCTCGTTGGTGACGAGCTTCGGGGCCTTGGCGCCCGGGATCAGCACGGCACCGATGACCAGGTCGGCGTCGAGGACGGCCTTCTCCAGCTCGAAGGAGTTGGACATGATGGCCTTGATCTTCGTGCCGAAGATGCGGTCGGCCTCGCGCAGCTTGTTGATGTCGCGGTCCAGCAGGGTCACGTCGTAGCCCATGCCGATGGCGATGGTGGCCGCGTGCCAGCCGGAGACGCCACCGCCGATGACGACGGCCTTGGCCGGGTGGGTGCCGGGCACGCCACCGGGCAGCACGCCGCGGCCGCCGGCCGGACGCATCAGGTGGTACGAGCCGACCTGCGGGGCCAGGCGGCCCGCGACCTCGGACATCGGGGCGAGCAGCGGCAGCGCACCGTTGCCGAGCTGCACGGTCTCGTACGCGATGGCGGTGGTGCCGGAGGCGATCAGGGCGTCGGTGCCGGAGCGGTCGGCCGCCAGGTGCAGGTACGTGAAGACGGTCTGGCCCTTGCGCAGCCGGTGGTACTCGGAGGCGATGGGCTCCTTGACCTTCAGCAGCAGGTCGGCAGTGGCCCACACCTCGTCGGCGGTGGGGAGGATGGTGGCGCCGGCGGCCACGTACTCCTCGTTCGGGATCGAGGAGCCGAGACCGGCGTTGTCCTCGATGTAGACCTCGTGTCCGTTGCGGACCAGCTCATGCACGCCGGCGGGCGTGATGGCCACGCGGTACTCGTGGTTCTTGACCTCGCGGGGGATGCCGACCTTCACGACTGAACACGTCCTCTTGCCATGGGGGTCCCGACCGGAGAAGACCGGTGGGCGACGCGCACGTGGGGAAGCCTCCGGGCAGCCCGGGGCGGGGATCGCTGCGCGACTAGGTCCGAGTGTAATGAAGCCCAGTCGGCGTGTCAGCCTTCCAAAGTGAATAATTTTCCCGCACGCATTGGCAGGTTCGTAGGCTTCCCCTGCGACTTACCTACCAAAGACGTCCCAACCGGGCATCTTCGACAATACCTCTGAAACGCCCTTCACCACCCGGCGTCGACGCGTTCCCGCAGGTCCGCGAGGGCCGCCCCGACGGCTTCCCTTGCGTGTTCGTCGCCCAGCCGGCGCAGCACGGCGAGGGCCGCCCGGTACTCGCGGTCCGCCTCGTCGAAACGGCGCTGGGCGGTGTGCGCCTCGGCCACCCGGGCAAGCAGCCGGGCCTCGGCCGCGTGGTCTCCGAGCGACTGGCGCAGCCCGAGCGCCCGCCCGTACCAGTCGGCGGCGCGCACCGCGTCGCCGAGCGCCCGGTGGCAGCCGGCCGCGCCCTCCAGGGCGCGCGCGCAGAGCGGTTCGTCGTCGGCCTTCCGGGCGTGCTCCAGGGCGGCCCGGTAGTGCGCGGCCGCCTGCTCCCAGCGGCCGGCCGCGACCTGCAGGTCACCGAGGTTGAGCAGGGCGGCCGAGGCCCGGCGGGGCCGGCCGTTGCGCTCGGCGACGGTCAGCACCAGTTCGTGCAGCCGGTAGAGGTCCGCGGGCGCGGGGGCGCCGGTCAGCGGCAGTGCCCGCAGCAGCGCGGTGACCAGCCGCCCGGCCGAGCCGTCCAGGTCGCCCTGGCCGATCGCGTCGGCCACCGCGCCGAGCAGCAACTCCCGCTCGCCGAGCAGCCACTCACGGGCGTGCTCGGGCGAGTGCAGCCGCAATGCGGCCGGCAGCGGGTCGGGGGCGGGGCCGCCCTCGGGGTCGAGCAGCGCACGGGCCGACTCGGTGAGCCGGACCAGCCGCTCCAGCAGCCGGGCCCGGGCGAGTTCGGTCTCGGCGGGCCGGTCCTCCTGCTCGCGGAGCCGGACCAGCCGGGGGTAGAGGCGCCCGGGCACCCGGTAGCGCGGGGTGCCGTCGGCGGCCGGCGCCTCCGCGCCGAGCAGCTCCCGCTCGGCCAGCGCGGTCAGGGTCGCGGCCGCGTCCGGCACCGGGCAGCCGACCAAGGCGGAGGCGGTGCGCGGGTCGGCGGTCTGCGCCGGGGCCAGGGTGAGGGTGCGCAGCATCCGCGCCTGGGCGGCCGGCAGCCCGCGGTACAGCAGCGTGAACGCGCCTAGCAGCGGGTCGTTGTCGGGGACGGGCACCGGCTCGGCCGGCTCCGGGCCGGGCTTCACCCAGGCCGCCCGGTCGCCCGCCGACCCGACACCGGGAGCGGCCGCCCCGGCACCGGGAGCGACCCCGCCCTCCTCTTTCTTCTTTGGCGCGTTCCCCGACGCGTTCCCCGACCCGTTCCCCGACCCGTTCGCCGACCCGTTCCGTGACGCGTCCTTGCGTGCGTCCTTCCGGGCGTTCGCCGACGGCTTCGCCTGCTCCGCCCCCGCCTTCACCGCGTCGTCCGCGGCGCCCTTGGCCCCCGGGGTCGTCCCCGTCTCCTCGCCCACCACCCGGGTGAGCTCGCGCGCCGCGTCGGTGACCGCGGTCTTCGCGTTCCCCCGCAGCCACCCCGCCATCAGCCGCAACGCGGCCGGCCGGGCGGCACAGGCCTCGGCCAGGTCGGCCGCGCCGACCGGGTCGCAGGAGACCCGGGTGCCGCCGACCAGGTCGGCCAGCAGTTCGCCGGAGGCCGTCCGGTCCAGCCCGCCGAGGATCACCGGATCGATGTCCTCGATCCCGGTGAGCGGCCCCGCGGTGGTGGCCAGCACCAGGCAGCCGGGCTCGTCGGCGAGCAGCGGCCACACCTGTCCGGCGTCCCGCACGTCGTCCAGCACGAGCAGCACCCGCAGTCCCGCCAGCGCCTCGCGCAGCGCGACGCAGCCGGGCTCGTCCCGTCCGTCCTCGACCACCCCGGGCAGCGGCACGGCCGATTCCGGGTCGAGCTGCTCCAGCAGCAGTCGGGCGGCCCGAGCGGGCGGGACCCGTCCGCCGTCGGGGGCGGAGAGCCGGGCGAACAGCACGCCGTCCGGGTAGTCGGCGGCGACGGTGCGGGCGAAGCGTGCGGCCAGCGCGGTCCGCCCGGAGCCGGGGCGCCCGGCCAGGACCAGGACCGGGCAGCGGCCGCTCACCGGACGGGTGGCGGCCGCCCGCAGCGCGGCGAGCTCGGCGCGCCGGCCGACGAAGAGCGTGGGCCCGGCCGGGAGTCGGTCCAGGCCTGGGACGGCCCCGGCGGGCACGTCGGGGCCGGGGTCCGTCGTCGCCGTCTTCCTCGCCACCCGTGCCACTCCCGACGTCATCCCGCGCTCGGCATCCGGAGCTGGGCATCCGGCGCTCGGCATCCGGACGGGGTGCCCGGTGCTCAGCGGAGGCGGCCCGGGACGGGCGCCCTGTCTGCGAAGCGTAGTTCGACCGTCCGGCTGAGCCGAGGTGACCGGTCGTACGAACCGGCGAATCACCCGGGCGAATCAACCGGGCGGTTCGCCGGAAGGTGCGCGGGGTGGTTCGCCATCAGGTGCGCCATCGGGTTCACCGGACGGTTCGCCCGGCGGTTCACCGGATCCGCCGGGAGGTTCGCTCACGCCTCGAAGGGCCGGGCCGGCCAGGGCGAGTCCGCCGGGCGCAGCGCGTCCAGCCCGTCCGGGCCGGTGAGCGCGGCGTGCACGGCGAGGGTGCCGGTGATCAGGGTCGGGTTGTGCAGCTGTCCGGCCTGGATCAGCCCGATCAGTTCCGGCACGGGCACCCAGGCGACCTCGATCTCCTGCTCCTCGCCCTCGGCGGCGTAGCGCTCGCCCTCGGCCGCCGCCAGGTCGGTGGCCAGGAACATCCGCAGCGCCTCGTCGGTGCCGCCCGGCGAGGTGTAGTAGTCGGCGAGGATCCGCCAGGTGCCGGCCTTGCAGTGGGCCTCCTCGTACAGCTCGCGCTGCGCGGCGTGCCAGGGGTTCTCGCCGGGGACGTCGAGCAGGCCGGCCGGCAGCTCCCAGAGCCGCTGGCGCACGGGGTGGCGGTACTGGCGCAGGACCAGCACCCGCTGCTCCCCGTCCAGGGCGAGGACGGAGACCGAGCCGGGGTGGGTCTGGTAGTCGCGGCGGGCCCAGCTGCCGTCGGGCATCCGGACCTCCTCGCTGCGCACGCCGGTGACCTTGCCCTGGAACGGCGTCCCGCTCGCCCGGACCTCCCACTCCTCGGCCACGTCGGCGATCACCGGGTCGCTGTGCTCGTCCATCGCTCTCCCCTTTTCGTCAGTACGACACAATCTAACGCCGAACGGCGGCCCCGCGGGAATCGCGGGGCCGCCGTCCGGTGAACGACCGAGGCCGGTGAGAGGAAAACTACGCGGAGGCCGCGGTCTTGATCTCGATGGCGGCCTTGACCAGGCCCGCGAACAGCGGGTGCGGGCGGGTCGGGCGGGACTTCAGCTCCGGGTGGGCCTGGGTGGCCACCAGGTAGGGGTGCACCTCGCGCGGGTACTCGACGTACTCGACCAGGTCGCCCTTCGGGGAGAGGCCGGAGAACTGCAGGCCGGTCTTCTCCAGGTCCGCGCGGTAGGCGTTGTTGACCTCGTAGCGGTGGCGGTGGCGCTCCTCGACGTACTGCTCGCCGCCGTAGACCTCGCGGACGATCGAGCCCTCGGCGAGCTTGGCCGGGTAGAGGCCCAGGCGCATGGTGCCGCCCAGGTCGCCCTTGCCGTCGACGATGGCCAGCTGCTCGGCCATGGTGGAGATGACCGGGTGCTTGGCGGCGGCGTCGAACTCGGTGGAGTTGGCCTCGGGCAGGCCGGCCAGGCTGCGGGCCGCCTCGATGACCACGCACTGCAGGCCCAGGCACAGGCCGAGCAGCGGGACCTTGTTCTCACGGGCGAAGGTGATGGCGCCGACCTTGCCGTTGACGCCGCGGTCGCCGAAGCCGCCGGGGATGCAGATCGCGTCCACGTCGCCCAGCTGCTCGCGGGCGCCCTCGGGCGTCTCGCAGTCGTCCGAGGTGACCCACTTGATCTCGACCCGGGCGTTGTTGGCGAAGCCGCCGGCGCGCAGGGCCTCGGTCACCGACAGGTAGGCGTCGGGCAGGTCGATGTACTTGCCGACCAGGGCGACCTTGACGATGTGCTGCGGCTCGTGGACGCGGCGCAGCAGGTCGTCCCAGGTGGTCCAGTCCACGTCGCGGAACGGCAGGTCCAGGCGGCGCACCACGTAGGCGTCCAGGCCCTCGCCGTGCAGCACCTTCGGGATGTCGTAGATCGACTTGGCGTCGATGGCCGCGACCACGGCCTCCTCGTCCACGTCGCACATCAGCGAGATCTTGCGCTTGATGGCCTGCGGCACCTCGCGGTCGGCGCGCAGCACGATGGCGTCCGGCTGGATGCCGATGTTGCGCAGCGCGGCGACGGAGTGCTGGGTGGGCTTGGTCTTGAGCTCGCCCGAGGGGCCGATGTACGGCAGCAGGGAGACGTGCACGAAGAACACGTTGTCCCGGCCGACCTCGTGGCGGACCTGGCGGACGGCCTCCAGGAACGGCAGCGACTCGATGTCGCCGACGGTGCCGCCGACCTCGGTGATCACGACGTCGACGTCCTCGGTCGCCATCCGGCGGATCCGGGACTTGATCTCGTTGGTGATGTGCGGGATGACCTGGACGGTGTCGCCCAGGTACTCGCCGCGGCGCTCCTTGGCGATGACGGTCGAGTACACCTGGCCGGTGGTGACGTTCGCCGAACCGTGCAGGTTGGTGTCCAGGAACCGCTCGTAGTGGCCGATGTCCAGGTCGGTCTCGGCGCCGTCGTCGGTGACGAACACCTCACCGTGCTGGAACGGGTTCATGGTGCCCGGGTCCACGTTGAGGTACGGGTCGAGCTTCTGCATCGTGACGCGCAGGCCGCGGGCCTTGAGCAGGGCTCCGAGGCTGGAGGCGGTGAGCCCCTTGCCGAGCGAAGAGGCGACACCCCCGGTGACGAAGAGGTGCTTGGTCGTCACGGCTCGGCCGTTCGCTGCCTTGCCGGAATGGGGCTGTGCCAAGAGGGGGCTCCCGTGGGTCGCGTGTCGAAAGTGACGTGGGCGGGAGGCTCGGGGTTCGCCGGGCGACGGTGGCGGGTGCTGGGCACCGCGCTCGAAGAGTCGCCGGTTCGGCTGGTCCGGGGCGTTTGATCCCGCCGGTCCACGGGATACCAGGGTAACAGTGACCCGACCCGGACGCCGTTCGGGCCGCGCGCACCGCACCTGGGGCGCACGCCGGGCGCACCACCGGCGCATCATCCGCCGCATGAGTCACACCGGTCGCACGACCCACCGGACCGGGCCAGCCGGCCGTATCCGTCCGGGTCATGGCGGCTCCTCCACAGGGACCACCCGGAGGTGATCCTTCCGGACCATCCTGCGCCACGCCTCCGCGATGCACGGCATTTCCGCCGAATTGCGGCGCCACACCGGGCGGCGCCCGCGTGCTTCGCCCCTTTCGTCCGTCGTAAGCTGCTCGGACGCATCGCCGACAGCACGAGCACGCGGAGGGCGTGGGAGGGTCAGGACGCTCCCGGTCCCCGATGCGCGACCGGACCTCCCCGTATTGCAGCTCCTCCCCACCCACTCCAGGGGCTCGACCGAGCCCCGCGCGGACACTCCAGCAAGGCCTGCCACCACCCCCCGGCAGACCGGACGTCCCGGGGTGGACCTCCGGCCCCGCAGACCCGCTCCCTCGTCTCGCCGATGCCCTGACCACATTGCGAACTGGAGATCCACGTGGCCGGCCGTATCGAGGACTACGCACTCATCGGGGACATGCAGACCGCCGCCCTGGTCAGCAGGGACGGGGCGGTGGACTGGCTCTGCCTGCCCCGCTTCGACTCGCCGGCCGTGTTCGCCGGCCTGCTGGGCACCGATGAACACGGCTTCTGGCGGATCGGCCCCGCCGAAGCCGTCCTGACCGAGGTCCCCGCGCCCGCCACGGCCACCGCCCTCACCACCGGGGGCCGGGTCCGCCTCGCCGACACCGCCGACCTCCGGGTGCCGCCGCCCACCGCCGCCGCCCCCGCCGTGCCCGCCGACCGCCGCCGCTACCGGGGCGACTCGCTGATCCTGGAGCAGGAGTGGGACGCCCAGGGCGGCACCGTCCGGGTGATCGACTTCATGCCGCCGCGCCCGCTGGCCGGCAAGGACGCCGTCCCCCAGGTGATCCGGATCGTCGAGGGCGTGGCCGGCACCGTCCGGATGCGCTCGGCGCTGCGGATGCGCTTCTCGTACGGCCGCATCGTGCCCTGGGTGCACCGCGTCGAGCAGGCCGACGGCACCCACCGCACCGTCGCCATGGCCGGACCCGACTCCGTCTGGCTGGACGGCGTCTCGGAGACCTACGGCCGCAACCTCACCACCTACGCCGACTTCACCGTCACGGCCGGCGAGCGGATCGCCTTCGCCCTCACCTGGCAGGCCTCCCACCTGGACGCGCCCCGGACCCCGGACGCCGAGGTGATGCTCGACGCCACCGCCGACTTCTGGCACGAGTGGGCCGACCAGTGCACCTACCAGGGCCCCTACCGCGAGGCCGTGGTCCGCTCCCTGATCACCCTCAAGGGCCTCACCTACGCCCCCACCGGCGGCATCGTCGCCGCCCCCACCACCTCGCTGCCCGAGGACATCGGCGGCGAACGGAACTGGGACTACCGCTACACCTGGCTGCGCGACGCCGCGATCACCCTCTCCTCCCTGCTGCGCACCGGCTACCGCGACGAGGCCAAGGCCTGGCGCGAGTGGCTGCTGCGGGCCGTCGCCGGGGACCCGGAGAACCTGCAGATCATGTACGGCATCGCCGGCGAGCGCGAGCTCACCGAGTCCTCGCTGGACTGGCTTCCCGGCTACGAGGGCTCGCAGCCCGTCCGGGTCGGCAACGGCGCCGCCGGGCAGCTCCAACTCGACGTCTACGGCGAGGTGGTGGAGGCCCTCCACCTGGCCCACATGACCGGCCTGGTCCGCAACGACCACGCCCACCACCTGCAGCTGCGCCTGATCGAGTACCTGGAGGAGCACTGGCAGGAGCCGGACGAGGGCATCTGGGAGGTGCGCGGCCCGCGCCGGCACTTCGTCCACTCCAAGGTGATGGCCTGGGTCGCGGTCGACCGCACCATCAAGCTGCTGGAGCAGACCCCCGAGGACGCCCCCGCCGACGGCCACCTGGAGCGCTGGCGCGAGCTGCGCGAGACCATCCACCGGGACGTCTGCGAGAAGGGCTACGACCCGGAGCGCAACACCTTCACCCAGTACTACGGCGGCAAGGAGCTGGACGCCTCACTGCTGCTCATCCCCCAGGTCGGCTTCCTGCCGCCGGACGACAAGCGCGTGATCGGCACCATCGAGGCGATCCAGCGCGAACTGTCCACCGAGGACGGCTTCGTGCTGCGCTACCCGACCCACGACGAGTCGGGCAACAACGTGGACGGCCTCTCCGGCCACGAGGGCGCGTTCCTGGCCTGCTCGTTCTGGCTGGCCGACGACCTCGCCATGATCGGCCGGGTGCAGGAGGCCCGCGACCTCTTCGACCGGCTGCTGTCGCTGCGCAACGACCTGGGCCTGCTCGCCGAGGAGTGGGACCCGCGCCTCAAGCGCCAGGTCGGCAACTTCCCGCAGGCCTTCAGCCACGTCCCGCTGATCGACACCGCCCTACGGCTGACCGCGTGCGGCGCCGCGTACCTGTCCGCCCAGCCGGACGGCCGGGCCGCCGACCGCGTCGAGCAGGCGACGGTCTGACGCACCGGAGCCGGCCCTGAGCGTCCTGAGCGTGCCCTGGGCGTGCTCGGAGCCGCCTCGGGACGGGCTGGGGGCGGGGCCCTAACTGCGCTGCACCAGCTCGTCGTAGGTGCTGAGCACCTGGGCGACGGTGGCGGCCTCGTCCGGCCAGGTCTCGGCCTGCTGCCGGCCGGCCGCCACCAGCGCCTCGCGGCGGGCCGGGTCGGACAGCAGCCCGCGCACCGCGCCGCCGATCGCGGCCGGGTCGCCGGAGGGCACCAGCACGGCGGCGTCACCGACCAGTTCGGGGATGCCGCCGACGGCGGTGGCGACCACCGGCACGCCGGCCCGCATCGCCTCCTGCACCACCAGCGAGCGGGCCTCCCAGCGGCTGGGGACCACCACCACGTCGGCGGCGGCCAGCAGGTCGGGCACGTCGGTGCGGTAGCCGAGCAGCCGCACCGGGAGCTTCTCGGCGGCCGCCCGCTCACGCAGCGGGCCCGCCTCCGGGCCGTCCCCGGCGAGCAGGACCAGCGGCTCGGGGTCCAGCGCGGCCAGCTCCCGGGTGGCGTCCAGCAGCAGCCCGAAGGCCTTCTGCGGGACGAGACGGCCCACCGCCAGCACCAGCGGGCGGTCCGGGCCCCCGCCGAGCAGCGCGGCGCGCGCCTCGGCCCGGCCGAACCGGCCCTCGGGCATCGGCGGGGCGGCCACCGGGCCCAGCCGGGCGTCGGTGGCGCCCAGTTCGCGGGCCCGGGCGACCAGGTCGGAGGAGGCCCCGAGGACCAGGTCGGCGGCGCGCGCGACCCGGCGCTCCATCAGCCTCTGCAGCCGGCGCTCCATGCCGGTGGCCAGCAGCGCGTGGTGCGAGGTGACCACCAGCGGGGTCTCCGGGCGCAGGCCCGGGAACCGGCCGGCGGTGCGCAGCGCGAGGTCCGAGAGCAGCCCGGCGCGCAGCCCGTGGGCGTGGACCACGTCCGCACCGGTGAAGGCCCGGCGCAGCTCGCCGATCGCGGTGGCGTCGCTGCGGGCGCCCGCGGTGGGGGTGATGTCGACGGTGTGGAACCTGGCGCCCGTGCGGGAGAAACCGAACAGCGCGTCCGTGCCGGCCGGCGCGCAGACCGTGACGATCACCCCGTGCGCGACCAGGCCCTGGGCCAGGGAGCGCACGTGCGCACCGATGCCGCCGGTGCTGGCGGCCAGGACGAGTACCACGTGCAGCTGCCCCGGTTCCGGGGCGGCCGCGGTGGCCCGGGCGGCGGAATGGTCCACGTCGTCTCGCATCCGACTCGATCAGGTTCGCGCGCCGCTTCGCGAGGATTGCCCGCCGGGCGGCGCTCGGGGCTGGGAAGCCAGTGTCCAGCGGCCACCATGCCAGGTCGGCGGCCCTCTTGGACAGTCGGCGCCACCGGGGCGCGTCGCCGACGGTCCGCGGGGCCGCCGGCGCCGGCTACCGGTGGCGCGGGGCCCGGGCGGCGGCCAGCAGTTCCTCGGCGTGGGCACGGCCCAGCTCCGAGTCCTCCAGGCCCGCCAGCATCCGGGAGAGTTCGCGCACCCGCTCCTCGTCGTTCAGCACCTTGACCCCGCTCCGGGTCACGGTGCCGTCGTTGGTCTTCTCCACCACGAGGTGCCGGTCCGCGAACGCGGCGACCTGCGGGAGGTGGGTGACCACCACGACCTGGGCGGACTCGGCCAGCTTGGCCAGCCGGCGGCCGATCTCGACCGCGGCCTTGCCGCCGACGCCCGCGTCCACCTCGTCGAACAGGTAGGTCGGGACGGGGTCGGCGCCCGCGAAGACCACCTCGACGGCGAGCATGACCCGGGACAGCTCACCGCCGGAGGCGCCCTTGGCGATCGGGCGGGGCTGGGCGCCCGGGTGCGGGGCGAGCAGCACCTCGACCTCGTCCACGCCGTGCGGGCCGTACGCGACGGTGCGGCCGCCGACCTCGATCCCGCCGAGGTCGTCGACCTGGCTGATCGAGAAGGTCACCCGGGCGTGCGGCATGGCCAGTTCGGCGAGTTCGGCGGACACGGCCGCGGCGAAGCGCCCGGCCGCGGCCTGCCGGGCGGCCGACACCTCGGCCGCGAGCTCGGCCAGCTCGGCCCGCAGTTCGGTCTCGCGGGCGCCGAGCTCGTCGATCCGGTCGTCGTCGCCGTCGAGTTCGGCGAGCCGTACGGCCCCGGCCTCGGCCCAGGCGATCACCTCGGCGAGGGTGTTCTCCTCGCCGCCGTACTTGCGCAGCAGCTGGGCGAGCACGGCCCGGCGGTCCTCGACGGCGGCCAGGCGCACCGGGTCGGCGTCCAGGTCGTCCGCGTAGCCGGCCAGGTCGCCGGCCACGTCGGCGAGCAGGTAGCCGACCTCGTTGAGGCGGTCGGCGAGGGCGGCCAGGCGCTCGTCGTGGTGGCGCACGGCCTCCAGGGCGCGGCGGGACTGCCCGAGCAGGGTGCCCGCGTCCAGGGCCTCCGGGTCGGCCGGGTCGCCGGCCAGTGCGGCGTGCGCGAGGGCGGCGGCGGAGGACAGCGCGTCGGCGTGGCCGAGCCGCTCGGCCTCGGCCGCGAGCTCGGCGTCCTCGCCGGCCACCGGCTCGGCGGCGGCGATCTCGTCCAGGCCGAAGCGCAGCAGGTCGGCTTCCTGGGCGCGCTCGCGGGCCCGGGTGGTCAGCTCCTCCAGGGTCGCGGAGACCTCGCGCAGGGTGCGGTAGGTCTCCCGGTAGCGGGCCAGCGGCTCGGCCACCGCCTCGCCCGCGTACCGGTCCAGCGCGCCGCGTTGGCGGGCCGGGCGCAGCAGGCGCTGCTGGTCGGTCTGGCCGTGCACGGCGATCAGGTCCTCGCCGAGTTCGGCGAGCAGCCCGACCGGCACGGCCCGCCCGCCGACGTGCGCCCGGGAGCGGCCCTCGGCGGAGACGGTCCGGCTGATCAGCAGGGCTCCGTCGTCCAGTTCCGCTCCGGCCTCGACGGCCCGGGCCGCCACCGGGGAGTCGGCGGGCAGTTCCAGCCGGCCCTCGACGACGGCCCGTCCGGTGCCGTTGCGCACCAGGCCCGGGTCGGCGCGCCCGCCGAGCAGCAGGCCGAGGCTGGTGACGACCATGGTCTTGCCCGCGCCGGTCTCACCGGTCACGGCGGTGAAGCCGGGGGCCAGTTCGACCACCGCGTCGTCGATGACCCCAAGATCCCGTATCCGCATCTCGTCCAACACGGAGACGACCATACGAGGTTCCGCCCCCGGCGCGCGACGAGCGACAACGGCGCGCGGCAACTCCGTGCCCCGAAGTTCACCCCTTCCGGCGGTTTCGTGCGGGCTGGGAGCCGGGTGTGGGCGCGGTCACAGGTGCGGTCACACGTGCGGTGCACAGGGGCAGGAAGACCTGCACCAGGGGGCCTATGGCCAGCGCGTACGCGACCGTGCCGATCCCGGCGGTGCCGCCGAGCAGCAGGCCGACGGCCAGGACGGTCAGCTCGATGCCGGTGCGGATCAGCCGCAGCGAGCGGCCGGTGCGCCGGTGCAGGCCGGTCATCAGTCCGTCCCGCGGGCCGGGGCCGAGGCGGGCGCCGATGTAGAGGCCACTGGCCAGGCCGTTGAGCACGATCGCGCCGGCCATCACGGCGATCCGCACGGGCAGGACCGCGAAACCGTCGACGACCCGCAGGGTGAGGTCCATCGCCGCGCCGATCACCAGCACGTTGGCGACGGTGCCCGGCCCCGGACGCTGGCGCAGCGGTATCCACAGCAGCAGCACCAGGGCGCCGCAGATCGTCACCCAGGCCCCGACCGAGAGCCCGATGCTGCGCTGCAGGCCCTGGTGGAGGACGTCCCAGGGGTCGAGGCCGAGGCCGGAGCGGAGCATCAGCGCCATGCTCGCGCCGTACAGGGCGAGGCCGGCGAACAGCTGCGGGACCCGGCGGCCCAGGCCGTGGGTGTCGCCGAGGACGCGGGCCGCGAGGCTGCTCTCCCCGGCGGGTTCTCCGGTCGTCGGTACGGGCGTGCCCGGTCGGGGCGTGGTCGACGTGGCCACTGGTGCTCCTGCGGTGGTGCTGCACCTCCGGTCCGCCCGGCGGTGGCGGCCGGTACAGCCACCCTGCCATGATGGACGAGCCAAAACGGCCCGCCCCAGGGCCAATCCCGAGCAAGTGGACTGATATCCATGGCCGACTGGCACACCACCGTCACCCCGCCCGCGCTGGCCCGGCTGCTCGCCACCGCCCGGCTCCCCGAACCGGCCACCGCCCGCCGGCCCGCCTACCGCACCCTCGCCGGGCAGATCCGGCTGCTGGTCACCGAGGGCCGGCTGCCGGTCGGCGCCCGCCTGCCCGCCGAGCGCGAGCTGGCCACCGCCCTGGAGCTGAGCCGCACCACCGTCGCCACCGCGTACGAGACGCTGCGCGGCGACGGCTACCTGCACAGCCGGCGCGGCGCGGGCAGCTGGACCGCCCTGCCCGAGGGCGCCCCGCCGCCCGGTGACGCCCTGCACCCCGTCCCGCCGGACGAGCAGGGCCGCACCCTGGACCTCGGCGTCGCCGCCCCGCCCGCCCCGCAGCCCTGGTTCGGCGCCGCCGCCGCCCGGGCCGTCGAACAGCTGCCGTACTACGCCTCCGGGCACGGCCACTACCCCACCGGCGTCCCGGTGCTGCGCGAGGCCGTCGCCCGCCGCTACACCGAGCGCGGACTGGCGACCACGCCCGACCAGATCCTGATCACCACCGGCGCGATGGGCGGCCTGCACCTGGTCCAGCGGGTGCTGGTGGGCCGCGGCGACCGGGTCGCCGTCGAGGCGCCCAGCTACGCGCACACCCTGCAGGCACTGCGGCTCTCCGGCGCCCGCCTGGTCCCGGTGCCCTTCGCGTACCGCCCGGGACCGGACGGCGGGCCGGCGCCGCGGTGGGACGCGGAGGAGTGGCAGCGGGTGCTGCGCGGCGCCGCGCCCAGGCTCGCCTACGTGATCCCGGACTTCCACAACCCGACCGGCGCGCTGATCGGCGAGGAGCAGCGCCGCGAGCTGCTGGCCGCCGCCCGGGCCGCCGGAAGCATCGTGCTGGTCGACGAGACCACCGCCGAACTCGGCTGGGGCGTACCGGAGTCCGTGCCGCTGCCGCGCCCGGTGGCGGCGCTGGACCGGTCCGCCCAGGTGGTCACCGTCGGCTCGGCCGGCAAGCTCCTGTGGGGCGGCCTGCGGATCGGCTGGGTCCGGGCCGCGCCCGCGCTGGTGCGCCGGCTGGCCGGCGAGCGGGTCTACAGCGACGTCGGCACCCCGGTGCTGGACCAGCTGATCGCCGCCGAACTGCTGGGCGAGCCGCTGCCCGCCGTACGGGCGCACCAGCTGGCGCGGCTGCGGGCCACCGCGCACGCCTTCGCCGCCGCGCTGCCGGAGCAGCTGCCGGACTGGAGCTTCCCGATGCCGACCGGCGGGCTCGCGCTGTGGGTCTCCACCGCCGGCCTGTCCGGCGCGGCGCTGGCGCAGGCCGGGGAGCACGGCGGGGTGCGGGTCGCCTCGGGCAACCGCTTCGGCTCGGACGGCGCGTTCGAGCACCACATCCGGATCCCGCTCACCGTGCCCGCCGCGACCGTGCCGGCCGCCGTCGGCCGCCTGGCCGCGGTCGCCGCCCGCGCGACGGCGGGCGGGCGGCTCGGCCCGACCGACGAGGCCCAGCCGCTGGCGGTCTGACGGGCCGTCCGCGGCCGGGCCGGCCCCGGACCAGGGGTACGGTCCGGGGCCGGTCCGACGGTGCGGCCCGGCCGTGCGCTCCTAGTGGTGGTTCGCCCGGCCGCGCCAACCCGTCACCGGCAGCGCGAACTTGGCCACCAGCCGGTCGGTGAACGGCGCCCGGTGCAGTCTGGCCAGCCGCACCGGGGTCCGGCCCCGGCGGACCTCCACCCGTGCCCCGGCGGGCAGTTCGACCGAGCGCCGCCCGTCGCACCAGAGCACGCCGTGCGGGGTCTTCGGCTGCACCTCGACGGCCAGCACCGACTCGGGCGAGGTCACCAGCGGGCGGGCGAACAACGCGTGCGCCGAGATCGGCACCATCAGCAGCGCCTCCACCTCGGGCCACACCACCGGCCCGCCGCCGGAGAACGCGTACGCGGTGGAGCCGGTCGGCGTGGCGCACACCACGCCGTCGCAGCCGAAGTTGGAGACCGGGCGGCCGTCCACCTCGGTCACCACCTCCAGCATCCGCTCCCGGGACGCCTTCTCGATCGAGGCCTCGTTCAACGCCCAGTCCTCGTGCACCACGTCGCCGTTGGTGCGGACGATGACGTCGATCGTCATCCGCTCCTCGACCTCGTAGTCCGCGTCGACCACCCGCTCGACCACCACGGCCAGGTCGTCCCGCTCGGCCTCGGCGAGGAAGCCCACCCGGCCCAGGTTGATCCCGAGCATCGGCAGCCCGTGCGAGCGCGCCAGCTCGGCCCCGCGCAGCAGCGTCCCGTCCCCGCCGGCCACCAGGATCAGCTCGCAGCCGTCCGCCGCCCCGGGGCCCTCGGCCACCTTCTCGACGCCGTCCGGCAGGTCCAGGTCGACCGCCTCGGCCTCCAGCAGTCTGATCCGGAGCCCGGACTTCAGCAGCCCGTGCACCAGGCCCTCGACGCTGCGCAGCGCCGCCTCCCGGCCGGTGTGCGCGATCAGGAAGACCGTACGTTCTTCATCGCTCATGCCGCTGCCCTCTCCCTCACGCCTGCCGGGTCTCTCATGGCCCCGGTGCGGCCGCCATACAGCATGACGGGCCGGACGTCCGCTGAGCACCCTACCGGGGCCCCTCCGCCACGGCCCGGTCCGCGTCCGCGGGGTCCAGCTGCGGGGCGTCCCGCCGCAGCCACAGGAAGTACTCCACGTTGCCCGACGGTCCCGGCAGGGGGCTCGCGGTGACGGCGCGCACGCCCAGCCCGAGCTCCCACGCCTGCCCGGCGACCTGGCGCACCATCTCGGCGCGCAGCTCCGGGCTGCGCACCACCCCGCCGCTGCCCAGGCGCTCCTTGCCGATCTCGAACTGCGGCTTGACCATCAGCACCAGGTCGGCGTCCTCGGCCGCGCAGGAGGCGAGCGCCGGGAGCACCAGGCCCAGCGAGATGAACGACAGGTCGCCCACCACGAGGTCCACCGGGGTGCCGCCGATGAGGTCCAGCGTCAGCTCGCGCACATTGGTGCGGTCCATCACGGTGACCCGCTCGTCGCTCTGCAGCGACCAGGCGAGCTGCCCGTACCCGACGTCCACCGCCAGCACGCGGGCCGCCCCGGCGCGCAGCAGCACGTCGGTGAACCCGCCGGTTGACGCGCCGGCGTCCAGCGCCCGGCGGCCCTCGACCACCAGGCCCTGCGGCACGAAGGCGGCGAACGCCCCGGCGAGCTTGTGGCCCCCGCGCGAGACGTAGTCGGGGTCGTTCTCGTCCTTGGCCACCACGACCGCCGCCGAGGTCTCCACCTGGGTGGCCGGCTTGGTCGCGGTGGTGCCGCCGACGGTCACCCGGCCGGCCGCGATCAGCTCGGACGCGTGCTCACGCGACCGGGCCAGCTTGCGGCGGACCAGCTCCGCGTCGAGTCGGCGTCGTGCCACTGCCACTGGTGTTTCAGCTCCTACGGGTCCCGCGGGTCATTCCTGGTCGAGCGCGGCCAGCGTGTCGGCCATCCGCTGGTGAACATCTTCGTACACCGCGACGTGCTCCTCGGCGGGGGCCCCGTCCAGAGCCTCCAACCGGGCCAGTGCGGCGTCCACCACGGGATGACCGGTGGGCTGCAGGTCGACGCCGAGCGGCTCCACCCCCGGCGCCGACCCGATGCCCCCGGGCGCTGCGGCCGGCTCACTCGTCCCGGGCATCGGGCTTCTTCACGCTGGTGGCCTTGCGGACGGTGGTCTTCCTGGTCGCCGTGCGCTTCGCCGGTGCCTTGGGCTGCGCGGCCGACTGCTCGGCGGCGGTGCCCCGCCCGGCGGAGGCGGTCTTCTTGACCGTCGTGGTCTTCTTGGCAGCCTTGGCAGCCTTCGCAGCCTTGGCGGGCTTCGCGGGCGTGGCAGCCGCCTTCTCGGCCGCGGCCTTCCCGGCCGCCGTCCCGGGCGTCGCCGTCTTCTCGGCGGCGCTGTCCCCGGCCGGGGCGGCCTTCTTCGCCGCGGCCTTCTTCGCCGCCGCCTTCTTCACCGCGGCCTTCTTCGCCGTCGTCTTCCGCGTGGGAGCCTTCTGCGCCTGCTCCTTCGGCTCCGGCGGCGTCGGCGAGAACCGCGCGGCCGGCGGGACCGGCGGGTCGACCTCGACCGGCGCGTCCACCTCCACCCGTTCGGCGATTATCGGCTCCCTCGCCGACCGGCCGGACGGTTCGTCCTCGTACTCCCAGCCGCGCCCGAACAGGTCGTCCGCCCGCGGCGCCGGCACCGGTTCCTCCGAGCCGTACGCACCCTCGCCGGGCGCCGCCGGGGTCTCCTCCTCGACCTCGCGCAGCTTGCTCTCCAGGTACGCCAGCACCACGCCGACCTTGGTGACCTGGTCGCCGACCTTCTCGAAGACCTTCTCCGCCTCGTTGCGCGCCACCCCGACCGCCAGGTCGACCCCGGCCAGCCCGGCGGTGACCGCCTCCCCCGCCAGCGTCTGCAGCGTCTTCGCCGACGGCGGGAACTCCCCGCCCAGCCGGCGTTCGACCTCCGTGACGTCGACCCCGGCCTTCTCCAGCATCGAGGCGGCCGTCACGACGACCCGCTTGCCGACCTCCTCGACCACCCCGGCGGCGGTCTCCACCACTCCCCGAACCGTCCTCGGCAGCATCCGGGTGCCTCCCAATCGCCTTCGCGTCGCTCCGTCGCCCTCAGTACCCGGGCCGTTCCGGGCACCCCACGGACGACGCTACCGCCAAAACCCCGCTGAGGTACCGTGGCCCGCAGTCAGCACCGTAGCGACCGGGGGAGGGAGCCGCCGCCCATGGCCGACGTCGAGGAGTGCCGGGAGGCCCTGGAACAGCTCAGCCGGAACATGTCGCAGTCCAGCGGCAACGTCCGCAAGGCCGCGTCCCTGGACCGGTCGCTCAGCTGCCGGATCACCGACCTGGACCTGACCTTCACCGGGCGGCTGCGCGACGGCCGGATCCAGGACGTGGTCACCACGCCCGGCCCGCCCGCCGAGAAGGCCGAGATCCGGCTCACCATGAGCAGCGACGACCTGGTCGCGATGGTCGACGGCCGCCTCAACTTCGCCGCCGCCTGGGCCGGCGGCCGGGTCCGGCTGGAGGCCGGCTTCCGCGATCTGCTGCGACTGCGCACCCTTCTCTGACGCCGGCCCCGGCCCGCCCCGTTCCGCAGGAGCCGGGACCACCGGGCCCCGGCGGACCTCAGAAGCCCAGCTCGGCCAGGGCCTTCCGTCCGTCCACCGGCTCACCGTCCGCGTCCAGCGCCGCCCACGCCGCCGCGCACAGCGCCCGCAGACCGTCCCAACGGTCGCCCGACCCGGTCAGCCGCAGCGCGCCGCCCTCCACGTCCGCGACCCGGCCGCCGCACGCGAAGCCGCCGGCCTCGGCCGTCACCGCCGCGTGCGGGACCAGCAGCCCGCGCAGGTCGGCAGCCAGGTAGGTCGGCCGGTGCTCGACCGGGGCCGCCAGCAGCAGCTCGGGGGTGGTCACCCCGGTGAAGACCAGCAGGCTGTCCACCCCGCCGTTGAAGGCGCCCTCGATGTCGGTGTCCAGCCGGTCCCCGACCACCAGCGGCCGCTTCGCGCCGGTGCGCAGCACGGTCTCCCGGTGCATCGGCGGCAGCGGCTTGCCCGCCACCTCCGGCTCCACCCCGGTCGCCGCCCGCACCGCCGCGACCAGCGTGCCGTTGCCCGGCGCGATACCGCGGGCCCGCGGCACCGTCAGGTCCAGGTTGGACGCCACCCACGGCAGCCCGCTCTGCACCGCGTACGAGGCCTCCGCCAGGTCCGCCCACCCCACCGAGGGGTCGAAGCCCTGGACCACCGCGAGCGGCTCGTCGGCCAGCGAGCGGACCGCGACCAGCCCCAGGTCGGCCAGCGCCTCCTCCAGCCCGAGGCCGCCCACGACCAGCACCTTCGCCCCGGCCGGCACCTTCTCGGCGACGACCCGGGCGGCCGCCTGCGCCGAGTTGATCACGTCCGTCGGCTCGGCCGGCACGCCCAGCTCGGTCAGGTGCTCGGCCACCACCCGCGGCGGGCGGGAGGCGTTGTTGGTCACGTAGGCCAGCCGCATCCCGGCCGTCCGGGCGGCGTCCAGGGCGGACACCGCGTGCTCGATCGCCCGGGCGCCCGCGTAGACCACGCCGTCCAGGTCCAGCAGCGCCGTGTCGTAGGCCTCGGTCAGCGGCCGCTCGCTGCCGCCGGGGGCGGTCCGTCGCACGGGGGTGGCCGAATCGGTCATGGCTGCGCTACCTCATTCACTGCGTCGTCGTTCACTGCGTCGTCGTTCACTGCGTCGTCGATCACGTCGTACACCTCGCCGCCGCACCACGCTGTGCGACGCCGCGCCCACCGGCACCGGGCCCGTCGGGCCCCACGGTCGGCCCGGCACCCGTCGACCCGGCACTCACCGACCCGGCATCCGTCGGCCCTGCGCCCGTCGGTCAGCCGTCGGCCGGTCGGACGTCGCCCTCGGCGCCGTCGGCGCCGTCCGGCTCGCCCCCGGCCCGGTCCGCCTCCCCGGGCGGGGGCGCCAGGTACCCGGGAGCCCCAGGCAGCAGCGGGCCGTACGCGCCGGCCCGGGCCGCCAGCGTCGCCCGGGTCTGCCGCAGGGCCGCCCGGTAGTGGTCGGTCTCCGGCCGCATCGCCACGGCGAGCGCCAGGTGCTCGGCGGAGGTCTCGAAGTCACCCAGCCGGGCTGCCGTGACCCCCCACCCGAACTGAGCGTAGTCGTCCGACGGGTCGGCCAGCGCCACCGCCCGGAAGTTCTCCAGCGCGGCGGCGTACGAACCCGCGTCGAACTGGGCCCGGGCCAGGGCCTCCCGGATGCTGCGGGAGTGCGGCTCGGCCGCCACCGCTCTCGCCAGCAGCTGCTCGGCGGCCGCCGGATGGCCCTGCGCCAACAGTTGCGCGCCGCGGCGGAACCAGTCGTACACGTCCCCTGCGGGCTCCCCGGACCGGCTCTGCGGCGGCACCCCGCCGACCGGCCCGCCCGACCCGGTCGAACCGCCGCCGTCCACCCGTTCCTGCCCGTCGTCCATGCGGTACCTCGCCCTCGGTCGCACACCCGCCCCACGAGTCGGCACGGGTGTTCCGATCTCTCAACAACGCGTACCCGGTTACGATGCCCAGAATGAGCGCACCCAGTGCAGAAGACGGAGTCGAGACTCCCGAGGGCGGCCCCGGCGATCCCGGGCACGTCGCCACCGCCGGCCTGTCCCTGTCCCCCTTCCGCGGCCTGCGCTACGTCCCCGACCGGGTCGGCGCCCTGGCCGCGGTGACGTCCCCGCCGTACGACGTGGTCGACCCGGGCCGTCGGCTCGACCTGGAGACCGCCGACCCGCACAACGTGGTCCGGCTGATCCTGCCCAGGCCCGAGCCCGAGGACGCCGGCGACCGCCCCGACCGCGACACCCGGTACCGGCACGCCGCGCGTCTGCTGGCCGCCTGGCAGCGCGAGGGGATCCTCGCCGCCGACCCGGCCCCCGCGATCTACGTGTACGAGCAACGGGTCCCCGCCACCGCCGACTCCCCCGAGCTGCTCCAGCGCGGCCTGATCGGCGCCCTCGCGGTGAGCGGCCGCGAGGCCGGCGTCGTCCTCCCCCACGAGGACGTGATGCCCCGGCCGGTCGCCGACCGGGTCGGCCTGATGCGCACCACCCGGGCCAACCTCGAACCGCTGCTGCTCACCTACCGGGGCGACGGCGGCGCCTCCGGCGTGATCGAGCGGACGGTCGAGGGCGAGCCGCTGATCTCCACCGCCACCAGCGACGGCACCCACCACCGGCTGTGGGCCGTCACCGACCGGGCCGACATCGCCGAGATCGGTCGCGACCTGGCGACCTGCCGGGCGCTGATCGCCGACGGCCACCACCGCTGGGAGATGTACCTGCGCCTCCAGCGCGAGCACCGCCACCTGCCGCGCAGCCCCTGGGACCGCGGCATGGTGCTCCTGGTCGACACCGCCCGCTACCCGCTGCGGGTCCGCGCGATCCACCGGGTGCTCTACCGGCTGCCCGTGGCCGAGGCGCTGGAGAAGCTCGGCGACCACTGGAAGGTCAAGGAGGTCCCGGGCCCGCTGCCCGCCGCGCTCCAGGCGCTCGCCGAGCAGAAGCGCCACGGCGGCAACGGCTTCGTGCTGACGGGTGGCGACGGCGTCTACTGGCTGCTCGGCGAGCCCGACGAGTCGCTGCTGGACGCCACCGTGCCGCGCGACCGGCCGGAGGAGTGGCGCCACCTGGACGCCACCGTCCTGCACTCCACCCTGCTCGACCGCACCTGGCACGTCCCCGACGGCCCGGACGACATCGGCTACCTGCACACCGCCGTCGCCGCCGAACGGGAGGCCGCGCGCACCGGCGGCACCGCCGTCCTGCTGCACCCGGTCCGGGAGAGCGTGGTGCGCCGACTGGCCGAGCAGGGCGTCACCATGCCGCGCAAGTCCACCTCCTTCGGGCCGAAGCCGGCCACCGGACTGGTGCTGCGCAACCTCACGCTGGGCTGACCCCGCGCCGGGCCGTCCCCGCGCTTCGCCGCGCGGTGCCACGGGCCCGGACGCCGTGAGGCCCTGCCGTACCCCGGGAAGTCCGGGAACGGCAGGGCCTCACGGCGTTACGCGATCGCTCAGCTCTTGGCGTCGGCCTCGTCGGCCTTGACGTCCTCGGCCTCGGCGTCCGCGGACTCGACGTCCTTGGCGCGCTCGGGCACCACGCCGTCGAAGTCCTCGTCGATTTCGAGGTCGTCCTCGTCGTAGAACTCCTCGACGTCCTCCTCGTCCTCGAAGATCACGCGGTCGTCGGCGACGTCACCGGTGCGCTTCTTCGCCGGGGCGTCGGCCTGCTCGGCCTCCTCCTCGGCCAGCTCCGGGTCGAGCGCGTCGGTGAACTCCACGCCGTCGATCTCGGCGAGCCGCTCCGAGGCGTTGGTGGAGCCGTCGGTGTCGGCCTCGGCCGCCTTGGCGAACCAGTCACGGGCCTCGTCGCCACGGCCGGCCGCGATCAGCGCCTCGGCGTAGGCGTACCGCAGGCGCGCGGTCCACGGCTGCACGGAGCTGGAGGCCAGCTCCGGGCTCTGCAGGGTCACCACGGCGGCGTCGAACTGCTCCATGTCGCTGCGGGCACCGGCCGCCACCAGGCGCATCTCCACCTGGCCGGCCTTGTCCAGCTGCTTCACCTCGGGCTCGCCGGCCATCGCCAGCGCCCGCTCCGGACGGCCCAGACCACGCTCGCAGTCGGCCATCACCGGCCACAGGTCCGCGCGGCCGGTCATCCGACGGGCGGCGCGGAACTCGGTCAGCGCCTCGGAGTAACGCTGCGTCATGTACGAGGCGAAACCGGCCGCCTCACGGACGGCGGCCACGCGGGACGCCAGACGGAGCGCGACGCGCGAGTACTGGTAGGCCTCCTCGGCCTCGCCGTCGAGCAGGCGGGCCACCATCACCAGGTTGCGGGCGACATCGTCCGCGAGGGTCTTGGGCAGGCTCTTGAGCTCCTGGCGCACGTCCGCGTCCAGCTCGAAGCCGGTGACGTCCTCCGGGATCGGCAGGCGCTTGACGGGCTCGTAGTTGCCACGGCGGTCGTCGTAGTCCCGACGGTCCCGGTCGTCGCGGCGGTCGTCACGACGGTCGTCGCCGCCGCGGCGGTAGCCACCACCCTGGCGGTCGTCACGGCGGAAGCCACCGCGCTCGCCACCACGGTCGTCGCGGCGGAAGCCGCCACGGTCGCCACCGCGGTCGTCGCGGTCACGGCCGTACCCACCGGAGGGACGGTCGCCGCGGTCGCGGTTGAAGCCGCTCGGGCGGTCGTCCCGACGGAAACCACCGCGCTCGCCAGCGCGGTCGTCACGGTCACGGCCGTAACCGCCGGAGGGGCGGTCGTCGCGGCGGAAGCCGCCACGGTCGCCACCGCGGTCGTCACGGTCACGGTTGAAGCCGCCGGAGGGACGGTCGTCCCGACGGAAGCCGCCGGAGGGACGGTCGCCACGGTCGCGGTTGAAACCACCGCCGGAGGGGCGGTCGTCACGGCGGAAGCCGCCACGGTCGCCACCGCGGTCGTCACGGTCACGGCCGTACCCACCGGAGGGACGGTCGTCGCGGCGGAAGCCGCCACGGTCGCCACCGCGGTCGTCACGGTCACGGTTGAAGCCGCCCGACGGACGGTCGCCACGGTCGCGGTTGAAACCACCGCCGGCCGGACGGTCGTCCCGACGGAAGCCGCCGGAGGGACGGTCGCCACGGTCGCGGTTGAAACCACCGCCGGAGGGGCGGTCGTCGCGACGGAAACCGCCACGGTCGCCACCGCGGTCGTCACGGTCGCGGTTGAAGCCGCCCGACGGACGGTCGCCACGGTCGCGGTTGAAACCACCGCCGGCCGGACGGTCGTCACGGCGGAAACCGCCACGGTCGCCACCGCGGTCGTCACGGTCACGGCCGTACCCGCCGGAGGGACGGTCGTCACGACGCGGACGGTCATCGCGGTCGCGGTTGAAGCCGCTCGGGCGGTCGTCCCGACGGAAACCACCCGACGGGCGGTCGTCGCGACGGAAACCGCCACGGTCGCCACCGCGGTCGTCACGGTCACGGCCGTACCCACCGGAGGGACGGTCGTCGCGGCGGAAGCCGCCACGGTCGCCACCGCGGTCATCGCGGTCACGGTTGAAGCCGCCCGACGGACGGTCGCCACGGTCGCGGTTGAAACCACCGCCGGTCGGGCGGTCGTCGCGACGGAAGCCGCCACGGTCGCCACCGCGGTCGTCACGGTCACGGCCGTAACCGCCGGAGGGACGGTCGTCACGACGCGGACGGTCATCGCGGTCATCGCGACGGTAGCCACCCGGGCGGTCGTCACGGCGGTAGCCGCCGCCAGAGGGGCGGTCGTCGCGGCGGGAGGCGCCACGGTCGTTCGACCAGCCCCCACGCGACCGGGGCTCATAGCCTCGGCCGTCGTCCGATCGACGCTCGGGACGGTCCTGGGGCTGGTTCGACATCGTGGTGACTCCTTCTGCTGCTTCAGCTTCACCGCGTGGGCCGTGCGTGCAACTCCCGCTGCCGTCACGCGGTTTCGGCGCCGGCCTCCTGGCCCGCGCACCTTCTCCATTGTCCGGCATGTCAGGACCCTCCGCGTCTGGGCGGTAGTCCCGTTCTGCCGGACTTCTTCACGATTTCCGCCACATCAATTGGCGCGGCTGCGAGTACGTTTCGATACTCATCCCACCAGGCTCGCTCTCGCTCCC
>NZ_JBEOUW010000024.1:0-129845 GCF_040303045.1 Kitasatospora sp. NPDC096140
GCGCCGTTGGCAGTCTGAAAATCACCCGCAACGCCCCTCTCCGGGCCACCCCCTGCGCCGCCCCCGTCCGTCCCCGCAGCGCGTCCCTCTCGCTGGGGAGGGACGGGGGTGGGTGGGGGGTGGGGCCGGGGGTGGGTGCGGCGGGGTGGGGGTGGTCCTCTCGATGAGGGTGGGGGTGCTAGGGGTGGGGGGCTGGGGGTGGGGGCTGGGGGTGGCTGGGGCTGGGGTGTGTGGGGGTGCTGGGGCGGCACCGAACGGGTGAACAGTGGGGGCGACACGCATCAGGCGGGGTTGACGGGCGTTGAGTGGAGGGACGAGTGCACGAACGAGGTGTACGGGGGAGCGGAGCGAGCGAAAGGGGTGAGCCGGTGCGGGGTTTTCATCGGGCCGTTCTGCTGCGGGCGGCGGCTGCTGCGCTGGCTCTGGGTGCTGCCGTCGTGGCGCACACCGAGGTGGGGCAGGCGTTGGCCAAGCGGGGGGCGGAGCGGGCGGAGCGGGACGCGGTCGCGTGTGCCGAGGCGGCTCGGTGGGACGCCGCCGAGCGGGCGGGGCACGGGCGGCCGGATCTGTTCGATCCGGGGCGGATGCCGGGGTGCCACTGACGTACGGGTGTTCGCCGGAATCGGACAGGCCGTCACTCTTCCGGCTTGATTCCTGAACGGGGAGGAACCCCCCTTCCTTCCCTGCGGTTCGTCAGGAAGTGAACGAGTTTCCCGAGGGGGGTTCCCTGATGGCCGGCCCGGCAGTGCAGCCCGACGGCCCGGTCCCCGCGCCGTCGGAGCGGCGGCCGGTGCCGGTCTGGAGCGAGTGGGTCGGCCTGGTCGTACGGCTCGGACTCGCGGTGGTGTGGGGCTGGGCCGGGCTGGCCAAGATCGCCGACCCGGCGGAGGCGGCCCAGGCCGTCCGGGCGTACGAGATCCTGCCCGAGGGCCTGGTCAAGCCGATCGGCTACGGCCTGCCCTTCCTGGAGCTGGCGCTCGCGTTCCTGCTGGTGATCGGGCTCGGTGTCCGGCTGGTCGCCGGGGTCTCGGCGCTGCTGCTGCTCGTCTTCATCGCCGGGATCGCCTCCGCCTGGGCGCGCGGCATCTCGATCGACTGCGGCTGCTTCGGCGGCGGCGGGCACGTCGACGAGTCCCAGACCGCGTACCTGCAGGAGATCCTGCGCGACACCGGGTTCCTGCTGCTGGCCGGGTGGCTGCTGTGGCGGCCCCGTACCCGGTTCTCGGTGGACCGCTGGCTGGCGACCTGACCCGCCGGCCCCGCCGCACCCCCGTCCCCGCCCACCCCGCACCCGACGAAGGCCCCCGACCGTGGATGTCAAGGCAATGAGCGAGAAGAACCGAGAAGGCAAGCGCACCGCCCGTGAGCGGATGCAGGAGCAGCGGGCGGCCGAGGAGTCCTCCGCCCGGCGCAGGAAGAAGCTGATCGTGGGCGGCGCCGTGCTCGCGGTGATCGCCGCCGCGGTGGTCGTCGGCGTCGTGGTGCAGAACGAGCGCTCCAAGCCGGAGACCCCGACCGCCGCCCCGGCCGGGACCATCGGCGACAAGAACCTCGTCATCCCGGTCGGTGCCGGCAACGCGCCCTCCGTCCTCACCGTCTACGAGGACCCGCGCTGCCCCGCCTGCGGCATGTTCGAGCGGGAGTTCTCGCCGACCGTCGACCAGCTGGAGGACGCCGGCAAGGTCTACACCAACTACCACATCGTGTCGTTCATCGACCGGGCCGTGCCGGGCAAGGGCTCCAAGACCGCCGCCAACGCGCTGGCCTGCGCCCAGGACGCCGGGCACTTCCGGGACTACCACGACGTGCTGTACCGCAACCAGCCGGAGGAGACCAACGACGCCTTCGGCGACAAGGCCGTCCTGCTGAACCTGGCGAAGCAGGTCAACGGTCTGGACACGCCCGAGTTCCAGGCCTGCGTCAACGACAACAAGTACGGCGGATGGGTGTCCTCGGTGCAGCAGGACTTCGACAAGTCCAGCTACAAGTCCACCCCGACGGTGCTGCTCAACGGCCAGCCGATCTACCCGAAGAACGGCAGCGAGGAGATCACCCCGGAGAACCTGGCGAAGTGGGTGGACGCCGCGAACCAGGGCAAGCAGCTCGGCACGGCGGGCTCGCACGGGCAGACCCCGGCGCCGACCAGTGCGGCTTCGGAGGCCAACAACCCGTCGCCGAACGCCGGCTGAACCCCCTGCCCGGCCCGCCGCCCCCTCCCCGTCCGGAGGGGGCGGCTTCCCCTGTTGTTCGGCTTCTGTGACCCCGGGGGTGTCCGACCCGGGCCATTGACCCTGTAGCGTCGGAACTGCCATGGATATCGCCTACATTCCCAGCCCGTCGCGGGGCGTCTGGAACCTCGGACCAGTCCCGCTGCGCGCCTACGCCTTCTGCATCATCCTCGGTGTCGTCGTCGCCGTCTGGCTCGGCAGCAAGCGCTGGGTCGCCCGGGGCGGTGCCAAACACACGGTCGGTGACATCGCCGTGTGGGCCGTGCCGTTCGGCCTGGTCGGAGGCCGCCTCTACCACGTGATCACCGATGGTGGCCGGCTGTACTTCGGTGAGGGGAAGAACCCCTGGAACGCCCTCAAGATCTGGGAGGGCGGCCTCGGCATCTGGGGCGCGATCGCGCTGGGCGCGGTCGGCGCCTGGATCGGTTGCCGCCGCCGGGGTGTGCCGCTGCCCGCCTACGCCGACGCCATCGCGCCGGGCATCGCGCTCGCGCAGGCGCTGGGCCGCTGGGGCAACTACTTCAACCAGGAGCTGTACGGCCGCGAGACCACGCTGCCGTGGGGCCTGAAGATCCACAAGGTGCTGCCGGACGGCACCGTCGTGGAGGGCGTCTACCACCCGACCTTCCTGTACGAGTCGCTCTGGTGCGTCGGTGTCGCGCTGCTGGTGATCTGGGCGGACCGCCGGTTCACGCTGGGCCACGGCCGGGCCTTCGCGCTGTACGTCGCCGCGTACACGGTGGGCCGGTTCTGGACCGAGTGGCTGCGGATCGACGAGGCGCACGTCTACTTCGGTCTGCGCCTGAACGACTGGGTGTCGATCGCGGTGTTCCTGTGCGCCGTGGCGTACCTGGTGATCGTCGGCAAGAAGCGGCCCGGCCGGGAGGACCCGGCGACCATCGACCCGGCCGCGCACCTGGAGGCGGAGGGCGCCGAGGGCGTGGCCGCGGACAAGGCGGACAAGGCGGACGTCAAGGGCGCGGCGAAGGCGGACATCAAGGGCGCGGAGAAGGCCGCGGAGAAGTCGGACGCCGACGGCGGGAGAGGCGGGGGCGGGGCGAAGTCGTCCCGTTCCGTGGACGGAAAGCCGGCCGCCGCACCCGCTGCGGTGGCCGCCGACAAGGCCGACGAGGACGCCAAGAACCCGATCTGACCTGGGGCTTCCCCCGACCGGGGCCACCCTTCGCAGCGCATGCGAAGGGTGGCCTCAGTCGTGTTCGGACAGCCTTACTTTGCTGGAAATGCGCAGGTCAGGAGGGCTACGTTCAGGGCGGACCAATGACGACGGAGGGGACAGGGACATGAGTGCGACCACGTTGGAACCCGAGGCCGGGCACCAGCCCCGGATACCCGCGGCCGGTCACCACCGGGACGTCAACGGCGGCTGGCTGCGGCCGGCCGTGTTCGGGGCGGTGGACGGCCTGGTGTCCAACTTCGCGCTGATGACCGGTGTGGTCGGTGGCGCGGTGTCCAACGGCACGGTGATCCTCACGGGCCTGGCGGGCCTGGCGGCCGGCGCCTGCTCGATGGCCGCGGGGGAGTACACCTCGGTGGCCTCGCAGCGGGAGCTGGTGCAGGCCGAGATCGAGGCCGAGCGGCTGGAGCTGAGCCGCAACCCGCACGGCGAGCTGGCCGAGCTGGCCCAGCTGTACGTCTCGCGCGGGGTGGACCCGGAGCTCGCCCACGAGGTGGCCCGGCAGCTGTCGGTCGACCCGGAGCTGGCCCTGGAGGTGCACGCCCGCGAGGAGCTGGGCATCGACCCCACCGACCTGCCCTCGCCGCTGGTCGCGGCCGGGTCGTCGTTCCTGTGCTTCGCGCTCGGCGCGCTGCTGCCGCTGCTGCCGTACCTGCTGGGCGCGACCTCGCTGCTGCCCGCGCTGGTGCTGGCGGCGGCCGGGCTGTTCCTGTGCGGCGCGGTGGTGGCCCGGGTGACGGCCCGCAGCTGGTGGTTCAGCGGGCTGCGGCAGCTGGTGCTGGGCGGCGCGGCGGCCGGGGTGACGTACCTGCTCGGCTCGTTGATCGGCGGGCACGTGGGCTGAGGCCCGCCGAGCGGTCGTCGGGACCTGTGGGATGACCCAGAACTCTGCATGATTATGCCGGGCAATGCGTGACGTTTCACACATGGGCGTCGCGTCATGCCTGGCCTAGTCTCACCATCCGGGCCTCGGCGCCGCGGATTCGCATCCGTGGGCCGATTCCCGGAATGGATTCGCAGGCGGCCATGATCGGCCTCTGTGGCGATCCGGTTTCGCCCCTGTTTCAGGCCGGGGACCGTTGGGCACAATCGTCGGGACGTGCACTGTGGCACGTCCTTCTTCCCACACCCCCTGACCTGCGGCTCGTCCCGCCATGTGGACGGGATATTCCGCTTCTCGGGATCCTGGGCATCATGTAACTTGCACGACACCGCACCATCGCATCAGGGCCAACGTCGTCCCTACTTGCACCAACTTGCCGAAAGACGACGACGGGAGAGCCGATGCTGCCTGCATCCATGCACTCCGCCAACGAGCTCCAGGCCGGCGCCGCCCGCCAGCCGTACTCGCTCGTGCCGGATGCGCGACCTGCTGCTCAGGGCCTGTACGACCCGCGAAACGAGCACGACGCCTGTGGCGTCGGTTTCGTCGCCACGCTGACCGGCATCGCCGACCACACCATCGTCGAGCAGGCGTTGAACGTCCTGCGCAACCTGGAGCACCGCGGCGCCACCGGCGCCGAGCCGGACTCCGGTGACGGTGCGGGAATCCTGACCCAGATCCCCGACGCGTTCCTGCGCGGCCGCGTCGACTTCGAACTCCCGGCCGCCGGCGCCTACGCCGTCGGCATCGCCTTCCTGCCCGACGACGACGACCAGGACGCCGCCGCCGTCGCGCAGATCGAGGCCATCGCCGCCGACGAGGACCTCACCGTCCTCGGCTGGCGCGACGTCCCCGTCACCCCGGACCTGCTCGGCTCCACCGCGCGCAGCGTGATGCCGCGCTTCCGCCAGGTCTTCCTGAGCAAGGACGGCCTCGCCGGCATCGAGCTCGACCGGACCGCCTTCGTCGTCCGCAAGCGGGCCGAGCGCGAGGCCGGGGTCTACTTCCCGTCGCTGTCCGCGCGCACCATCGTCTACAAGGGCATGCTGACCACCGGCCAGCTGGAGCCCTTCTTCCCCGACCTCTCGGACCGCACCTACGCGTCCGCGATCGGCCTGGTGCACTCGCGCTTCTCCACCAACACCTTCCCGAGCTGGCCGCTCGCCCACCCGTACCGCTTCGTCGCGCACAACGGCGAGATCAACACGGTCAAGGGCAATCGCAACTGGATGCGCGCCCGCGAGTCCCAGCTCGTCACCGACCTCATCCCGGCCAACCGGAACGGGCAGGGCCTGGAGCGGATCTTCCCGATCTGCACCCCGGACCACTCGGACTCCGCCTCCTTCGACGAGGTCCTGGAACTGCTCCACCTCGGCGGCCGCTCGCTGCCGCACTCGGTGCTGATGATGATCCCGGAGGCGTGGGAGAACCACGCCACCATGGACCCGGCCCGCCGCGCCTTCTACCAGTACCACTCCAACCTCATGGAGCCCTGGGACGGACCGGCCTGCGTCACCTTCACCGACGGCACCCAGATCGGCGCCGTGCTCGACCGCAACGGCCTGCGCCCGGCCCGCTACTGGATCACCGAGGACGGCCTGGTCGTCCTCTCCTCCGAGGTCGGCGTGCTCGACATCGACCAGGAGAAGGTCGCCAAGAAGGGCCGCCTGCAGCCCGGCCGGATGTTCCTGATCGACACCGCCGAGGGCCGCATCGTCGAGGACGAGGAGATCAAGTCCGCCCTCGCCGCCGAGCACCCCTACCAGGAATGGGTCGGCGCCGGGCAGATCCAGCTCGCCAAGCTGCCCGAGCGCGAGCACATCGCGCACACCCACGCCTCCGTCACCCGCCGCCAGCAGACCTTCGGCTACACCGAGGAGGAGCTGCGGGTCATCCTCGCGCCGATGGCCAAGACCGGCGCCGAAGCCCTCGGCTCGATGGGCACCGACTCGCCGATCGCCGCGCTCAGCGAGAAGCCGCGCCTGCTGTTCGACTACTTCGTGCAGCTCTTCGCGCAGGTCACCAACCCGCCGCTGGACGCCATCCGCGAGGAGCTCGTCACCTCGCTGCTCTCCAACCTCGGCCCCGAGGGCAACCTGCTGGCCGCCGAGGCCGCCGCCTGCCGCTCGGTCGGCATCACCTTCCCGGTGATCGACAACGACGAGCTGGCCAAGCTCGTCCACATCAACGCCGACGGCGACCAGCCCGGCCTCAAGGCCGTCACGCTCTCCGGCCTCTACAAGGTCTCCGGCGGCGGCGAGGGCCTGGCCTCCCGGCTCGCCGCGATCGCCGCCGAGGCCGACGCCGCGATCGCCGACGGCGCCCGGATCATCGTGCTCTCCGACCGCCACTCGGACGCCGAGCACGCCCCGATCCCCTCCCTGCTGCTCACCTCCGCGATCCACCACCACCTCATCCGCACCAAGCAGCGCACCCAGGTGTCGCTGCTGGTCGAGGCCGGCGACGTCCGCGAGGTGCACCACGTCGCGCTGCTGATCGGCTACGGCGCCGGCGCGGTCAACCCGTACCTGGCCATGGAGTCCGTCGAGGACCTCGTCGCCCAGGGCGTGTTCATCCAGGGCGTCGAGCCCGAGAAGGCCATCAAGAACCTGATCAAGGCGCTCGGCAAGGGCGTGCTCAAGGTCATGTCCAAGATGGGCATCTCCACCGTCGCCTCCTACCGCGGCGCCCAGGTCTTCGAGGCCATCGGCCTCTCCCAGGCCCTGGTCGACGGCTACTTCGCCGGCACCACCACCAAGCTCGGCGGCATCGGCCTGGACGAACTCGCCCGGGAGACCGCCGCCCGCCACGCCAAGGCGTACCCCGCCTCCGGTATCCCCGCCGCGCACCGCGCGCTGGAGATCGGCGGCGAGTACCAGTGGCGCCGCGAGGGCGAGCCGCACCTGTTCGACCCGGACACCGTCTTCCGGCTGCAGCACGCCACCCGCAACCGCCGGTACGACATCTTCAAGCAGTACACGGACCGGGTGAACGAGCAGTCCGCCCGCCTGATGACGCTGCGCGGCCTCTTCCGGCTGGACGGCCTCGACCGCGAGCCGATCCCGGTCGAGGACGTCGAGCCGGTCTCCGAGATCGTCAAGCGCTTCTCCACCGGCGCCATGTCGTACGGCTCGATCTCCCGCGAGGCGCACGAGACCCTCGCCATCGCGATGAACCGCCTCGGCGGCAAGTCCAACACCGGCGAGGGCGGCGAGGACCCGGACCGCCTGTACGACCCGGAGCGCCGCTCCGCGATCAAGCAGGTCGCCTCCGGCCGCTTCGGCGTCACCTCCGAGTACCTCGTCAACGCGGACGACATCCAGATCAAGATGGCCCAGGGCGCCAAGCCCGGCGAGGGCGGCCAGCTGCCCGGCCACAAGGTGTACCCGTGGGTCGCCAAGACCCGGCACTCCACCCCGGGTGTCGGCCTGATCTCCCCGCCGCCGCACCACGACATCTACTCGATCGAGGACCTGGCGCAGCTCATCCACGACCTCAAGAACGCCAACCCGGCGGCCCGCATCCACGTGAAGCTGGTCTCCGAGGTCGGTGTCGGAACGGTCGCGGCGGGCGTCTCCAAGGCCCACGCCGACGTCGTCCTGGTCTCCGGCCACGACGGTGGCACCGGCGCCTCCCCGCTGACCTCGCTCAAGCACGCCGGCGGCCCCTGGGAGCTCGGCCTCGCCGAGACCCAGCAGACCCTGCTGCTCAACGGGCTGCGCGACCGCATCGTCGTCCAGACCGACGGCCAGCTGAAGACCGGCCGCGACGTCGTCATCGCCGCGCTGCTCGGCGCCGAGGAGTTCGGCTTCGCCACCGCCCCGCTGGTCGTCTCCGGCTGCATCATGATGCGCGTCTGCCACCTGGACACCTGCCCGGTCGGCGTCGCCACCCAGAACCCGGTGCTGCGCGACCGGTTCTCCGGCAAGCCCGAGTTCGTCGTCAACTTCTTCGAGTTCATCGCCGAGGAGGTCCGGGAGATCCTGGCCTCCCTGGGCTTCCGCTCGATCGAGGAGGCCGTCGGCCACGCCGAGTACATCAACGCCCAGGCCGCGATCGACCACTGGAAGGCCGCCGGGCTCGACCTGGCCCCGCTCTTCCACGTGCCCGACCTGCCCGACGGCGCCGCCCGGCACTGCACCACCACCCAGGACCACGCGCTCGACAAGGCCCTGGACAACCAGCTCATCACGCTCGCCGAGGACGCCCTGGAGCGCGGCGACGCCGTCCGCATCCAGCTGCCGATCCGCAACGTCAACCGCACCGTCGGCACCATGCTCGGCCACGAGGTGACCAAGCGGTACCGCGGCGAGGGCCTGCCGGAGGGGACCATCGACGTCACCTTCACCGGCTCCGCCGGGCAGTCCTTCGGCGCCTTCGTGCCCCGCGGCGTCACGCTGCGGCTGGAGGGCGACGCCAACGACTACGTCGGCAAGGGCCTCTCCGGCGGCGTGGTCGTCGTCCGCCCGGCCCGCGAGGCCGCGGCCATCGGCAACGACGCCCAGAACCACGTCATCGCCGGCAACACCATCGGCTACGGCGCCACCAGCGGCCGGATCCACCTGCGCGGCAAGGCCGGCGAGCGCTTCGCCGTCCGCAACTCCGGCGCCACCCTGGTCGTCGAGGGCGTCGGCGACCACGGCCTGGAGTACATGACCGGCGGCCGCGTCGTCATCATCGGCGAGACCGGACGCAACCTCGCGGCCGGCATGTCCGGCGGCATCGCGTACGTCCTGGACCTGCGCCCCGCGAACGTCAACGACGGCATGGTGGGCATCGAGGCCCCCACCGCCGACGACCGCGACTGGCTGCGCGAGACCGTGCAGCAGCACTACGAGGAGACCGGCTCCACCGTCGCCGCCGAACTCCTGGCCGACTGGGGCAGCGGCGTCTCCCGCTTCTCCAAGATCATGCCGACCGACTACAAGGCAGTGCTCGCCGCCAAGGACGCCGCTGAGCGCGATGGCCTCTCCGAGGCCGAGACCACTCGCAAGATGATGGAGGCGGCTAATGGCTGACCCCAAGGGCTTCCTGACCACGCCCAAGCAGCTGGCCGAGCGCCGTCCCGTGGACGTCCGTCTGCGGGACTGGAACGAGGTCTACGTCGAGCGCAGCCTCCTGCCGATCATCACCAAGCAGGCCGGTCGCTGCATGGACTGCGGCATCCCGTTCTGCCACAACGGCTGCCCGCTCGGGAACCTCATCCCCGAGTGGAACGACCTCGCCTTCCGGGACGACTGGGCCGGCGCGATCGAGCGCCTGCACGCCACCAACAACTTCCCGGAGTTCACCGGGCGGCTCTGCCCGGCTCCCTGCGAGTCGGCCTGCGTGCTCGGCATCAACCAGGACGCGGTGACCATCAAGAACGTCGAGGTCACCATCATCGACAAGGCCTGGGACCGCGGCGGCGTCACCCCGCAGGTGCCGGAGCGCCTCTCCGGCAAGACCGTCGCCGTCGTCGGCTCCGGCCCGGCCGGCCTCGCCGCCGCCCAGCAGCTCACCCGCGCCGGACACACCGTCGTGGTGTACGAGCGGGCCGACCGCATCGGCGGACTGCTGCGCTACGGCATCCCCGAGTTCAAGATGGAGAAGCGCCACATCAACCGCCGCATCGAGCAGATGCGCGCGGAGGGCACCCGCTTCCGCACCGGCGTGCACGTCGGCGAGGACATCACCGGGCAGCAGCTGCGCGAGCGCTTCGACGCCGTCGTCGTCGCCGCCGGCGCCACCACCGCCCGCGACCTGCCGGTGCCCGGACGCGAGCTCAAGGGCATCCACCAGGCCATGGAGTACCTGCCGCTGGCCAACAAGGTGCAGGAGGGCGACTTCGTCGAGTCCCCGATCAGCGCCAAGGGCAAGCACGTCGTGGTCATCGGCGGCGGTGACACCGGCGCGGACTGCGTCGGCACCGCCCACCGGCAGGGGGCGGCCTCCGTCACCCAGCTGGAGATCATGCCGCGGCCCGGCGAGGAGCGGCCCGGGCACCAGCCGTGGCCGACCATGCCGATGACCTACAAGGTCACCTCCGCCCACGAGGAGGGCGGCGAGCGGATCTACTCCGTCAACACCACCCGCTTCACCGGCGACGAGGACGGCAACGTCCAGGAACTGCACCTCGTCGAGGTGGAGTTCAAGGACGGCCGGTTCGAGCCCGTGCCGGGCACCGAGCGGGCCATCCCGGCGCAGCTGGTCACCCTCGCCATGGGCTTCACCGGCACCGACGTGCGGAACGGCCTGGTCGAGCAGCTGGGAGCCGACCTCGACGCGCGGGGTAACATTGCCCGCGACGGCCGGTTCGCCACCAATGTCGATGGCGTGTACGTCTGCGGAGACGCCGGCCGAGGCCAGTCGCTGATCGTCTGGGCCATCGCGGAAGGCCGTTCGGCCGCCGCCGCGGTGGACGCGTACCTGGGCGGCAAGACCCCGCTTCCCGCCCCGATCCGACCCACGGACCGCCCCCTGGTGGTCTGACGGTCCGACCGGCCCCCGAACCCCCGGCGCCGCATCGCCGGGAGCTCAACCCGCTGCCCCCGCCAGCGTCGCCGGGCCAACGCGGTCTCCTGGCGCCTGCCCTCTTCCCCGACCAGTTGGAGGGCGGGCGCCGTCGCGTTTTCCGGGGCGCTTTCCGGGGCGCTCCCCGGGGTGTTCTCCGGGCTGTTCTCCGGACCGTTCGCCGGGCTGTTCTCCGGGCGGCGCCGAGAAGCCCCGGGAGACACCGGGAGAGGCCGTCGGGCAGCGTACGGGCACCCCCCGGCACCTCCGGACAGCGCGAGCCCGGGAACGGGCGCAGACGGGTTCCCACCGGGGCGCACGGGGAAAGAACTCACCCGCGGGGGCGCACCACCGGCGTGACACTCCTCCGTGCACCGAGGGTCGGCTCACAGCGGAACCACAGGCTTCTCACAGCAGGCGGAAAGCCTCCCGGCACGGGCTGTTGTTCGTCGGTGCCAGGTGGCAGACTGCCGCCGACGGCCGGGGGGCTGCGCGAGTGCGGAGGTTGACTTCGATGGGCACGACTCAGGCAGGCGGAGGCGCGACGGTACGGCGTCTGCTGCTCGGCACCCAGCTGCGCAAGCTCCGCGAGGCCAGAGGCGTCAGCCGGGAGGAAGCCGGCTACTCGATCCGCGCCTCGGAGTCCAAGATCAGCCGGATGGAACTCGGCCGCGTCGGCTTCAAGGAACGCGACGTCGCCGACCTGCTGACCCTCTACGGCGTCGAGGCCGAACAGGAACGCGCCACCGTCCTCGGACTCCTCCGCGACGCCAACGCCAACTCCTGGTGGCACGAGTACGGCGACGTCCTGCCCGGCTGGTTCCAGAACTACCTCGGACTGGAGGAGGCCGCCGCCGAGATCCGCAGCTACGAGGTCCAGTTCGTCCACGGCCTGCTGCAGACCGCCGACTACGCCCGGGCCGTCGTCACCGCCGGCTGCCACGACCACGGCGCCGAGGAGATCGAGCGTCGGGTCGACGTCCGGCTCAAGCGCCAGGCGCTGCTCACCGACGAACGCGCCCCGCAACTCGTCGCCGTGCTGGACGAGGCGGCGCTGCGCCGCCCCTGGGGCGGGTCCGAGCTGATGCGGAGCCAGCTGGACCGACTGCTGGAGCTCGCCGAACTGCCCAACGTCCGGCTGCAGGTGCTGCCGTTCGGCAACGCCGGGCTGTCGGCGGAGAGCGGCGCCTTCACGGTGCTCGGCTTCGCCGAGCCGGAGCTCTCCGACGTCGTCTACCTGGAGCAGTTCACCACCGCGCTCTACCTCGACAAGCCCGCCGAGGTCGCCGAGTACCGCCACGCGATGGACGACCTCGTCGCCGACAGCCTGGACCCGACACGGACCCGCGACCTGCTGCACGCGGTACGCCAGGAGCTTTGACACATCAGTACGATGATGTTCCATCAGGTCGGTGCATGAGAGGGAACAGATGTCGTACTTCTCCGAGTTGGCGCTGCAGTACATCGACGGCGAGTGGTGCACCGGCAACGGCTCCTGGGACATCGTCGACGTCGACCCCTACACCGGGGACAAGCTCGCCACCATCACCGTCGCCACCGTCGCCGAGGTCGACCGGGCCTACCGCGCCGCCGAGCGCGCCCAGAAGGGGTGGGCCGCCACCAACCCCTACCGGCGCCGACTGGTCTTCGAACGCGCGCTGCACCTGCTGGAGGAGCGCGAGCCCGAGATCGTCGCGGCGATCACGGCCGAACTCGGCGGCACCGCGCTCAAGGCGGGCTTCGAACTCTCCCTGGTCAAGGACGTGCTGCGGGAGTGCCTGCACCTGTCCGTGGCCGCCGAGGGCCGGCTGCTGCCCTCATCCGCCCCGGGCAAGGAGAACCGGCTCTACCGGCTGCCGGTCGGCGTCGTCGGCGTGATCAGCCCGTTCAACTTCCCGCTGTTCCTGGCGCTCAAGGCGGTCGCCCCGGCGCTCGCCCTCGGCAACGGCGTGGTGCTCAAGCCCCACCAGGAGACCCCGGTGGTCGGCGGCGGCCTGATCGCCAAGCTCTTCGAGGACGCCGGCCTGCCGCCCGGCCTGCTGAACGTCGTGATCACCGACATCGCCGAGATCGGCGACAGCTTCATCGAGCACCCGGTGCCCAAGGTGATCTCCTTCACCGGCTCCGACAAGGTCGGCCGGCACGTCGGGACCGTCGCCGCCGCGAACTTCAAGCGCTCCGTCCTGGAACTCGGCGGCAACAGCGCGCTGATCGTGCTGGACGACGCCGACGTCGGCTACGCCGTGGACGCGGCCGTGTTCAGCCGCTTCGTCCACCAGGGCCAGGTCTGCATGTCCGCCAACCGCGTGCTGGTGGACCGCGCCGTCGAGGCCGAGTTCACCGAGAAGTTCGTCGCCAAGGTCGCCTCGCTCACCGTCGGCGACCCCAAGGACCCGGCCACCCACATCGGCCCGCTGATCAACCCCGTCCAGGCCGACGCCCTCTCCGCCCAGATCGACCAGGCGCTCGCCGCCGGCGCCACCGCACTGCTGCGCGGCGCCACCACCGGCAGCCTGATGGCGCCGACCGTGCTCACCGGCCTCGCCGAGGACGCGCCGATCCTGCAGCGCGAACTGTTCGGCCCGGTCGTGCTGCTGGTGCCCTTCGACGGCGAGGACGAGGCCGTGCGGATCGCCAACGACACGCCGTTCGGGCTCAGCGGCGCCGTGCACACCGCCGACGTCGAGCGCGGGGTGCGGCTCGCCCAGCGGATCGAGACCGGCATGGTCCACGTCAACGGCGGGACCATCGCGGACGAGCCGGGCGTGCCGTTCGGCGGGGAGAAGAACTCCGGCGTCGGGCGGCTCAACGGGGAGGCGACGGTGGACGCCTTCACCACGGTGAAGTGGATCTCGGTGCAGCACGGGCGGGCGGCGTTCCCGTTCTGAGCGGGGGTCGGGGCCGGGCGGCGTTCGGGGCCGGCCGGCGTGTGGCGCTGACTGGCGCGGGGCCGGCCGGCGTGCGGCACTGCGTAGGCGCCCGGCTCCGGCCGCGGGCGCCTACGCGGCGCGGGCCTCCCGGCGGTAACCGCCGGGGGCCAGGCCGAACTCCCGCTTGAACGCCTTCGCGAAGGCGTACTCCGAGCCGTAGCCGGTCTGCGCCGCGACCGAGGTCAGCGGCGCCTCCGACTCGCGCAGCAGCCGGGCCGCGGTGGTCATCCGCCAGCGGGTCAGGTACGCCATCGGCGGCTCGCCCACCATCGTGGTGAAGCGGCGGGCGAAGGCGGCCCGGGACAGGCCCGCGCGGTCCGCCAGCGACTCCACCGTCCACGGGGTGGCCGGCGCCTCGTGGATCGCGGTCAGGGCCGGCGCGACGGCGGCGTCCCGCAGCGCCGCCGCCCAGCCGGCGGCCGTCGCGGCGGGCTGGTCCTCGAACCAGGCCCGCAGGATGTACAGCAGCAGCGAGTCGATCAGCGCCGGGACGATGCCGGTCGAGCCGATCCGCGGGTTCTCCAGCTCGATGCCCAACAGCTGCACCGCGGCGGCCAGTTCGGGGTGGCGGCCGTGCCGGGTCGGCAGGTGGATCAGGGCCGGCAGCTGGCGGACCATCGGGTGCGGGCGGCCCTGGTCCAGGTGGTAGTTGCCGCACAGCAGGCTGGTGCGGGCGCCCCCGCCGCCCAGGGTGAGGGTGCCGATCGGCGGGGCGGAGTCCTTCACGCAGTCTTGGGCGTCCACCGCCGGGGTGTCCGGGTGGTCGGCCAGGACGTGGCCGCCGCCGTCCCGCAGGAAGACGACGTCGCCCGGGCTGAGCGCGATCGGCTCCTGCCGGCCGGAGCCGTCCCCGGTGCCCAGGGGGATCAGCCAGCAGGTGCCGTACAGCACCACGTGGAAGCCGGCGCCGAGCACCGGGGGCAGGCGCAGGGCCCACGGTGCGCGGCCCTCGGTGCGGGCGGAGGACGGGTAGGCCGTCCGCATCGAGCCCAGTGCCTCGGTCAGGATGTCCAACGCCCGTCCCCCTTGGGTGCTTTCACCGGCGGTCCTCAACGGCCCCCGGCCGTCCGCGGTCGAGTCCTCGACGGTCTGCGGTCGAGTTCTCGGTCGAGCGTTCGGCCGAGTCCTCAGTCGACCGTCAGGACGACCTTGCCCTGGACGCTACCGGAGCCCACCAGCTCGTGCGCCCGGCCGGCCTCGGCCAGCGGGAAGGCCTGCGCGACGTGCGGACGGATCCGGCCCTCGTCCACCAGGGCGGCGATCGCCTCCAGCGCGGCGTGGTCGGGCTCGACGAAGACGCCCGCGAAGCGGCGTCCGGCGGCCTCGACCGCGGCGGCCAGCTCCCGGTCGCGGTGCTCCATGATGCTCACCAGGTGGCCGCCGGGCTTCAGCACCTCCAGCGCGCGGGTGTTCTCGGAGGAGGAGTCGAAGACGACGTCGACGTCCTTCACCGCGCGGGTGTAGTCGGTGGTGCGGTAGTCGATGACCTCGTCGGCGCCGATCTCCTTCAGGAAGGCGTGCTTGGGCTCGCTCGCCAGCGCGATCACGTACGCGCCACGGGCCTTGGCGATCTGCACGGCGAAGTGGCCGACGCCGCCCGCCGCCCGGTGGATCAGCACCCGCTGCCCCTCACCGACGCCCGCCGCGTCCACCAGACCCTGCCAGGCGGTCAGCGCGGCCAGCGGCAGCGCGGCGGCCTGCACGTGGTCGATCGAGGCGGGCTTGCGGGCCAGCTGGCGGGACGGCGCGGCCACGTACTCGGCGTAGGCGTTCGCGGCGCGGGGGAAGAGCGGCATCCCGTACACCTCCTCGCCCACCCGGTACCGGGCGCCGGGCGCGGCCTCCTCGACCACCCCGGAGACGTCCCAGCCCACCGTGAACGGCGGCGCGCCCAGCAGCGGGAACATGCCCGCCCGCACGCCCACGTCCACCGGGTTCACCCCGGCCGCCTTCACCCGCACCAGCACCTCGCCGCTCAGCAGGTGCGGACGCTCCACCTCGGCGACCTCCAGGACCTCCGGCCCGCCGACCTCCCGCTGCACCACCGCACGCATCGCACTCACTCCCTGCCCGGTCAACACCGGCCCCCCGTGGGGCCGTTCTCGATGTGCTCAACGATAGGAAGGGCAGGCGAGCGGATGAATATCCTCCAGTCTTCACTGGATGTCCGATCGTCTCGCGGGACGAGCGTGTCAGTCGGGATAGCGGAGCAGGGTGTCGGTGGCCAGCTCGAAGTCGAAGGGGGCGGGAATCGGTACGAGGTCGCCGAACTTGCCGGTCCACTGTCGGTGGTAGCCGGTGGGGGAAGGCTCGGAGTAGAGCGTGATGTCGCCGTTGCGCGGGTCGATCACGAGGTACAGCGGGATGTCCATCAGCGGGTAGTCGCGGACCTTGCCGACCAGGTCGTTCTCCGGGTTCGACGGGGAGACGATCTCCACGGCGATGGCGGCCTCTTCGGCGGGCACCTCGGTGCCGCCGGATTCGTCGAGGGGGAACCGGAAGTAGGTCAGGTCGGGGTTGCGCAGCGCGCCGATGACCGGCGAGACGAGGTCGGTGTTCTCGCTCGGCATCAGGCCGGTCGGGCAGTGTGCGTCGAGTTGGCTGCGGACGAGCCAGAGGGTGTGTGCGTGGGTGGTGGACGGGCTCGCCGTGATGACGATGGTGGTACCGGAGACTTCGACCTTCCAGCCAGGTGGTGGGGTCAGAGTGCGTGCGTAGGTGAGGACTCGGCGATCCGACTCGGTCATGGCGGCATCCTGCCACCGCTCCGGATGCGGCGAGGCGCCGCCGGGCGGACGGGCCCGGCGGCGCCTCGGAGGGGCGGTGGTGCCGGTCAGAAGACCGGCTGGCCGGCGCGGACCAGGCGCCAGGAGTCGGTGAAGAAGTCGGCGGGGTCGATGACGCCCTTGGCCTTCACCCAGGCGATCATGGTGTTGCGGATCTCGTCGGAGTTCGACCAGACCAGCTTGGCGCCGGCCACGTGCGGGAAGTTGCCGCCGCCGTTGGCGCGGTAGTTGTTGACGGCCAGGACGAACTGGGCGGCGGGGTCGATCGGCTTGCCCTGGAACGACAGGTTGACGATCCGCGAGCCCTTCGGCTGGGCGACGTCGATGTCGTAGGTCAGGCCGTAGACCGAGTCGTAGTTGTAGTCCGGGGTGGCCTCGGCGCCGGTCAGGGCGTCCTTGTCGACCGGCGCGCCCGGGGCGAGCTGGTTGTAGTACTTCGCCGAGAACTCCAGGTAGTCCTTGAGCTGGGCGCCCGTCAGGATGCGGGCCTCCATGGTGTTCTCGTAGATGTAGAGGCCGGCGGCGTCGCGCAGCTTGACCTGGCCCGAGGGGATCAGGGCGGTGCGGTTGAACGGGGCGGCCTGGGCCAGCACCGGGAGGTTGGCGTACTGCCCGCCGGCCAGCGCGGCCTTGACGGCGTCCGCCTGGACCTTGCCGATCAGGTCGATGATCGGGGTGGCCTTGAAGCGGGACTCGGCGATCGACAGCTCGATCTTGCTGGTGCCGATGTTCTGGTTGACGTACGCGACGACCTTCTTGTGCTGGTCGGTGATCGCGTTGGTGATCTCCGGGTTCTCCGGCACGGTGTTGGAGTTCAGCACCCGCGAGGAGACCGAGGTGACCTTCCAGGCGCCGTCGGCGAACTCGACCTCGAAGTCGAAGCAGCTCAGACGCTGGCCCCAGCACAGCGGCTCGGACAGCACGACCGTCTTGCCGGTCTTCTTGTTGACGATCAGGCGCTGCGCGACCTCCTTGTGGGTGTGCCCCACCAGGACCGCGTCGATGTCCGGGACGGTCTCCGCCATCTCGCCGGAGGCGTCCTCGGGCCAGGGCAGCTGGTCGCCGTAGGTGGTCGCCTCGTCGATGCCGGAGTGGGCCGAGACGACGATGACGTCCGCGCCCGCCGCCTTCATCCGCGGCACGTACTTGGCGGCGGTCTCCACGATGCCCGGGAAGACCATCTTGCCGCTGACGTTGGCCTTGTCCCAGATCGCGATGCCCGGGTTGGTGAGGCCGAGGATGCCGACCTTCAGCGGCTTGCCCTCGCCGAGGTGCATCTCCTTGATCACGTACGGCGGGAAGGCCGGCTTCTCGTTCTTCGCGTGCAGCGCGTTGGCGCCCAGCAGCGGGAACTCCAGCTGGTCCTCGAAGGCCTTCACGGTCGGGATGCCGTAGTTGAACTCGTGGTTGCCGAGCGCGGCGGCGTCGTACTCCATGAGGTTCATGGCGACGGCCATCGGGTGGTCCGGGACGGTGTCGCCGTCGGTGGCGATCGGCTCGATCCGGGCGTAGAAGTAGGTCAGCTGGGTGCCCTGGATGATGTCACCGGAGTCGATCAGCAGGCAGCGGTTCCAGCCCTTCTCCTCGCGCACCTGGTTGGCCAGGGTGGAGATCTTGGCGAGGCCGACCGCGTTGTGCGCCTTGTCGACGTACTCGGCGTCGGTGAAGTAGTCCCAGTTCAGCACCCGGCCGTGCAGGTCGGTGGTGCCCATGACGGTGAAGGCCTGCTTGCGCGGCTTGCGCTGGCCCTTGGCGGCCGCCGTGTCCGGCTCGGCGGCCGCGGCGGAGGGGGCGGCGGCCACGGCGGCACCGCCGACGAGGGCGGCGCCGGCGGCGGTGGCGGCGGACCGGGTGACGAAGTCACGGCGGTTCAGGGGCATGGACGACTCTCCCGAGTGGGGCGACGGCAGATGGACCGTCAACTTGGCTGCGTGAGTGGGTGCGCGTCCACGTGTCGGCGCGTCAATGCGTCGACGCGCGTAGAGGGACGCGCGTAGAAGTGTGCCGTGCGGGCCGGGTCACTGGATAGCCCCCGGACCTGTCCAAGAGGTGAGATCTTGGCGACTCGTTCGTGACGCGGACGGGTGGGGGTGAGGGTGGTAAAGGGGAGGTTTCGGGCCTGAACGGGCATCCGGCCGGGGGCCTGAGCCGGGCCATCGCCGCGGCCTGAGCAGGGCAACCATCGGGGCCTGAGCTGGGCCTGAGCTGGGCCTTCGCCGGGGCGAGCCGGCGGATCGGGGGCCGGTGCCCGGCCGGGCACCGGCCCCCGATCAGGCCAGGTCGGTGGTCAGCAGGACCACCTCGCGGCCGAGCTCGGCCGCCGGGTCCGGGGCGTCCGGGCCCACCCACGGCTGCCAGGTCCGCGCCCGCAGGTAGCCGGCCACCGCGAGCGGCAGCCGGTGCCGGACGATCCGTTCCGCCACCGGGCCCGGGCCGGCCACGCGCAGCGCCGCCACCAGGTCGTCCACCCCGGCGGAGGGCGGCAGCGGCACGGTGTCCAGATAGGCGGCCAGCGCCTCCAACTCGGGGTCGGGCAGGGGCGGTGGCGGGGTCGGCGGCCCCTCCGGCACCACCGCCGCCGACGGCCCCGACACCGACACGGAGTGGGCGGCGGCCCCCGAACCGGACCCGGACCCGGCCCCCGAACCGGACCCGGACCCGGTCCCCGAACCGGACCCGGCCCCCGACTCCCGGCCCGGGTCCGAGCCGCCACCACCGGCGTGCGGCGGCCCCTCCGGCGGCTCGTCCGGCGGGCCGGCCTTGGGCCCGGGGGCCACCAGGGCGCCGACCCCGTACAGGGCGGCCGCCACCCCCGGCCACAGGCCCCCGCCGAGCCCGAACTCGTGCAGCCCCACCCCGACCGCGGCGCCCCCGAGGCCGGCCCAGTTCCTGGCCGAGTTCAGGTACCGCCCCAGCCGCCCGGCCGGACCGTCACTGGTACCCACGGATCTCCTCGAACGCCCCGTCCAGCGAGCCCGAGCCGTCGAACAGCTTCCCGCCGCTGATGTCCGCGATCCCCTGCAGCTGGGCCACCGCCGCCTCCCCGAACTTGATCGGGAACACCGGGATCGACTTCTCCCGGGCCGGCAGCGCGTCGTGGAAGCGCTTGAAGTCGGCGTCCGACGCACCGACGTTGCTCTCCCCGTCCGTCATCAGCACGATCGAGGTGAACCGGTCGTCGTTCGCCGCCGCCTGCTGGCGCTCGATCACCCGGTACGCCTCCTCCAGCGAGCCGTACACCGCCGTCCCGCCCGAGGCCGCCAGCGACTGCACGTCCGCGTTGATCGACGCCAGCTCCGCCTGCGGACCGGGCTGGCTGCCCGTGGGCGGCACCACGTGCGTCTTGGACCACTTCACCGAGGACGCGAAGGACACCAGGGTGACCTCCTCGCGGTTGCGGAAGCGGCGCACCCCGCGGGTGTCGTCCGCCCCGGTCAGCCGGCCCATCGCGGTCTTCAGCGAGGCGATCCTCGAACCCTCCATCGAGCCCGAGGTGTCCAGCACGTACACCGTCCGGGACGGGCGGCGCAGGTCGTTCTGGTACGAGGCCAGCAGGCCGTCCGCCACCGCCCGGGTGCCCGGGAACGGCAGCTCCCGGCGGCGGTCCGTCGGCAGCCCCGCGGCCGGGGCCACACCCGCCGTCGCGGGCCGGCGCAGCGTCGTCTCGGAGATGCGCTTCTGCACGTCGTCCTTGAGCAGGTACGAGGTCAGCCGCTGGAAGGCGTCGCGCTGGTCCGGCGCGGCCGAGGACAGCAGCGACAGCGGGTAGTCCGCCGACACCACGCCGTCCACCGGGCGCACCACCGTCAGCTGCTGCTGCGGCGGCAGCGTCCTGTTCAGCGACAGCAGCACCGACTCGTAGTTCACCAGCGCGCCCACCACGCCCGACTCGGCCCGGGTGTACGCCTGGGCCAGCCAGCCCGAGGAGCCGGAGGTCAGCTTCTGGCCGGTGAAGAACTGCTTCAGCTGCGGCGTCGCCTTCTGCACGTCCGCCTCGGCCAGCGCGCCGTCCGCCCCGGAGAACGCCGAGGCGACCGCCACCAGGGTGGAGAAACCGGAGTTGGAACGCGACGGGTCCGCCATGCCGTACGTCAGCTTGCCGGCCGCCGCCGCATCGCCGACCTGCGCCCAGGTGACCTTCGAGCCGTCGCCCCAGCCCAGGTCGCCGAGCACCGAGGAACGCACCCCGATCGCCACCGGCGAGACCATCACCGGCGTCTCCGACAGCACCTTGGACTTCCCGACCGGATCCAGCCGCAGGTACTGGTCGGACGGGAACCACACCGCGTCGTACTTGCCGTCCGCGCGGCCCGAGGACACCGCGTCGGCGCCGTCCAGGGTGCCCGTCCAGGAGAACTGCACCGTCACCCCGGTGGCCTTCCGGGCCTCCTCCAGGACCGGCGCCAGGTCCTGCAGCTCGCTGCCCGCCAGGACGCGCAGCACCCCCGGCCGGGCGGTCTCGGCGGGCGGATCGGAGGGCTGCGGACCGGCCTTGTCGCCGCCGGACGAGGTGCAGGCCGTCACCACGGCCAGCACGGCCGCCAGGGCCACGGCGAGTCCGCCGCGGTGCTTCGTACGGAGGTTCACTTCGGGCTCCCACCCTTCGCCGCGGCGGTCAGCTTGAGGAGGTTGTCCAGCGAGGGCAGGGTGGCCTGCTTGAACCCGGAGTTCCTCAGGTCGTGCGCGAAGTGCGGCGTCTTGTCCTTCATCAGGTTCCAGAAGGCTTCCTGGTCGGCCTGGGGCCGGAGACCGTACCGGGCCTCCAACCCGCGCAGCACCGCGTCGTTCTCCAACACGTCGGCCAGCTTGCGGCCGTTGTCCGTCCGGGCCACCAGGGTGTGGTCCGACTGGATCGTGGTGTCCGGGTACATCACCACCATGTCCCCGGTGTCCTTGCCCTGCAGCGGCAGCGCGGCGGCCTGCGACTCGTACGCGAAGACCAGCGTGCCCACCCCCGCGAAGAAGTCGCGGAACGGCTCGTCACTGCTGATCTTCTGCATGCCCTGGAGGCCGTTCGCGGTGGCCAGGACGTCCCGGACGGCGCTCACACCGGCGTCGTCCTGCACCACCTGGTTGCCGTTCGCGACGTACGACAGCAGCGCCAGGTACAGCGCGCCCGAGGACGAGGTCTCCGGGTCCGTCGTCGACACGAACAGCGGACCGGCCAGCTCCGGGTGCTGCTCGGCGCCCGGAAGCTCCTTCCACTTCCTGCCGGCCTTCAGCGCCTCCACGTACTTGTCCATCCGGAACGTCCAGACGCCCTTGGCGTCCACGTCCGCCAGCTGGTTCTGCTTCAGGACCTGCGCCGCCGACTCGTGCGTCACGATCACCAGCGGGGAGTAGAAGGGCACCAGCGGCGAGTCCGTCAGCTGCCAGTTGCGCTGGATCTCCCGGGCGGGGGCGGCACTGGCGGGGAAGGCGAAGTCCAGCCCCTTGGTGCTCTTCGCCTGCTCGCTCATCGTCCACGAGCCGGTCGAATCGGCCCGGACCTCCAGGCCCCGCTTCTTCAGCTCGTCCTTGACGTCCTTGTCCTCGAAGAAGCCGCGCTTCTCCGAGCCGATCAGGCCGGTGACCGTGACCACCTGGGTCCCCCCCTTGTGGTCGTCGGGGATCAGCGCATAGGCGACCCAGCCCAGCAGGGCCAGGGTCGCCACCACCCCCAGAGCGCCGCGTTTCATGCCGAACGCCTCCCCCTCGTACGCGACTTCGGTCGCGTCGTCTACGTCGTCCGGGTGGTTACCCGAATCCCCGGGCCGTCACCCGGAACCCCCCGGCCGTCACCCGGGGGTGACGAGCGTCCCGCCGGGCAGGGAGCTGCAACGGAAGTGACGGTGAACCAGAGGTGAACACCCCTTCACGGAATCGCATCGGCCGGGCCGCCACCGGGTGACCGGAGGAGGCACGGGACAAGGCGCTCGCACACCGGTCCGAGGGTGTGTCAGATTGTTCAACTCGCCTTACCGCAACGGTCATCCCGCAGTCCGGACCCGCCTCGTGGTTACGCGCCGGTAATGCCTAGTCTCAGCACTATGCGCCGAGCAAAAATCGTCTGCACCCTCGGGCCCGCCACCGACTCGTACGACCAGATCAAGACCCTGGTCGACGCCGGGATGGACATCGCCCGATTCAACCTCAGCCACGGCACCCACGCCGAGCACGAGGAACGCTACCGACGCGTCCGCAAGGCCGCCGACGAGACCGGCCGGAGCGTCGGCGTCCTCGCCGACCTTCAAGGCCCGAAGATCCGCCTCGACACCTTCGCCCACGGGCCCGTACTCCTTGAACGCGGCGACGAGTTCACCATCTCCACCGACAAGGGCGTCGTGGGGGACAAGGACATCTGCGGCACCACCTACACCGGGCTCGCCGCCGACGTCGGCCGCGGCGAACGCATCCTCGTCGACGACGGCCGCGTCACCCTGGAGGTCGTCGCCGTCGACGGACCCCGCGTGCGCTGCCTCGTCATCGAAGGCGGCCTGGTCTCCGACCACAAGGGCCTCAACCTCCCCGGCGTCGCCGTCTCCGTCCCCGCACTCAGCGACAAGGACGTCGCCGACCTGCGATGGGCGCTGCGCACCGGGGCCGACCTGATCGCGCTCTCCTTCGTGCGGAGCGGCCGCGACATCGAGGACGTCCACCGGATCATGGCGGAGGAGGGCCGGTTCGTCCCGGTCATCGCCAAGATCGAGAAGCCGCAGGCGGTGGAGAACCTCGAATCCGTCGTCGACGCCTTCGACGGCATCATGGTGGCCCGCGGCGACCTGGGCGTGGAGATGCCCCTCGAACAGGTCCCGCTGGTCCAGAAGCGCGCCATCAAGCTCGCCCGGCGCAACGCCAAGCCGGTCATCGTCGCCACCCAGATGCTCGACTCGATGATCAACGCCTCCCGGCCCACCCGCGCGGAGGCCTCCGACGTCGCCAACGCCGTCCTGGACGGCACCGACGCGGTGATGCTCTCCGGCGAGACCTCCGTCGGCAAGTACCCCGTCGAGACGGTCAAGACCATGGGCCGGATCATCGAAGCCGCCGAGAACGACATCCTCGCCGCAGGACTGCCCCCGCTCACCGCCGGCAGCAAGCCGCGCACCCAGGGCGGCGCCGTCGCCCGCGCGGCCGCCGAGATCGGCGACTTCCTGCACGCCAAGTACCTGATCGCCTTCACCCAGTCCGGCGACACCGCGCGCCGGCTGACCCGCTACCGCTCGCCCATCCCGGTCCTCGCCTTCACCTACGAACCGGCCGTGCGCAGCCAACTCGCCCTCACCTGGGGCGTGGAGACCTTCCTCGGCCCCTTCGCCCCGACGACCGACCAGATGGTCGAACAGGTCGACGCGGCGCTGCTGTCGCTGGGCCGCTGCCAGAAGGGCGACATCGTCGTCATCACCGCCGGCTCCCCGCCCGGCCTCGCCGGCTCCACCAACCTCGTCCGCGTCCACCACGTGGGCACGTTGGACGTCTGAGGCGCCATCGGCGGCGCGGCCCTCCGAGGGCTCGCGCCGCCGTCAGTACTTGGGGCCGATGTGGGCGTCCATGAGGGCGACGGAGTCCCTGCGGGCGATCGAGATGTTGAAGCCCCCGTTGGACCGGGAAGCGTTCTTCCACCGGACACCGACGGCGTCGAGGGTGGCGGTGAAGAGGCCGATGATGTCGGTCGACGTGTTGGTGAAGAAGTACCGCGGGTACTCGTAGCGCTTCGTGACGCCACCGACGGTGCGGGTGGCCCAGTTGGTGATCCGGCAGCCGTCGGAGTGGATCAGCCCCCGCAGGAACTCCCAGGGGTGCGCGTCCACGATCTCCTGCTGCCAGGGCTCCAGCGCGATGGTGCGCTCGTGCTTCTTGCCGGGGCCGTGCTGCGGGAAGAGGCAGGTGAGGTGGTTCGAGTAGACCTTCACGTCGCGGCAGCCGGTCCGGCGGACACGACAGGGCGTGTTGTTCGGAAGGACTATGCGCATGGCCTGTTCGACGGAGTCCATGATTCCAGGCCACTTGTCATCGCAGGTGATCTGGAGGCTCTGAGCCCTGCGGTATTCGTTGGGAAGCAGGATATGGCCGTCGCCGAGGTAGAGCCCGAGAAGATAGGCATAAGCGGCACGGCTGAGCTCATCGCCGTAACAGTGAGGGCAGGTGGACCGTTTGCGACCGGGAGCCTTACCGCGCTTTGAGAGGTCGTAGTGCTTCCAGGCCCCGACCGTGCCGATGGGAACCTTGAGGCGGCGGGCGACATCAGCGTTGCTGAAGCCTCGGCGGAGTAGATGGACCGCTTGATCGCGCAGCGAAAGGGTGGTCATGCAGATCAGGCTGACCGTTGCAAGAGTGAAGTGTGGGCACTCTGCATACAGTTCACCGGATGAGGTGAATTCCCGAATGCTGGGAATTTTTAGCTAGAGTGCCGGGTGCGGGATTCGAACCCGCATGTCCTTTCGGACAGATGTGTTTGAGACATCCGCGTAAGCCTATTCCGCCAACCCGGCTGGGTGTGCCTGCGACAGCATACCGCGTGCGCGCGGCCGAGTGGGTGTAGGTACCCTCATCTGTGCAGTACCCCGCCGGAACGAGGAGCCCCGTGAGCACCGCCGACGAGCAGGCACAGCCGCTTGAGACCGATACGCCCCAGATCACCCGGATCGTGATCGCCGAGGACGAGGCGCTGATCCGCCTCGATCTGAAGGAGATGCTGGAGGAGGAGGGGTACACCGTCGTCGGCGAAGCGGGTGACGGGGCGACGGCGGTGAAGCTCGTGGAGGAGCTGAAGCCGGATCTGGCGATCTTCGACGTGAAGATGCCGGTGCTGGACGGGCTGTCGGCCGCCGAGCAGATCCACGAGAAGCACCTGGCTCCGGTGCTGATGCTGACCGCGTTCTCGCAGCGGGAGCTGGTGGACCGGGCGCGGGACGCGGGGGCGATGGCGTACATCGTCAAGCCGTTCTCGAAGTCGGACCTGGTGCCGGCGATCGAGATGGCGGTGTCGCGGTACGCCGAGATGCGGGCGCTGGAGAAGGAGATCGGGGATCTCAGCCAGCGGCTGGAGACGCGGAAGCTCGTCGACCGGGCGAAGGGTGTGCTGCAGACGAAGTTCGGGCTGAACGAGCCGGCCGCGTTCCGGTGGATCCAGAAGACCTCGATGGACCGGCGGATGACGATGGCGGCGGTGGCCGAGGCGGTCATCGAGGAGGGCGAGGCCCAGGACCGCAAGAAGGCGGAAGAGGGCAAGTCCGAGTAGGACGAGCAGGACGAGTGCGACGAGCACGACGCGCACGGCGAAGGGCCCGGCAGAGCGGATCTGCCGGGCCCTTCGTGCGTGACGGGGGTCAGTCCTCGCCGAGGTAGGCCTTGCGGACGGACTCGTCGTGGAGGAGGTCGGCGCCCGTCCCGGAGAGGACGATGCGGCCGGTCTCCATGACGTAGCCGCGGTCGGAGAGGGACAGGGCCGCCTGGGCGTTCTGCTCGACGAGCAGGATGGTCGTACCGGACGCCTTGAGTTCGACGATGGTCGCCATGATCTTCTGCATCATCAGCGGGGAGAGGCCCATGGAGGGCTCGTCCAGCATGAGCAGCTTGGGCTGGGACATCAGGGCCCGGCCCATGGCGAGCATCTGCTGCTCGCCGCCGGAGAGCGTTCCCGCGGCCTGCTTGCGGCGTTCGCCGAGGATGGGGAAGAGGCCGTAGGCGCGTTCGACGTCGGCGGCGATGCCGGCGGTGTCGGAGCGCAGGAAGGCGCCGAGGAGGAGGTTCTCCTCGATGGTCATGCGGGGGAAGATGTGCCGGCCCTCGGGGGAGTGGGCGAGGCCGAGCGACACGATCTTGTGGGCGGGGACGGTGGAGAGGTCCCGGCCCTCGAAGGTGATGCTTCCGGCGGTGGGCTTGAGGAGGCCGGAGAGGGTGCGCAGGGTGGTGGTCTTGCCGGCGCCGTTGGTGCCGATGAGGGTGGTGACCTCGCCCTGTTCGACGGTGAAGCTGATGCCCTTGACGGCTTCGATCTTGCCGTAGGCGACGCGGAGGTCCTCGACCTCAAGGAGTGCGGTCACTGGTCGGTCTCCGTAACGGTCTCCGGACCTGCCGGGGCGGTCTCTGCCGGGGCGGCGTCTGCCGGGACGGTGTCTGCCGGGGCGGCGTCTGCCGGGGCGGTCTCTTCGAGCGGCGCGCCGAGGTAGGCGGTGATGACGCGCTCGTCGTTCTGGACGGTCTCGCGGTCGCCCTCGACGATCTTCTGGCCCTGGACGAGCACGGCGGTGCGGTCGCAGAGGTTGAAGATGAAGCGCATGTCGTGCTCGATGACGAGGATGGAGATGCCCTTGTCGCGGATGGCGAAGACGAGTTCCTCGGCGGCGCGGGTCTCCTGGGGGTTCATGCCGGCGGTGGGCTCGTCGAGGAGGAGCAGACCGGGTTCGGAGGCGAGGGCGCGGGCGATTTCGAGCTTGCGCTGCTCGCCGTAGGGGAGGTTGCGGGCGAGGTGGTCGGCCTTGTCGGCGAGGCCGGTGAACGCGAGGAGGTCCATGGCCTTCTCGCGGCTCTCGGCTTCGGCGCGGTGGTAGCCGGGGCCGCGCAGGATGGCGGAGAAGATGCCTTCCTTGGTGCGGGTGTGGCGGCCGACGAGGACGTTCTCCAGGACGGTCATGTTGGCGAAGAGCCGGATGTTCTGGAAGGTGCGGGCGATGCCGGCCTGGGTGACCAGGTGGGGCTTGGGGGGCAGTACGACGTCGCGGTAGCGGACGGAGCCCTCGGTGGGGACGTACAGGCCGGTGAGGCAGTTGAAGAAGGTGGTCTTGCCGGCGCCGTTGGGGCCGATGAGGCCGATGATCTCGCCCTCGCCGACGGTGAGGGAGACGTCGTTGACGGCGGTGAGGCCGCCGAAGCGCATGGTGACGCCGGTGACTTCGAGCAGGGGTGCGGCGGTGGTGGTCATCGGGTCGTTCACGCCCCTGCCTTGGTGAGTGCGGTCGGCTCGCCGGTGGGCTGGGCCGGGATGGCGGCTTCGTGGAACTCCAGTTGCCGGCGGCGGTTGGGGATGAGGCCTTCGGGGCGGACGCGCATGAGGACGATGAGGGCGGCGCCGAAGGCGAGGAGCTGGTAGTCGGCGAGGAACTCCAGCTTCTTCGGGATGAGGAAGAGGAGGGTGGCGCCGGCCAGCGGGCCGCTGATGGTGCCCATGCCGCCGAGGATGACGGCGGCGAGCAGGAAGGCGGAGTTGGGCGGGAGGGCCTCGGCGAAGGTGTACTGGTCGGGGGTGACGGTGTAGCTGACGTGGGCCTGGACGGTGCCGGCGAGGCCGGCGAGGCAGGCGCCGAGGGCGAAGGCGAGGAGCTTGAGGCGGAAGCCGTTGATGCCCATGGCTTCGGCGGCGGTCTCGTCCTCGCGGATGGCGACCCAGGCGCGGCCGATGCGGGAGTTGCCGACCCGGGCGAAGACGAGCACGACCAGGGCGGTGACGAGGAGCATCAGCAGGTAGTAGTTGGAGAAGCGGCCGAGTTCGATGCCGGCGACGGTGTGGGTCTTGCCGAGGTCGAAGCCGAGGATCTCCAGGTCGGGGATCCGCGGGATGCCGTTGGAGCCGTTGGTGATCTTGGGGCCGGTGGTGCCGTTGAGGTTGAGCATGGTGATGCGGAAGATCTCGCCGAAGCCGAGGGTGACGATGGCGAGGTAGTCGCCGCGCAGCCGCAGGGTGGGGGCGCCGATCAGGACGCCGAAGACCATGGAGACGGCGGCGCCGGTGAGCATCGCGGCCCAGAACGGGAACTGGACGTGGATGGGCGAGGCGGGGGAGCCGGAGACCAGGGCGGCGGCGTAGGCGCCGACGCCGAGGAAGGCGACGTACCCGAGGTCGAGCAGTCCGGCCAGGCCGACGACGATGTTGAGGCCGAGGGCGACGGTGGCGAAGATCAGGATGTTGGTGGCGACCGAGGTGTACTGGTCGCTGCTCTGGGTGAAGGGGAAGCTGGCGGCGGCGGCGAAGGCGGCGCCGGTGGTGACCGGGCGGTGCTTGACCGTCAGTGCGCGCAGCCGGGCGATCAGGCCGGACCGGGTGAGGGCGGCGACGGTGGGGCCGGCGAACAGCAGGTAGCAGATGAAGAGTTCGCCGTACTCGGTGTCGATGCCGAAGGTGATCGCGAAGAGGCCGAGCCCGAAGGCGCCGACGATGACCAGGACCTCGACCCAGGAGGGGAGTTGCTTCGGCGCGGCCAGCGGGCGCTCGATCCGGCCGAGGCGCAGCCAGGTGTTGGCGAGGTGGCCGAGCTGGAGGAGCAGGACGGCGCCGGTGGCGATGGCCACGCCGCCGGCGAGGGCGGTCATGACGGGGGCGACGGGCTTGTCGGACGGGATGGCGTGGGCGCCGAGCCAGACCAGGGGTGCGGCGGGGACGAGCAGGAAGAGGCGCTTGTCGACGATCCGCAGGGGGACGGCGGTGCGGCGGTCGAGGGGGAGGCCGAGGGCGCCGAGGACGGTGAGCAGGCCGCCGGCGGCGAGGACCCAGCCGCCGGGTTCGAGGTTGGCGAGGCCGCCGAGGTCGACGGCGATGGCGGAGACGGAGTAGGCGGCGACGGCGAGGGCGCCGGTGGCGGCGTAGAGGACGGCGTTGTTGCTGCGGGTGGGGGAGGCCCAGCGCAGGCCGGGGACGCCCTGGGCGGCGAGCAGCAGGACGAGGGTGAGGGCGCCGGCGGTGAGGGCGAGCCACTGGAGGCCGGCGGGGGAGCCGTAGTAGGTGAGGTCGCCGGGGAAGTCGGAGGTCCAGGTCCAGGACATGGCGGCGGAGGCGGCGGTGGTGAGGGCGCCGAGGCCGGTGAGGGCTGCGGCGGCGCGGGCCGGCAGGGGGATGACCGGGGTGGTCTCGGTGGTCGTGGTGGTCATGGTGGTCACGCCCTGTCCGCGACGCGCTCGCCGAGCAGGCCTTGGGGCCGGACGAGGAGCACGAGGATGAGGAGTACGAAGGCCCAGACGTCCTTCCAGGCGCCGCCTCCGAAGAGGTGCATGCCGGGCAGGTGCTGGATGTAGCCGGTGGCGAGGGCTTCGGCGAGGCCGAGGGCGAGGCCGCCGAGCATGGCGCCGTAGATGTTGCCGATGCCTCCGAGGACGGCGGCGGTGAAGGCCTTGAGGCCGAGGATGAAGCCCATCCGGAAGTCGATCTGGCCGCTGCGCAGGCCGTAGGCGATGGCGGCGACGGCGGCGAACGCGGCGCCGATGGCGAAGGCCATGACGATGATGCGGTCGGTGTCGATGCCCATCAGCTTGGCGGTGTCGGGGTCCTGGCTGGTGGCCTGCATGGCGCGGCCGGAGCGGGTGCGGGTGACGAACCAGCCGAGGGCGAGCATGCACAGGGGGGCGGCGATGATGAGGAAGAGGTCGCTGCGCTGGATGGTGACGGAGCCGAGGCTGAAGGGGTCGCCGGGGATCTTGGGGAAGACCCGGGCCTTCTTGGCGTCGGGGTAGAAGGAGAAGACGAGTTGCTGGAGGAAGATGGAGAGCCCGATCGCGGTGATCAGGGGGGCGAGCCGGGGGGCGTTGCGCAGGGGGCGGTAGGCGAAGCGCTCGGCTGCGACGGCGGTGAGGGTGGAGACCAGGATGCCGGCGATCAGCATCAGCGGTAGGGCCAGCCAGAGGGTGGTGCCGCCGGGGAGGGCGAGGTAGGCGGTCAGGGCGCCGAAGCCGCCGACCATGACGATCTCGCCGTGGGCGAAGTTGATGAGCTGGACGATGCCGTAGACCATCGTGTAGCCGATCGCGACGAGGCCGTAGAGGGCGCCGAGGATCAGGCCGTTGGCCAGCTGCTGCGGTAGGTCGTGCACCGCTGGGCCTCCGTAGTGCGTTCTGGGGTGTCCGCGTGGGTGGTGGATGTGGGGGCGCGCGGGGGCACTCGTGGCGCCCCCGCGCGCTGTGGTGGTTCGGGTGGCTCGGGTCGGCTGGGGGTCAGCCGTTGAAGGTGCCGGTCTTCTCCACGGCCCACGCGCCGTCCTTGACGGTGTAGACGGTGAGCTGCTTGTTCGTGGTGTCGCCGAACTCGTCGAAGGAGACCTTGCCGGTCACGCCGTCGAAGGAGACCTTCTGGACGGCGTCGACGACGGCGGCGCGGGGGTTGGCCGGGAGCTTGCCGTTGTTGGCGGCGACGACGGTCTTGACGGCCTGGATGATGGCCCAGCCGCTGTCGTAGGAGTAACCGCCGTAGGTCTCGTAGGCGTCCTTGTAGCCGGCGGCCTTGTAGTCGGCGATGAACTTGGCGGCGGTGGGGAGCTGTTCGACGGCGCCGCCGACGGCGGTGGCGAAGTCGCCGGCGCTCTTGGGGTTGAGCTTGATGTAGTCCTTGCTCTGCATGCCGTCGCCGCCCATCAGCGGGATGTTGACGCCGGCCTCCTTGAGCTGGAGGGAGAGCGGGCCGGCGGCGGGGTACTCGCCGCCGTAGTAGACGGCTTCGGCGCCGGAGCTCTTGACCTTGGTGACGATGGCGGCGAAGTCGCGGTCGTCGGGGTTGACGTGCTCCTCTCCGACGATGGTGCCGCCCTGCTTGGTGAACTCGGCCTTGAAGGTGCCGGCGAGGCCGGCGCCGTAGGTCTTCTGGTCGTCGATGAGGAAGACCTTCGACTTCTTGGCGTCCTTGGCGAGGTACTGGGCGGCGAAGGGGCCTTGGACGGCGTCGGTGGTGGCGGTGCGGAAGTAGGTCTTGAAGGGGCGCGCCTTCTCGCCGGTGGCCCACTTCTCGCCCTGGCTGAGGGCGACGCCGGTGTTGGCGGGGGAGATCTCGACGAGGTTGGCATCGGCGAAGATCTGCTGCATCGACTGCGCGACGCTGGAGTTGAGCGGGCCGACGACGCCGATCACGCTGGTGTCGCCGACCAGCTGGGTGGCGTTCTGCTGGCCGGGGCCGGGCTTGGCGGTGTCGTCCAGTGCCTTGATCTGGAACTTGACGCCGGGGACCTCGTTGGCCTCGTTGGCCTTCTTCACCGCGAGCTCGACGGAGTTGCGGATGCCGATGCCGATGGCGGAGAGGTCGCCGGTGAGCGGGGCGTCGATGCCGATGGTGACGGTGGCGGCGGAGCCGCCGCCGCTGCCTCCGTCGCCGGACTTCTTGTCACCGCGAGAGCCGCAGGCGCTGAGGCTGAGGGCGGCGATCACGGCAATGCTCACGACAACTGCTGAACGGTGACGCACGAGGGTCCCCTTCGGTTCAGGATGCGCCCGCGCCGGAGGGGCGGGAGCCGGGTGCGCTGAGGGCCAGGCCCAATTGGATGGCGCGGTGACTGGCCGTGACTCTAGGCGTGGTTGGGCGGCTCGGGCAGTGCTGCGAGCATGCTGTGATTCTCTTGTTATGAGCACACGGAGCAGTTGTCTCAACATGTGGTCGTTTCGGCTCGATCGATCCGGCGCTTTCGGGCGTTTACGCGCTGGTAGGGCGATGTAAGGGCCAGAAATGCGGGTTGCGGCTGGCGTCGTCGATTACCGGACGGTCATGTCCGATTCCCAGGTTCCGGCCTTGAGCGTCCGGATTGCGGACGAAAAGAGCACGGTCAAGTGATCTCGGGGCGCCCGGGGCTCCCGGAGCCGGACTCGTGCGAGGATTTCCTGCTTGTTACGCAGCGTTACGGGCGTGGAGGGCGCCTCGGCGCGTCCGGGCATGCGAACGCCCCCTCGTTTGACCAACGCCTGCCCAGGAGGGTCGGTGGTCAAACAAGGGGGCGGAAAAGGAATCTGATGCCGCGTCTGCTGAACTCGCAGAAGCTGTCGGGCCGTTAGAGGTCGCGCAGCATGCAGGTCAGCCGGCAGCTGGTGACGCGCTTGCCGGTGTCGTCGGTGATCGCGATCTCGTAGGTGGCGGCGGTGCGGCCCTTGAACACGGCCGTCGCCACCCCGGTGACCAGGCCGGACGTCGCCGAGCGGTGGTGGGTGGCGTTGAGGTCCACGCCGACCGCGTACCGGCCGGGGCCGGCGTGCAGCATCGCCCCGATCGAGCCCAGCGTCTCGGCCAACGCCGCCGACGCACCGCCGTGCAGCAGCCCGTACGGCTGCTGGTTGCCCTCCACCGGCATGGTGCCGACCACGCGGTCGCCGGAGGCCTCGACGATCCGGATGCCGAGCTTCTCGCCGAGGAGGCCGCCGGAGAAGGTCTCCGGGCTGACGCCCAGCTTGGCGAAGTGGTCCAGCACGTCCTGCGGGACGTTCAGGAGGGGGGCGGTGTCGGGCGCCGCATCGGTCATGGGGGAACTCCTGCCGCTCGGGGGTCACGGGTCCTGCTGCCTGTGATCGTACGACCGTCCTACTCGGCGGTAGAGCGCGCGGCCGGAGGCTGGCGTGGCGGCCCCGGCGGGCGCCCCGCCGCGGCCGCCGCTGCGGGCCTCCTCGCGCCGTCGCTGCGGGCCTCCTCGCGCCGTCGCTGCGGGCCCTGCTGCGCCGCCGCTGCCGTGCTCGGCCCCACCGGTGCCGTGCCCCTTTTGTCGGTGCCGGGCCATAGGATCGGTGGACGGTAGTGGAATCGGCAGGAACGGACGTTGACGTGGCTACGCAGAGTACGGACAAGGGCGCTACGGGTGGCGGCGGGGCCGGCCCGCGGCCCCGGCTGATGCTGCTCGACGGGCACTCGATGGCCTACCGGGCCTTCTACGCCCTGCCCGTGGAGAACTTCAACACCTCCACCGGGCAGCCCACCAACGCGGTCTACGGCTTCGCGTCGATGCTCGCCAACACCGTCCGCGACGAGCAGCCCACCCACCTCGCCGTCGCCTTCGACCTCTCCCGGCAGACCTTCCGCTCCGTCGAGTTCCCCGACTACAAGGCCAACCGGGCCAAGACGCCGGACGAGTTCAAGAGCCAGGTCGGCCTGATCGGCGAACTCCTCGACGCCATGAACGTCCCCCGGATCACCGCCGAGGGCTTCGAGGCCGACGACATCATCGCCACCCTGGCCACCGCCGCCGAGGCGGCCGGGTACGACGTCGACATCGTCACCGGCGACCGCGACTCGCTCCAGCTGGTCACCGACCACGTCACCGTCCTCTACCCGACCAAGGGCGTCTCCGAGCTCACCCGCTTCACCCCGGAGAAGGTCACCGAGAAGTACGGCGTCACCCCGCGCCAGTACCCGGACCTCGCCGCGCTGCGCGGCGACCCGTCCGACAACCTGCCCGGCATCCCCGGCGTCGGCGAGAAGACCGCCGCCAAGTGGGTCAACCAGTTCGGCTCCTTCGACGAACTGGTCACCCGCGCCGACGAGGTCAAGGGCAAGATCGGCGAGAAGCTGCGCGACAACCTCGACTCGGTCAAGCGCAACCGCGTCCTCACCGAACTGGTCCGCGACGTCGAACTCCCGCTCGGCGTGGCCGACCTGGCCCGCGCGCCGTTCGACAGGACCGCCGTCGGCACCCTGATGGAGTCGCTGGAGTTCCGCAACGCCAACTTCCGCGACCGCGTCTACGGCATCGACCCGGCCGTCGGGGAGGAGGAGGCCGCCGAACTCGCCCCCGGCGTCGAGGTGGACGGCGAACTGCTGACCGACCCGGGCACCCTGGCCGCCTGGCTGCGCGAGCACGCCTCCGACGGCAAGACCACCGTCGCCCTCGCCGCCGTCTACCGGTGGGCGCTCGGCACCGGCGAGGTCACCGAAGTCGCCCTCGCCGCGGGCGAGACGGCCGCCTGGTTCGACCCGGCCCTGCTCGCCGAGGAGGACGAGCGGGCCTTCGCCGGCTGGCTCGCCGACCCGGCCGCCCCCAAGGCCCTGCACATCGCCAAGCAGGTCATGCGCGCCTTCGCCGAGCGCGGCTGGACGGTCGAGGGCGTCGTCGCCGACACCGCGCTCGCCGCCTACCTGGAGAAGCCCGGCCGTCGCACCTTCACCCTGGAGGTGCTCGCCGAGGAGTACCTGGCCCGCTCGCTCACCCCGGCCCCCGCCGCCGAGAGCGGCCAACTCGCCTTCGACGCGCCGGAGGAGGACGAGACCGCCGCGGCCCAGTCGCTGATGCTCCAGGCCCGCGCCGTGCTCGACCTCGCCGCGCTCTTCGACACCCGCCTCGCCGAGGTCGGCGCCGCCGGGCTGATGCACGACATGGAACTGCCCATCGCCGCCCTGCTCGCCCGCATGGAGCGCTACGGCATCGCCGCCGACCGCGCGTGGCTCACCACGCTGGAGACGCAGTTCGCCGCCGAGATCCAGCGCTGCGTCGAGGAGGCCCACGCCGCCGCCGGGCACGAGTTCAACCTCGGCTCGCCCAAGCAGCTCCAGGAGATCCTCTTCGGCGAGCTCGCGCTCCCCAAGACCAAGAAGATCAAAACCGGCTACACCACCGACGCCGACGCGCTGACCTGGCTGGCCACCCAGACCGACAACGAGCTGCCGGTCATCCTGCTGCGCCACCGCGACCAGGCCAAGCTGCGCACCACCGTCGAGGGCCTGCTCAAGACCGTCTCGCCCAAGGGCCGGATCCACACCACCTTCAACCAGATGGTCGCCGCCACCGGCCGGCTCTCCTCGCAGGACCCGAACCTGCAGAACATCCCGGTCCGCACCGAGGAGGGCCGCGCCATCCGCCGCGCCTTCGTCGTCGGCGCGGGCTACGAGACGCTGCTCACCGCCGACTACTCGCAGATCGAACTGCGGATCATGGCGCACCTGTCCGAGGACGAGGCGCTGATCGAGGCCTTCGCCTCCGGCGAGGACCTGCACACCACCGTCGCCTCCCAGGTCTTCGAGGTCCCGGGCGCCGCGGTCGACGCCGAGATGCGCCGCAAGATCAAGGCGATGTCCTACGGCCTGGCGTACGGGCTGTCCGCGTACGGGCTCTCGCAGCAGCTCGGCATCAAGCCCGCCGAGGCGCAGGGCCTGATGGACACCTACTTCGAGCGCTTCGGCGGCGTGCGCGACTACCTGCGCCGGGTCGTCGACGAGGCCCGCGCGACGGGATACACCGAGACGCTGCTCGGCCGCCGCCGCTACCTGCCGGACCTCAACAGCGACAACCGCCAGCGCCGCGAGATGGCGGAGCGGATGGCCCTCAACGCCCCGATCCAGGGCTCGGCCGCCGACATCGTCAAGATCGCCATGCTCCGGGTGGACGAGGCGCTGCGCGCGGCCGGCCTCACCTCCCGGATGCTGCTCCAGGTGCACGACGAAATCGTCCTGGAGCTGGCCCCCGGCGAGCGCGAGCGGGTGGAGGCCGTCGTCCGCGAGCAGATGGCGGGTGCGTACCCGCTGCGCGCCCCGCTGGACGTCTCGGTCGGCGTCGGCGCGAACTGGGAGGCCGCCGCGCACTGACGGCGGAGCGGTATCGGCGGGCCCGGGCACACAGGTGTCCGGGCCCGCCGTCGTGTGCGGGGTCCGGGGGCGGCCCGGTCCGGGGAGGCCTGTTCCGCCGACGGGGAATTGGTCCTCATGTTCGGTCAATTTCGTACTACCGTAGGCGCAATGACAACCGGAACCCCTTCGACCGACCAGTTCCCGTCCCTCGCCGAGGCGCCGACCGCCCAGGCCCGCAACTCCGCCGCCTTCTGGACCGCGACCGGCCTGAGCCGGGGCCACGAGGTGATCCGGCGCCGCGGATTCGTCGCGGTCGACGGCGACGCGCGCGCGGGCCTGCGGGTCCTGATCCAGGAGCCCGACCTCGACCCGGCCGAACTCGCCGAGGTGGGCGAGCTGGTCCGCGCGGCCGCCGGGACGGCCTACGTCGACGACCCGTTCAGCTCGGCCGACCTGAGCGACCTGGGCCTGGGCCTGCGCAACTGGCAGATGCCGATCATGCTGCGCCTGCCCGGGCCCGTCGCCGAACCGGCCCTGGACGTGATCCGGGTGCGGGGGGCCGGCGACCTCCAGGCGGCCGAACAGGTCGTGATCGAGGGCTTCGACCTGGACGGGTTCCAGCCCCACCGCCCCGGTGAGCTCTTCCCGGCGGCGCTGATCGAACAGCCGGGCCTGGACGTGTTCGTCGCCTCCATCGACGGCACGGTCGCGGGAGCCTGCGTCAGCGTCGTGGCCAACGGTGTCGGAAGCCACTACTGGGTCGCCACGTCCTCGGCGTTCCGCTCGCGCGGCGTGGGCCGGGCCGTCATGCTCGGCGCCCTCGCCCACATGACGGACCTGCCGGCCACCCTCACCGCCTCGAAGCTGGGCAGGCCGCTGTACGAGTCGCTGGGCTACACGGTCGCGACGCCCTCCACCTGGTGGGCCTCCTCCTGACCGACGCCATTGCGCCGGGGCCGCGTCTGCGCGCGCCTTCGCCAGAGGCGCGCCGGCCGCCCGGGCCGGTGACGCGAAGTCACCGCGAGTGCGCTCCGTAGCCGCCGGGTTGACGCCGAAGCAGCCGGTGACACCCGGCGGTTCGTGCGCGTAGCGTGGAGGGAGCTGGTCGGCGAGGGACCGACCCGACGGCGGCCGCGCGCACCCGTGGGACGCGACGGCCCCGGTCCCTGCGACTGAGGAGGACACATGTCCAGGGAAATGCTCTTCTACCGGGCCGACGACGGCCTGATAGCGACGGGAAGACTCGGCACCGACGGCAGATTCAACGGCCTGGCCGACGGAAAGCTCTCCCCGCACTGGACGCACATCGTGCCCATCGGGCGGGAGCTGTTGTTCTACCGGGCTGGTGACGGGGTGATCGCCACCGGCCGGATCGACACCAACGGCATCTTCAGCGAGCTGGCCGAGGGTCGGCTCTCCACCGGCTGGACGCACATCGTGCCGGTGGGGCGGGAGCTGCTGTTCTACCGGTCCGACACCGGGGTGATCGCGACGGGCCGGATCGACACCAACGGCATCTTCAGCGAGCTGGCCGAGGGCCGGCTCTCCCCGCACTGGACGCACATCGTGCCGGTCGGCCGGGTGCTGCTCTTCTACCGGTCCGACAGCGGCGTGATAGCCACCGGGAACCTGTCCACGAACGGCATCTTCACCGAGCTGGCCGAGGGTCGGCTCTCCACCGGCTGGACCCACATCGAGCCCCTGGGAGCCGAGTTGTTCTACCGGTCCGATACCGGGGTGATCGCCACCGGCCGGATCGACACCGACGGGATCTTCACGGAGCTGGCCGAGGGTCGGCTCTCCTCCGGCTGGACGCACATCGTGCCGGTCGGCGAGGAAGCCCTGTTCTACCGGGCCGGCAACGGCGACATCGCCACCGGCCGCATCGACACCGAGGGCATCTTCACCGAGCTCGCCGAGGGCGGCCTGAGCCCCGACTGGACCGTCATCGTCGCCCTGACCGCTTGAGCGCCTGACCGCTTGAGCGCGGGGCACCACTCCCGGGCGGTGACGCGCGGGGGCCGGCGTTCGGGGGCCGTGCCCGCCGTTCGGTCCGGAGCGCACAGGAAGTCGATGGGGTCGACTTCCTGTGCGCCGGTTCGGGGGCAGGGGTGTCGCGCGCCCGGTCAGATCGGCAGGTCCCAGCCCGGACCGTCCGCGCTGCCGAGCCAGACCCGTTGCCCCGCCGCCGAGACGGTGATGCCGAAGGCGTCCTGCTGCGGCTCGCCCGCGCCCTGCCAGGCCTCGATGGCGGTTTCCACCCGGTCCCACAGGCGGAGTGGTCCGCGCTGGACCACGGTCCAGCCGCCTGCGGGGTCGGGCACGGTCCGGGCCTGCGATCCGGTGGCCACGTCCGAGAGGATCTGATTCCCGCCGCTTCCCATCCGTTCGGCCGAGGGCGCCGCGAGCTGCGCGACCCAGCTTCCGGTCCACGTGTCGAGCTTCGCCGGGTCGATCCGGCTCGCGCGTTCTTCTCCGGGGAGTAGGGCGAGAACGGGGCGGGGCGGGCGGTCGTGGGGCCGGGCGATCATGAAGCTGGTGTAGCCGGGCAGGAACCTGCCGGTGGCCTCACCGGGGCCGGTGACGTCGAGCAGTGCCAGGGCGTTGGCGTAGCTCCACCCGGACAGGGTGACCAGGATCCGCCCGCCCGGCTCGACCTGGCGGAGCCAGGCCATCGGCAGGTACCGGACCGAGCACGTCGCGATGAGCCGGTCGAACGGGCCGCCCTCCGGGTCGCCGTCGAGACCGTCGCCGGTGAGCAGGCGCGGGGCGTAGCCGGCGGCCCGGAGTGCGGAAGCGGCGCGCGTGGCCACCAGGGGGTCGTACTCGATGCTGGTGATGTTCCGGTCGCCGAGGCGGTGGGCACCGAGGGCGGTGGAGTAGCCGGTTCCCGTGCCGACTTCGAGCACCCGGTGACCGGCGTCCGCGCCGAGCCGCTGCCACATGTCCAGCACGAGCGAGGGCAGCGTGGAGGACGACGAGGGCGCCCCGGTGACCGGCTGGTCCCCGGCGTCCTCCGGGCTTGTGCGACCGTCGAGTTGGGTGATGAGGGTCTGATCCGTGTAGACCCCCTTCAGCCACCCGGGGTCAGCGGGGTGCACGGTTCGGTAGCCGGTCGGGGTGCTGCCCTCGATCGGGACGAAGTAGCTGCCGGCGAACAGTTCGCGCGGTACGGCGGTAGCGGCCTCGGCCCAGGCGGCGTCGGTGAGCGTGCCGTTCTCGGTGAGCCGCTCGACCAGGGCGGCGCGCAGGGTGTCGGAGCTGGTCACTCGTCGTGGCCTCTTTCCAGTCGGTCCGCGATCGCGTGCGCGATCCGGTTGGTGATCCCGGTCGGCTGCCAAGCCCATTGCCCGTTGGGGTTGCACTCCAGGAAGTACCAGGTGCCGTCTGCGGTGACGGCGAAGTCGAAGGCGCCGAAGGCCAGTGCGAAGGTGGCGAGGTAGTGGGCGATGGACTCGGCGACCGGGGTGGGGACGTCGATCGGACTGCACCGCATCCGGTCCTGACGGTGTCGCCAGTCGAGATCCGGGCTGTCGATGCGGGCGCCGAACAGGCGGCTTCCGACGGCGGTCACCCGGGTGTCGAACACCTTGGGAACCTTGGCCTGGAAGAGGTGCGGACACGCCGCCACCGCCTCGGTGATCTCGGACCCGTCGACTTCACGCACCCAGACGGCCCGGGCCTGCCCGTCGACCGAGTACGACGTGTTCCACAGCGGCTTGTACACCGCGCCGCCGTCGTGGCATGAGGTGAACTCCCGTGCCTCACGCGCGTCGTCGGTGATCAGTGTGTGGGGCACGTGGAATCCGCAGCGTTGTGCGGCGGCGAGCTGAGCGGGCTTGTACTCCGCCGCCCGGTTGGCCCAGGGATGGTTCACGTAGTGCGCCCCAGGAAGGGAGGCCAGGATGCCGCCCGCGCCCCAGAACGCCTGCGAGGCGGCGAACCGGCGGTCCTGGCCGTCGAGGTCGGGCGGCCCCTCGTAGGGCGAGGGCCTGCGCACCCAGACGGAGCGAACGGCCGTGAGGTCCAGTTCCCGGCTCGACGTGCGGAGGGTGCCCCGCTGACCGCCCGTACGGTACGTGGCGGTCAGTGAGGCGGCCGTGAGCAGGTCGGTGCCGGGATCGAGACGGACCACGGGAACCCGGCGCTCGGCGAGCAGCCGCAGCACCGCGTCCGCCGTCACATCGGAGGAGTTGGTCAGTACCAGCACCGACCCGCTTCGGTCGTCCATCAGCCGGAGCTCTGGTCCTGGTCGTAGGACTCGGTGACGTCGCTGTCCGTGGACCCGCCCGGCTTGGCCCCGTCGCCGGGGCTGGTGTGGGTGGGCGTGACACCGCTCGTGCTGGTGCCGTGGCTGCCCAGCTCGACCGTTCGGCCGTTCTCGTCCACGATGACGGCGATCTGCGTCTCGGGGTCGATCACGGGCGTGAACGCGGGGAGCGTGGCAGTGGCCGCGTAGGGCCCCATCCTGCCGATGCCCCACGGCACGGGGGTCTGCGTCATGTGTCCTCCTTGTAGCGGTATCCGGTTATTTCCGGCAACTCCGCTGCTGTGCGGAGTCGTTCATCGGCTCGCTGTGGGCGGGCGGTCGGGGTGGTGGGGGGAGCGGGAAGTCGGTGGGGTCGACTTCCTGTGTTCAGGGGGTGGTGGTGTGGGCGGCGGCGCGGGTGCGGCAGTGGGCGAGGGCGAGCTTGATCCGGGTGTCGGGGCCGGGGGCGGTGGCGAGGAGTTCGCGGGCGGCGACGAGGGCGGCCCAGTAGCGGGCGGGGTCGCCGGTGCGGGGGAGGGGCTGGGCGGCGGCGAGGGAGAGGTAGGCGGCGGTGAGGTTGCCGGTGGTGAACCAGCGATCGAGGCCGTGCTGGTGGCCGGGGCGGATACCGCCCATGGCGTCGATCGCGGTCAGGAAGAGGTCGATGACGGCGCGGTCGGTGTCGGTGAGGGCGGCGGGGACGTCGAAGACGCCGAGGGCTTCGAGAAGTTCACCCGTGTCGGCCTCGGAGCCGGGGCGGGGGTTGGCGAGAAGGGAGCCGTAGCAGTCGCCGAGGCGGGTGGTGGCCTCGGCGAGGGGGATGGAGAGGGCGAGGCAGACGGCGCGGGCGGAGGGAAGAGGCTGGCGGGTCCGGCGGGCGAGGAGGGCGTAGGCCTGGGCGGGGGTGGCGCCGCGGGCGAGGGCGTGCTGGGCGAGGGTGAGGAGGGGAGGCTGCATCGGGGTGCGCTTTCAGACGGTGGCGAGGGCGGGCGCGACGAGCGCCCAGACGAACTTGCCGATGCCGCCGGAGCGGGGGCAGCAACCCCAGCGCTCGGCCAGCTCGTTGACGAGGAAGAGCCCACGCCCGCGCTCCTCGTCGGTACCGGCGGCGCGGACGGAGGGACGTCCGGCGCCGGCATCGTGGACTTCGAGGCGGAGGAGGTCGCGGACGACGGAGAAGCGGACCTCGACGAGGCGGTCGGGCGGAGCGGAGGAGTGCTGGACGGCGTTGGTGACCAGTTCGCCGAGGAGCAACTCCGCCACGTCCGAATAGCGTTCGCCGTCGGGTAGGGCGGCGAGGTAGGCGCGGAGCAGGTGTCGGGCGAACGGGGTGGATGCGGTGCGCGAGTCGAGCCGGGCGGCGAACGTGCGGGGGCGGCGGGAAGCGAGCATGGTGGTGTCCTTGGGGGCGGATGGGGGAGCGTGGGAGCGGCGCGGAGTGATGGCATGCGCCGCTCCGATGTGTAGCGATACGGCTACTCAGTGCGTCCACTTTCCCCTAGGCTTCAGAGCTGTTCAACGTGGCTGTTTTGTTTGATTGGTGGGGTGAATCGCCGTGAACAAGAGGGAACTTGATCCTCAGACCTCCCCTGCGGCCGAGTTCGGAGCGTTCCTTCGCGAGTCGCGCGAGCGACGAGGGTGGACGCAGGAACACCTTGCAGGGTTGGTTGGCTGCACCTCGTCCCACATCTCGGCTCTTGAAAATGGCCGGAGGAAACCAACCCGACGGATCGCAGCAGCACTTGACGGTGCATTCGGCACATCGCAGGCGGGAACGTTCAAGCACAAGGCAAGCGACGTCAAGTACAGCGCACTACTGGAAGGCTTTGCCGAGTTCGTCACTCAAGAGCATCGGGCCGTCGAACTGCGACTCTTCGAGCTCGGCATCGTGCCGGGCCTGCTGCAGACGAAGGAGTACGCAACAGCCATTGCGGCGGGTGCTGTGCGCCGGAGAACCATCACTCAGGACCAGGCGGACGAGCGAGTGCGCGTCCTCATCAACCGGCAGGCGGGCATGCGCCGGGAGCCACCGCCCTTGATCCATGTGGTCATGGATGAGAGTTGCATTCGTCGGATCGTGGGTGGGGGCGCTGTGATGGCGGCTCAGCTCGACCGTCTGGTCGAGTTCGCCGAGGAGCCCACCGTGAGGCTTCAGCTTGCCCCGTACCAGCTGGGGGAGGACAGGGCCTTTGATCTTCCGGTGTCCATTCTGACGTTGCCCGACCGATCGCTGATCTCCTATGCCGAGAGCGCACACCAAGGGCGTTTGGAGAGGGACGGCAGCGCCGTGACAGCCGAGTTGGCGTCCTACTATCAGCTGCAAACGCATGCTCTTTCACAGGCGGACTCGGTGGCGATGATCCGCGAGCTACGGAGGCAACTATGACCCTCGACTGGTTCAAGTCCAGCTACAGCAGCAATGGCGGGCAGTGCATCGAGGTGTCCGACAGCGTGCCGGGCACCGTTCCTGTGCGCGACTCCAAGGACCCGTATGGCCCGGTTCTCATCTTCCCTGCGGCGGCCTGGGAAGCGTTTGTGGTGGCAGTCCGTGAAGGTGACGTGCCGACATGGGTCTGACTGGCACGCTGACCTGGCGTAAGAGCTCGTTCAGCGCCCAGCAGGGACAATGTGTGGAGGTTGCAGTCGGCGACCCCTGTCAGGTGCCTGTCCGGGACTCCAAGGACCCTCGCGGTCCCGTGCTCTCCTTCCCCGTCGACGCATGGCAGTCCTTCGTGACCGCCGTTCGCTTCGGGGAGTTCGGTGACGTCTGACGCGTCGTGTGAGCGTCGCGCTAGTAGGAATGTGTGGACGAACCCGATAACGGAGGTGGCGGATCATGGCCAGGCGTGACTACGAGGACGACCCGAACGCCCCCGCGGCCAACTCCCTCGTCCCGGCGGCGTCCGTCGTCGTGGTCGACGATGCGGGCCGGGTCCTCCTCCAGCGCCGTACCGACAACGGGATGTGGGCCCTGCCGGGCGGAAAGATGGACATCGGTGAGTCGCTCGCGGGGTGCGGGGTCCGGGAGACGCGTGAGGAGACCGGCATCGACATCGAGATCACCGGGATCGTCGGCACCTACACCGACCCCCGGCACGTCTTCGCCTATGACGACGGGGAGGTCCGCCAGGAGTTCTCCATCTGTCTCCTCGGGCGCCCGCTCGGCGGGGAGTTGCGGGTGTCCGACGAGTCCTACGAGGTGGCGTGGTTCGCCCCGGCGGAGACGGACGGTCTGCCGATGGTGTCGAACATCCGCAGGCGGTTGGCCGACTGGCGCTCGGGGGAGTTCCCCGTGGTGCGTTAGCCGGTTCGCGCCGTGAGGTTCGCGGGCCTCACTCCAGCATGCGTTCCGCGTCGTCGGGAACCCAGGGGAACGGGACGTCGGGCCACCGTGCGGCGGCCCAGGCATCGAGGTCCACGGCCATGACGGCGTCGACGAAGACCTGGGGCGGCCGGTAGCCGTGGGCAGTGATGTAGTGGGTGATCAGGAACGGAGCGGCGTAGGCGATGCCGGGCTCGCCCGGGATCCGCACCTCCCCGTTCCCTTCGGGAGCCACTTCCTCGGGGCACAGGCCGCAGTCGTGGAAGCCGCGGCAGACGTTCATCCACTGGACCTTCTGGACGGCTTCCAGCTTCTCGACGAAATGGCCGGGGACCGGCCCGGTCGCGTACGTTCGGTCGGACTCCAGCCAGCCGACATTCAGACGGGTGTATGTCGGCCGGTACCTGAGCGCGTAGAAGTTCGACCCGCTGTCCGTGAACGAGTCGTTGGCCTGGTAGCTGTACTCGCTGAGGTCTTCGTAGAACACCCGGGGAGTATCGTCGCCCCCGCCGATCCGTGCCTGCTATTTCCTGGCGTTGGTGCGCTTGGTGGGCTCGGCCGTGGTCGGGTCCTCGGGCCAGGGGTGGCGGGGGTAGCGGCCCCTGAGATCCGCCCTCACGGCGTGGTAGCCGTTCTGCCAGAACCCCTCCAGGTCGCCGGTGATGGCGGCGGGGCGGCCGGCGGGGGACAGCAACTGCACCGTCAGCGGCACGCGGCCGCCGGCCAGGGCGGGAGCGGCCTTCCAGCCGAACAGCTCCTGCAACTTGACGGCCAGCACGGGGCGTTCGGTGCTGTAGTCGACCCGTATCTTCGACCCGGACGGCACGGTGATGCGTTCGGGGGCCAACTCGTCCAACCGCCCGGCCTGTCCGCTCGCCCACGGGAGCAGGCGCTGCAGCGCTGCCGTCGTGTCGATCCTCGTGAGGTCGGCGCGGCGGCGGGCGCGGGAGAGTTCGGGCTCCAGCCACTCGTCGGCGCGTTCCAGCAGGGCCTCGTCGGACACGTTCGGCCACGGATCTCCGAGGGCGGCACGGAGGAACGCCAGGCGTTCGCGGAGGTTGGACGGGAAGGTCAGTAGCTCGCTGACGCCCTCGCGGGCGAGGCCTTCGAGGATGGCGGCCCGGACAAGCGCCGGGTCGGGGCGGTCCAGCCGCTTCTCCGCCAGTTCGATGGCGCCCAGCGACTCCACCCGGCGGGACACCACCTCACCCCGCCGGCTGTCCCAGTGGACCTCTTCGCGGGTGCCGAGCAGTGCCGCACCGGCCTGCAGCGCAGTGTCCTCGTCCAGTGCCGCCGCGTGCAGCACCCGCGCGGAGTGCGATCCCGCGGGCCGGTCGGCGACCGCGACGGCGAGCCACGGCAGCGCGCCGAGCCGGGTGTCGCGGGAGAGTTCGGCGGCCGTCCCCGAGGCCATCAGGTACGGGCTGCGCTCGCCGGGCGCCGGGCGTTCGACCCTCGCCCTCGCGATCCGCTCCGGGAACGCCAGGGCGACGATCAGCCCGACGGCGGTCGCATCGCCCAACGCCGTGGCGGGTTCGTCGCCCGCGGCGCGCTGCAGCCGGCGGACTTCGTCGCGCCAGCGCCCGGCGTAGGGGTCGCGGGAGTCCTTCACTCCGCGCCACACCGCGCCGAGGTCGTCCCCCAGCGCGCGCGGCGGCTCTTCGGAGAGCAGCGCGACGACCTCGGCGGCCCGGCGGGCGCCCACGGCGGGTGCGCCGTCGACCAGGGCCCGCCCCAGCCGGGGGTGCAGCCCGGTCCTGGCGAGCCGTACACCGCGCGCCGTTGCGCGCCCATCAGCGGAAACGGCCCCGAGGGCGAGCAGGGTTTCCCGGGCGGCGGCCATCGCGCCGGCTGGGGGCCGGTCGGGCAGGGCGAGGCCGGTGGCGTCCGGGTCTCCCCAGCAGGCGGCCTGGAGGGCGAACGACGTGAGGTCGGCGAGGGCGATCTCGGGGGTGGGGAACCGTGCGGCGCGGGCGTCCTCGGCCTCGTGCCAGCAGCGGTACACCGTGCCCGGGGCCTCGCGCCCGGCCCGTCCGGCGCGCTGGCGGGCGGCGGCGAGTGAGGCCCGGACGGTGACGAGCCCCGCGAGTCCCCGGGCGTGGTCGGTGCGGGGTTCGCGGGCGAGCCCGGCGTCGACCACGACGCGTACGCCGGGCACGGTGAGGGAGGATTCGGCGACGGCGGTGGCCAGCACCACCCGGCGGCCCTCGGCCGGGGTGAGGGCGGCGTCCTGGACGGCCTGCGGGGCGCGCCCGTGCAGCTGCAGCACGTCCGCGGGCACGGCGGCCAGCTGTCCGGCGACCCGGGCGATCTCGCCGACGCCGGGCAGGAAGCAGAGGACGTCGCCCTCGCGCTCGCTCAGCGCCCGCCGTACGACGGCCGCGACGTGGTCGAGCAGGGCCGGGTCGACCCGGGTGCCGTGTGCGGGCCGGACGGCGCGCGGCGGGGGCGCCCAGAGGACGTCCACCGGGTGGGAGACCCCGTGCGCCTCCACCACGGGGGCGCCGCCGAGGAGTTCGGCCCAGGCCTCGGTGTCGGGGGTGGCCGAGGCGCAGACCAGTCCGAGTTCGGGCCGCAGTGCCGCCCGGACGTCCAGCAGGAAGGCGAGTGCCGTGTCGGCGTCCAGGTGCCGCTCGTGGCACTCGTCGAGGACGACGACGTCCACGCCGGGCAGTTCCTGGTCGCGCTGGAGCCGCTGCAGCAGCACGCCGGTGGTGACCACCTCGACGACCGTCTCCGGGCCGACCCGGCGCTCGCCGCGCACGGTGTAGCCGACTTCGCGGCCCACGGCGGATCCGAGCAGCCAGGCCATCCGCCGGGCGGCGGCGCGGACGGCGAGCCGGCGCGGTTCGGCGACCAGCACCCGGCGCACCGGCCGGCCGTCGCCGAGCAGTCCGGCCAGGGCGAGCGGCACCAGGGTGGTCTTGCCGGTGCCGGGCGGGGCGGCGAGGACGGCGGTGCCGTGTCCGGCGAGGGCGTCGTGCAGTGCGGGCAGGGCGGTGCGGACGGGCAGGTCGTGCCAGGCCGGGGTCACGTGCGTCAGCCCCGCTCCGTGACGAAGATCGCCGTGCCGGGGATCAGGCGCCCGCGGAGCGGGGACCAGCCGCCCCACTCCTGTTCCAGGCCGGCCGGCCACTCGGGCTCGACCAGGTCCAGCAGGCGGAAGCCCGCGCCGACGAGTTCGCGGACCCGGTCGCCGACGGTCCGGTGGTGCTCGACGTAGGTGGCGTGGCCCTGCTCGTCCTGCTCGACGTAGGGGGTGCGGTCGAAGTAGGAGGACATCGCGGTGAGGCCCTCGACGCCCGGCTCGTCCGGGAAGGCCCAGCGGATCGGGTGGGTCACCGAGAACACCCAGCGCCCGCCGGGCCGCAGCACCCGGTGCACCTCGCGCATCAGGGCGGCGGTGTCGGCGCTGAACGGGACGGCGCCGTAGGCGGAGCAGGCGAGGTCGAAGGCGCCGTCGGCGAAGGGGAGGACGGCGGCGTCGGCCTGGACGACCGGGACGGGGACGGCGCCGCGGCCGAGGTCGATCCGGCGGGAGTGCTGGAGCTGGCGGTAGGAGATGTCGAGGGCGACGGGGCGGGCGCCGCGGCCGGCGAGCCAGCGGGAGCACTGGGCGGCGCCGGCGCCGATCTCCAGCACGTCCTTGCCGGCGACGTCGCCGAGCAGGTGGGTGTCGGCCTCGTCGAGGCCTTCGGGGCACCAGGTGAAGCGGTCGTCGCCGAGGAAGTCGCCGTGTTCGTCCTGGTACTCGTCGGCGTTGCGGTCCCACCAGTGCCGGCTGGCGCGGCTGCTCTCCCCGGTGCCCGCGTCGCGTCGGACCGCGTCGTCGTCGGCCTCCTCGGCGGATGCGTCAAGATCGTGGAGGTCTGACTGGGGGGTGGTGGCCACGGTGACAATGCCCATCGCGTAGGGTATGGAGTGCGGAAGCGCCGCTGCCGCGAACCGGCCCCGAGAGGGGTCCGGATCCTGGCGGTGGCATCCGGGGAAGGGCCCCTGCGGGCGCCGCCGCGAGGCGCGCAATCGGAGGATATGGCCTGATCCGTACCAGGCTCCACCGTCTTGACTCTCTTGGCGTTGACCGTGCCTGGCCGTCCCCGTATGCTACAAGTTGCGCTGCGGGCCTGCGCGCCTCAGACGGAGCAGGTCGCGCTCGCATCTGTCGAAGACCCCACGGTCGCAAGACGGACGCCGATTCCCGTTGTCACGGGAATGCCGGTGCGCCGTGTTCTTGGCTGTCCGGCTTTCGGTGGGAGCGATACGGGCCCTCCGCGTGGCATTACCTACGACTTTCATGTCCGTACCGGAGCCCTTTTCCTAATGACGAGCCCCACCGACTCCTCCCTCAGCACCACCCCGCAGGTCGCGGTCAACGACATCGGCGACGCGGAGGCCTTCCTCGCCGCCATCGACGAGACCATCAAGTACTTCAACGATGGCGACATCGTCGAGGGCGTCATCGTGAAGGTCGACCGTGACGAGGTCCTCCTCGACATCGGTTACAAGACCGAGGGCGTCATCCCGTCCCGCGAGCTCTCGATCAAGCACGACGTTGACCCGCACGAGGTCGTCGCCGTCGGTGACAACATCGAGGCCCTGGTTCTCCAGAAGGAGGACAAGGAGGGTCGTCTCATCCTGTCCAAGAAGCGCGCTCAGTACGAGCGTGCCTGGGGCACGATCGAGAAGATCAAGGAAGAGGACGGCATCGTCACCGGTACCGTCATCGAGGTCGTCAAGGGTGGTCTCATCCTCGACATCGGCCTCCGCGGCTTCCTCCCCGCCTCGCTGGTCGAGATGCGTCGCGTCCGCGACCTCCAGCCCTACGTGGGCAAGGAGCTTGAGGCCAAGATCATCGAGCTGGACAAGAACCGCAACAACGTGGTCCTGTCCCGCCGTGCCTGGCTGGAGCAGACCCAGAGCGAGGTCCGCCAGACCTTCCTCACCACCCTGCAGAAGGGCCAGGTGCGCTCCGGCGTCGTCTCCTCGATCGTCAACTTCGGTGCCTTCGTGGACCTGGGTGGCGTCGACGGCCTGGTGCACGTCTCCGAGCTGTCCTGGAAGCACATCGACCACCCGTCCGAGGTTGTCGAGGTCGGCCAGGAGGTCACCGTCGAGGTTCTCGACGTTGACATGGACCGCGAGCGCGTCTCCCTGTCGCTGAAGGCGACCCAGGAGGACCCGTGGCAGCAGTTCGCCCGTACGCACCAGATCGGTCAGGTCGTCCCGGGTAAGGTCACCAAGCTGGTTCCGTTCGGTGCGTTCGTCCGCGTGGACGAGGGCATCGAGGGTCTGGTCCACATCTCCGAGCTGGCCGAGCGCCACGTCGAGATCCCGGAGCAGGTCGTCCAGGTCGGCGACGAGATCTTCGTCAAGGTCATCGACATCGACCTGGAGCGTCGCCGCATCAGCCTGTCGCTGAAGCAGGCGAACGAGGCCCTGGGTGCCAACCCGGCCGAGGTCGAGTTCGACCCGACCCTGTACGGCATGGCCGCCTCGTACGACGACCAGGGCAACTACATCTACCCGGAGGGCTTCGACCCCGAGGCGAACGACTGGCTGCCCGGCTTCGAGAAGCAGCGCGAGGAGTGGGAGCGCCAGTACGCCGAGGCGCAGACCCGCTTCGAGCAGCACCAGGCCCAGGTCATCAAGAGCCGCGAGGCCGACGCCCAGGCTGCCGAGGAGGGTGGCGACGCCGTCGCCGCTGCCGCCGGTGGTTCCTACTCGTCCAGCAGCGACGAGGGCTCGGGCGCCCTGGCCTCCGACGAGGCCCTGGCCGCCCTGCGCGAGAAGCTGGCCGGTGGCCAGAGCTGAGGCTCTCGCTTCCCGCTAGCCGATAGCTAGTAGATGGGCCCCACCCGGAATTTCGGGTGGGGCCCATTTGGTTTTCCGCTTTGACTTATGTGTGTTTTATGTGAAGGAAAGTGTGAGATGGGGCTCATTGCCCTTCTATAGGTCGAAGTTCGGGTTCCGCCTACATTGAATGGAGCTGCCCGAAAGGCTCCTTCATGCGAAACCCCTCGTCCGACGCCCCCGTCACCCCCGCCGCCGTGGTCGGCGGCCGGCTCGCGGCCCTCGGCCGGTTCTGCTTCCGCCACCGCCGCTGGGTGCTCGGCTTCTGGGCCGTCGTCCTGGTCCTCGGTGTCCTGATCGGCGGCCGGGTCTTCGAAGGCTCGGTGGCGGGGGCCTCCTCCGCCAGCGCCGAGGCCGACCGGGGCAGCGCGGTGGTCACCGCGGCCGACCCGGTCAAGGGCACCGTCACCGCCGTGGTGGACGGGAAGCCGGTGGACGATCCGGCGGTGAAGGCCGCCGTCGAGAAGGCCACCGCCGAGATCTCCGCCCTGCCCGGGGTCTCCTCCAGCCTCGACGCCTACGGCCCCGGCCCGGCCCCGGCCGCGCTGCGCTCCGCCGACGGCACGGCGAGCCTGGTGACCGTCCGGATGGCCGACACCGCGACCACCGCCCAGACCGACGCCGTCACCGAGCGGCTCACCGCGCTGAACGGCGCGGGCGGCGCGCACGTGACCGTCGGCGGGGACCTGGTGCTGCAGGACGAGGTCAAGAAGCAGACCGAGAAGGACACCCGCTTCGGCGAGATGGTGACGCTGCCGCTCACGCTGGTCGTCATGGTGCTGGTCTTCGGCGGGCTCTCGGCGGCCTCGCTGCCGGTGATCGGTGCGGTCGCCTCGGTGGGCGGTGCGCTGCTGGCCATGTTCGGGTTCAGCCAGATCATGGACATCGACACCAGCGTGCTGCCGATCGCGACCGTGCTGGGGCTCGGGCTCTCGATCGACTACGCGCTGCTCATGGTGAATCGTTTCCGCGAGGAACGCGGCCACGGCGCGGGCATCGCCGCCGCCGTCGAGCGCACCGCGGCGACCGCCGGGCGCACCGTGGCCTTCTCCGGGCTGACCGTGGCCGTGGCGCTGTCCGGTCTGTTCGTCTTCACCAGCCCGGTGCTCGGGGCGGTGGCCGCCGCCGGAGTGAGCGTGGTGGTGATCGCCGTCGCCGCCGCGCTGACGCTGATCCCCGCGCTGCTCGGCTTCGCCGGCTCCCGGATCAAGACGCCCACCTCGCCCGTACCGGATGAGGGGTTCTTCAGCCGGACCGTCCGCCGGGTCCGCAAGCGGGCCGTGCTGGTCACGCTCGCCTCCGTGGCGCTGCTGATGGCGGCCGGGGCTCCGTTCCTCCACGCCGAGATGCGCAACTCGGGCGCCGCCGTGCTGCCCGCCTCCTCGGCGGGGCGGCAGGTCGCCGAGACCGTCGACCAGCGCTTCCCGCAGGTCTCGGCCGCGCCGATCACGGTGGTGGTCGAGGGCGGCGCGACGGTGGCGCAGGCGTACGCCGACGAGGTGGTCGCCAAGCTGCCCGGGGTGAGCGGGGTACGGGCGGTCAGCCCGGTGAGCGACGCCGTCTCCACCATCGACGTGCTGGTGAAGGGGGACCCGCAGGGCGGGCAGGCCAAGCACGTGGTCGAGGAGCTGCGGGCGGACCGCGGCGGGTTGAAGACCTACGTCACCGGCGGTGCGGCCTCGGTGGTCGACTTCCAGAAGGAACTGCTCTCGCGCGGGCCGTGGGCGCTGGGGCTGGTCGCGGCGGGCACGCTGGTGCTGCTGTTCCTGATGACCGGCTCGGTGGTGATGCCGGTCAAGGCGCTGCTGATGAACCTGCTGTCGCTGGGTGCCTCGCTCGGCGCGCTCACCCTGGTGTTCCAGGACGGGTACTTCAGCGGGCTGCTCGGGTTCAGTCCGACGGGCGGGCTGGAGACCTTCATCCCGGTGCTGGTCTTCGCCTTCGCCTTCGGGTTGTCGATGGACTACGAGGTGTTCCTGCTCGCCCGGATCAAGGAACTGCGGGACAAGGGGCACAGCTGCACCCGGTCGGTGGAGCTGGGTGTCCAGCGCAGTGGTCGGATCATCACCTCGGCGGCACTGCTGATGGTGATCGTCTTCGCCGGGTTCGCGCTCGGGGACATGCTGATGGTCAAGCAGATGGGCATCGCGCTGGCCGTCGCCGTCGCGGTGGACGCCACCCTGGTGCGCTGCCTCCTGGTGCCGGCCGCGATGAGCCTGTTCGGCGAGTTCAACTGGTGGGCGCCCGCTCCGCTGCGGCGACTGCACCGGCGCTTCGGGCTGAGCGAGCACGTCGAGCTGCCGGAGATCGAGCCGGCGGTGATCCCGGCGCCACGGCCGGCGGCCGGGGAGCCCGCGGCCGGGGAGCCGGTGGGCACGGACCTGGTGAAGGCGTAGCTGTTCCGGCGCTCGTCCCTCGGCGTCCCCCGGTGGCCTGAGCCGCCGGGGGACGTCCGGTTTTCGGGGTGGGCGGCTCAGGACAGGCGGCTCAGAAGGCCGACCGCGGCGCGGAGCCGGTCCTGCTCGGCGGGGGTGAGGCGGGACTCGATGGCGGCCGCGATGCGGTGTTCGCGGCGGGCGCGCTGGTCGAGGAGGGCGGCGTGGCCGGCCTCGGTGGCGGCGATGAGCTGCTTGCGGCCGTCGGTGGGGTGGGGCTGCTGGGTGACCAGTCCGGCCTCGGCCATCAGGGCGACGGTGCGGGCCATCGACTGGTGGCGGACGCGCTGGAGGTCGGCGAGTTCCGCGACGGTGCAGGAGCGCTCGTCGCGGACCAGCAGACCGAGGACGGCGGCCTGGTTCTGCGGCAGCTCGTCGCTGTCGCGCAGGGAGCGGACCAGGCTCCCAAGGGCGGCGCGCAGGTCCGCGGCGAGTTCCAGGGTGTCCGGGTGCGGGGCTTCGCTGGGCATGGCAGAAGTCTACCCGGAAGATCTACAGCATCGCTGTACAGCTTTGCTGTATGGTTTCGGGCATGCGAATCACCAAGTTCGGACATGCCTGCGTACGCGTCGAGCACGGCGACACCACCGTCGTCGTCGACCCCGGAGTGTTCACCGACCCCGCCGCGCTGGCCGGCGCGGACGCCGTCCTGATCACCCACGAGCACATGGACCACTTCGAGGAGTCCCGGCTGCGCGCCGCCCTGGAGGCCGACCCGGCGCTGCGGGTGTGGACCAACACCGCCGTCGCCGCCCAGCTGGAGGGCGTGGCGCAGCGGGTCACCGCGGTCGGCGAGGGGGACGCCTTCGAGCTCGGCGGCCTCGGCGTCTCGGTGCACGGCGAGTGGCACGCGGTGATCCACCCGGACATCCCGCAGGTGCGCAACATCGGTTTCCTCTTCGACGGCCGGCTCTTCCACCCCGGTGACGCGTTCACCCTGCCGCCGCACGCCGTGGACACCCTGCTGCTGCCGCTCGCGGCGCCGTGGAGCAAGGCCTCCGAGGTGATCGACTACGTCCGGGAGGCCGGGGCGCACCGGGCGGTGCCGGTCCACGAGGCGGTGCTCAGCCCGGTCGGCTTCGCCGTGCACACCCGACTGGTCGGACCGGACGGGCCGGGCACGGGCTCGGAGCTGGCCGTCCTCGGGGACGGGGAGAGCCTGGAGCTGGGCTGACCGCCGGGTGCGGAGCGGGTGCCGCCCGGGTGCGGAGCCGGCGCCGCCGGGTGCCCGCCCGGTGCTGACGGGCCCGGTGCGGCGCCGGTAGCCTGACGCCATGCTGAAGATCGGACTGACGGGTGGCATCGGCGCGGGCAAGAGCGAGGTGTCCCGGCTGTTCGCCGCGCACGGCGCGGTGATCGTGGACTCCGACGTGATCGCCCGCGAGGTGGTCGCCCCCGGGACGGACGGTCTGGCGGCCGTCGTCGCCGAGTTCGGCCCGCAGGTGCTGCGGGAGGACGGCGCGCTGGACCGTCCGGCCCTCGGGGCGGTCGTGTTCGCCGACCCGGAGCGGCTGAAGGCGCTGAACGCGATCGTCCACCCGCTGGTGCGGGCCCGCTCCGCCGAGCTGGAGGCGGCGGCCGCCCCGGACGCGGTCGTGGTGCACGACGTGCCGCTGCTGGCCGAGAACGGGCTGGCGCCGCTGTTCGACCTGGTCGTGGTGGTCGACGCCGCCGACGAGGTGCGGGTGGACCGGCTGGTGCGGTTGCGCGGGATGGCCGAGGAGGAGGCCCGGGCCCGGATGGCCGCGCAGGCCTCGCGGGCGGACCGGCTGGCGATCGCCGACCTGGTGATCGACAACGGCGGCGGGCTGGCGGAGCTGTCGGCCCGGGTGGACGAGGTCTGGGCGGAGCTGGCGGAGCGCGCGGCGGTCTGAGCCGCGGGGTGGTCGGACCGGCCTCCCAGGCCCGGCCCCGCAGGCTCGGGCCCTGCCGGGCCGCGCCGGGTCAGCCGGTCCGGCCGGCCCCGAGCGGCAGCCGGGCCCGGACCGCGAAGCCGCCCTCGGCCGTCGGCCCGGCGTGCAGGGTGCCGCCGAGATCGCCGGCCCGGGTGCGCATGCCGGTCAGGCCGTGCCCGCCGGAGGGCAGACCGCTTCCGTCGGCCGCCGGTGCGTGGCCACCCGTCGGCCCGTCGGACTCCGCCGCAGCCGGGGTGTTGACCACCGCCAGGCGCAGCCCGTCCGGCCGGACCTCGACGGTGACGGCCACCTCGGCCGCCGGGGCGTGCTTGTGCGCGTTGGTCAGCGCCTCCTGGACGATCCGGTACGCCGCGTACTGCACGGCGGGCCCGGGCGCGGGCAGTCCGTCGGCCGGGCCGGTGACGGTCAGGCCGACCGCCAGCCCGGCCTGCCGGGACTCCTCGACCAGGGTGGGCAGGCCGCGCAGCGAGGGCGCCTGGTCGGCGGCCGTGGTCAGCACGCCCAGCAGGCCGCGCAGTTCGGTGAGCGCCTGCAGCCCGAGGGTGCGGATCAGGCCGAGCGTCTCCCGGACGGCCGCCGGGTCCTCGGCCCGGGCGACCTGACCGGCGCCCGCGTGCAGTGTGATCAGTGACACCCGGTTGGAGACCACGTCGTGCATCTCCCGTGCGAGCCGGGAGCGTTCGGCGGCCGCGGCGCGCTCCTCGACGTGCCGGCGGGCGTCCTCCAGCAGCCGGTTGCGCTCGCCCAGGAAGCGGTTGCGCTCCGCGAGCACCCGGACGGTGTGGGCGCGGTGGTGGGTGGTCAGCCCGAGGAGGATCGGGACCGCGCCGAAGACCAGCGGGTCCTCGATCAGGCCGGCCAGCGAGGAGGGGGTGGTGACGTCCCCGAGGTCGAACGGGACGATCAGCCGCAGTTCGGCCGCGGCCGCCAGGACGTACAGCAGCGTGGTGGTGCCGCGCCGCGCGGCCAGCCCGTAGAGGGCGACGGCGAGCGGGAGTTGACCGCTCACCAGGGTGGCCGCGGTGACCGCCGCGGGATGCCGGCGCCGCAGGGCCAGGGCGAGGGCGCCGAACGCCATCAGGCCGGCGTTGACCGACGGCGAGGTGGTCGGGCCGAAGTCCGGGTCGTTCGCGGCGAGCGGGACGAGCACCAGCATGACCAGGGCGGTCGGCGCGAGGGCCCGGACCGGGCGGGGCAGACGCACCGGCGGCCAGGGCGGCGGCGCGTCGGGGTCGACGGCCGACCGGTCGGTGAGGTGCTGCATGAGGGGCATGCTTCCACACCGGGGTCCGACCGGGATGATCGTCCGACCGTGTGGCCGGGAAGGGGCTGTTGCGAGGATCCCGGCGGGGAGAACATGGCGGGCATGAGTGATCATTTTTCGTCCGGGGCGCAGTCGGCCGAGTCGCAGTCGGCCGAACGGCGCCGGACCGGGCCGCATCTGACCGACCAGCAGCCGACCGACGCGACCCCTTTCGACCCGCGCCCCGCCGATGCGACCCCTTCCGACCCGCGCCCCGCCGATGCGACCCCTTCCGACCCGCGCCCCGCCGATGCGACCCCTTTCGCCCCGCACACGACCGACGCGACCCCGACCGAGCGGCACGTGGCCGTCGAACGGCTGGAGCAGTACTCCCGCGCCGAGCAGGAGGAGATCCTCGGCCCGGGGGCCGACCCGTACGGGGTCGCGTACACCGGGCTGACCTACCTGCCCAAGGAGATCCACTTCGGTGTCCGGGCCGCCGACGGCCGGCTCGTGGCCCACACCGGGCTGCGGCCCCTGCCGCTCACCGCGGGCGGCACCGACCTGACGGTGATGGGCGTCGGCGGGGTCTGCGTCGCCCCCGACCGGCGCGGCGGCGGCCTCGCGCACGCCGTGGTCGGGACCGCCCTGGACCACGCCCGCACCCTCGGCCACCGGCGCGCGCTGCTGTTCTGCCGCCCGCCCCTGGTCACGCTCTACCGGGGGCTGGGCTTCCGCGAGGTGACGCAGGAGGTGACGGTGGAGCAGCCGGAGGGCCGACTGGCCGTGATGCCGCTGCGCACCATGTGGGCGCCGCTGGCGGCGGGGGCCGACTGGCCGGAGGGGCCGGTCCGGCTGCGCTCGCTGCCGATGTGAGGCCGGATCAGGCGCGGGCCGCCGGCGCGGAGGACTCCGCGTGGGCCACGGCGGCGGCAGCCAGTGCGCGGATCGCGGCGTGCGCCCGGGTGCCGTCGCCGGACAGCTCGGGCTGGAACAGCGAGGCGAGGAAGAACGGGTGGTCCGGCAGTTCCAGGATCCGCACCTCGCCCGACTCGTCCGCGCCGCTGAACCGCAGGCCGTGCGTGCTCAGCCGGTCCAGGTAGGCGGCGTTGAGGCCGTACGCGCAGTGGTAGCGCTCCAGGGTGCGGGTGGTGCCGAAGACGCGCTCGGCGAGGCTGCCCGGGGTGATGGCGACGGCGCCCTCGTGGCCGACCAGTGAGCAGCTCAGCGGGGCGATCACCTGCTGCTCCCCGTCGGGCTGCTGCTCGCCGTGGACGGCTCCGGCCAGGCCGCAGACGTTGCGGGCGAACTCCAGGACCGCGTGCTGGAACCCGGCGCAGGTGCCGAGGAAGGGGATGCCGCGTTCGCGGGCGGTGCGCACGGCGGCCACCGCGCCCTCCTCGCTGCGGTAGGGGCTGCCGGGCAGCAGCCAGACGGCGTCGAAGCCGTCCAGGGCGCCGGCGGCCGCGGCGTCCTCGGTGGGGATCCAGTAGGCGTCCAGCACGAGGTGGTCGTGCTCGGCGAGGGCGTCGAGCAGGCCGGGGATGCGGGCGTGCGAGCGGACGGCGGGGGAGCGGTCGCCGACGAGGGCGACCCGCGGGGTCAGGTAGGTCATGCGGCTATCCTGACCCCGCACGCGAGATCAGCGCCAACGATGATTTCTTACACCTCGATCAGATCGGTTGATGGCCGCCGTGGATCCCCAGCAGCTGCGCACCTTCGTCACCGTCACCCGCCTCGCCTCCTTCTCCGACGCGGCGCGGGAACTCGGCTACACCCAGTCCGCGGTCTCGCAGCAGATCGCCGCGCTGGAGGCGGACCTAGGTACGGCCCTGCTGGTCCGCCGCCCGGTCGGCCCCACCGAGGCGGGGCGTCGGCTGCTGGAGCACGCCGCGCCGCTGCTGGTCCGCCTGGAGGCGGCGCGTGCCGACGTCGCGCGCCTGGCCGGCGCCCCGAGCGCCCGGCTGGTGGTCGGCGCCACGGCGCCCGCGGTCGGGGCGGTGCTGGGGCGCGCGCTCGGCGAGGTGCGCCGGGCGTACCCGAGGGTGCAACCGGAGGTCCGGGTGCTCGCCCAGGACGTGCTGCCCGCGCAGGTCGCCACCGGCGAGGTCGACCTCGCCCTGATCGACGGCCTGGCCGCGCCCAGCGACCCGCTGCCACTGCCGGAGGTCGGCCCGCTGCGGACCGTCGCGGTGGACGAGCAGCCGGTCGTCGTGGTCCTGCCCGCCGGCCACCCGCTGGCGGGCCGCGCCGGCCTCGCGCTCGCCGACCTCTCCGCGGCCCGCTGGCTGGACGCCCCCGACCTCACCCCGCCGGTCGCCCGGCTGCGCGCGGTGGCGGGCGTCGACGGCTTCCGGCCCGCCACCCGCTACCGGGGGACCGACCTGCACGGGTTGCTGGCACTGGTCGCCGCCGGGCACGGCCTCGCGCTGCTGCCCGAGCCGGTGCCGGCCGGGGTGCCCGGGGTCGGGTGCGCGCCGATCGCCGCGCCCCGGCTGGTGCACCGCACCGAACTGGTGCACGGGAGCCTGCCGGAGGGGCCGGCGGCGCTGCTGGCGCGGCTGCTGGAGGGGGTGCCGGCCGACTCCGCCTGACCGGCGGCCTCCGTGCGGCGGTGCGGCGGTTCGCGGTTCGCGGTGCGGCGGTCTGCGGTGCGGCGGTGCGGCGGTTCGCGGTGCGGCGGTCTGCGGTGCCGGCCGGTTGCTTAAATCGGGTTGCGGGGGCCGTCGGAGCCGATGGAATGATCATGCAATGAGCATCATCATCAGACGGGTACGGCAAGAGGATTGGGCGCGGGTCAAGGAGATCCGCCTGGACTCACTGCGGGACCCGGTCGCGGCCATCGCCTTCCTTGAGACCCACGAGCAGGCGGCCGCCAGGCCGGACGAGTTCTGGCAGGACCGCGCGGCGCGGTCGGCGACCGGCTCCGCCGTGGCGCAGTTCGTCGCTGAGGACACGGACGGGCGCTGGCTCGGCGCGGTCAGCGTGGTGGTCGAACGGCCTGGCGGGCCGGGGGCGTTGGAGGGAGACGTCGTCCGGGTCGAGCAGACGCACATCGTGGGCGTCTACGTCCGGCCCGAGGCGCGCGGCACCGGGCTCGCACCCGATCTCATCCGGGCGGCCCGGGACTGGTCCTGGTCGCTCGCCGAACCCCGGATCGAGCGGGTGCGGCTGTTCGTGCACGAGGACAACGCCCGCGCCGAGGCGCTGTATGTCAAGGTCGGGTTCGAGCCCTCCGGCGTGGCGCTGCCCGTCCCGGGTGACGCGTCGCACCGGGAGATCGAACTGGCGGTCTCCCGGGGCTGATCGCCGCGCTCCGGGGCAGTGCTCCGGGGTCGTTCTCCGGGCCGTCCTGTGGGGTCGGCGGGCGATCCGGGAGGGCGGCCCCGGGGGTTGTGAAGACGAGGTCACCTGGCGTTCACGTCCCGGGGCTGACGGTCGTCGCACATCCGGTGCTGTCATGAACACAGCTGCCCGGCGAACGGTCGGGCCGACCCTGGAGATCTTCCCCATGATGCTCCGTCAGCGCCTGACCGTCGTCGCCTCGGCGGCCGCCCTGACCGTCGCCGGGCTCGCCGCGGGCACAGCCCACGCGGCCGCCCCGGCGACCGCCACCGCGAAGTCCCGTGCGCTCGCCGCGAGTTGTTCGCAGGACTACCTGCCGCTGCCCGACCCGTCCTGCACCCCGGGTGCGTACAACCCGGACGTCACCCAGGACACCATCGGGCAGACCATCTGCGTCTCCGGCTGGACCGCCACCGTCCGCCCGCCGACCAGCTACACCAACCCGCTGAAGGTGCGCCAGATCGCCGAGTACGGCTACGACGACACCAGCACGGCCGACTACGAGGAGGACCACCTCGTCCCGCTGGAGCTCGGCGGCGCCCCGCGCGACCCGGCCAACCTGTGGCCCGAGCCGCGCTACGGCACCGAGCCGGCGCAGAGCAAGGACTCCGTCGAGACCCGGCTGAAGAACGCGGTGTGCAGCGGCCGGGTGAGCCTGGACGACGCCCGCGGCGCGATCGCGAGCGACTGGACCACGGCCCTCAGCGTCCTGGGGCTGTGAGGCGCGCCGAGGTTCCGGAGCGCCACGGTTCCTGAGCGCCGCAACTCCGGGGCGTCCGAGCTCCTGAGCGCCGCGGCTCCCGGGCGCCCCTGACGCGGTGAAGCCGGTTCACCGCGGGCGGGCGCGAAGGAGCCGCCCGGTCCGTCCGGTCCCCTGTGCCGGACGGGCCGGACGGCCGTCTGTGGGGTGGTGCGGGCGCCCGGGTGCGGCGCCCCGCGGATCAGCCGCAGCCGGGCAGGGCCTCGCACATCGGCGCGGTCATCCCGGTGCCGACGTACTTGTCCTCGGGGGCCTTCCAGGCGTCCTTGGGCTGGGCGCCGGCCTTGGTGGTCGCCCAGACGGACAGCTCGCTGACCGTCCCGCCGTCGGTGACCGCGTACTCGTGCAGGGTGACGGCGGTGCCGTCGGCCTGCGGGATCGTCAGGACGGCGGCGAAGTACGGCGCGTCGTCGGCGCTGTTGACCTTCACGGTGGCCCCGGGCGCGGTCTTGGCGCAGCCCTTGAGTGCGTCCGTCAGACGCTGGTCGACCATGTTGGTGGTCTGCTTGGTGCCGCTGCTGTGGGTCGGGTCGCCGACGAAGAGCAGGGTCTGCTGGGCCGTCCAGCGGTCGCCGCCGAAGCCGACCGAGGCCTTCGCGGAGGCGGTGCCGGCGAACCCGTACTCGTCGTCCTTGGCGATCGGGGCGTGGCACAGCTCCATGCCCTTGAACTGGACCGGGCCGGTCTGCGGCTTGGCGTTGGCCGCCAGCGGCGCGTAGTGGTAGGTCTCGTCCATCGGGATGCTCTTGGTGTCCATCCAGGCCTTGGCCGGGATGGTCTTCGCGGCTCCGTCGGTGCCGGCGGGCTTGCCGGTGCCCGTGGCGGGGGCACCGCTGGGGGCGGCGCCGGTCGCGGCGGCGGTGGACGGAGCGGGTGCGGCGGTCTTGCCGCCGTCCGCGCCGCTGTTGTCCGGTCCGCAGGCGCTGAGGGCGCCCAGGCAGACGAGGGCTGCGGCGGTGGCGGTGACCAGGCGGGTGCTGCGCAACTGACGAATCCTCAAGTGTCCGGTGGCGTGGATCGGGGTCGGGTGCGCGTCGGTCGCGGGCCGCTGGTGCGCGGCACCGCCCGTCCGCCCCCGCCGCCCGGGCGACCCGTGGTCGCGGGCACTCGGCATGGCTCTTCCTCCCCCGTTGACGTGCTGCCGTCCGGCTCCTGGCCGCGCCGCCCTCCTCGGGTTTGAGGGGCGGTCAGCGCCGGTGCTGCGTCGACGGCGGTCGAAACCTATGCCAAGCGACCGTCGGGAGCAAAGCGGGATTCCGGCGGACGCCCGGGTGGCCCGGGTGGTTGCAGGGCAGTGATGGGGAACGTGTGTGCGGGCGCGGCGGGAGCTATGCGCGGGGTGCGGGGGATTCCTGGAGCGGCCGGACACGGTCAAGTGCCGCCCTGAGCAGGGGATCCACGCCGACGGAGCGCGGTGCTGCGAGCGCGTACGGTGCCCCGGCCGCGCCGGAGGACGGACCGTGGGCGGCCCCCGACACCAAGGCTTTCCCACGCGGTGGCCCCGGGCCGGCGAGCGTCGGAGGGGCCGGGGCGGGAGCCGGGCGGCTACCCGTGGGTGCCCGGGACGCCGAGCTGCTGGGCGAGCCAGGGGAGCGCCTGGGCGAAGGTCGCGGCGCCGGTCTGCCAGCTGTGCTTGCCGGAGCCGACGGCGGAGACGGTGCGGATGCCGTCCTTCCGGGCGGCCGCCTCCAGGGCCTTGGCGGACTCGATCTGGCCGTGCTCCTCGTCGCCCTGGCCGAAGTAGCCGGAAACGCCCTGGTACCGGGGGTGGTGGGCGAGCACCGTCAGCGGGTCGTGGGCGGCCCAGGCCGCGGCGTCGCCGCCGTACAGCTCCTGGACGGTGTGGTCCTTGTCGCCGATGAACGGGCCCCGGTCGCCCGAGAAGTCGCCGAAGTGCGTGAAGACCCCGGGGTGTTCGACGGTCAGGTCGACGGCGCAGGTGCCGCCCATCGACCAGCCGGCCACGCCCCACTTGTGCGGGTCGGTGGCGGCGTTGAAGGTCTTCTGGACGAACGGCGGGACGTCCTTGACCAGGTGGGTCTCGGCGTTGCCGTGCGGGCCGTCCACGCACTCGGTGTCCACCCGGAAGCCGCCGGTGGCGTCGACGAAGACCAGGATCGGCGCGAAGCCGTTGTGCTGGGCGGCGAACGCGTCCGCGGTCTTCACGGCGTTGCCGGAGCGGATCCAGTTGTCCGGCGCCGCGAACTCGCCGCCGATCATCTCCAGCACCGGCAGCTTGGGCCTGCTCTGGCTGCGGAACCAGGCGGGCGGCAGGTACACCAGCTCCTGGCGGTGGGCGAAGCCGCCGGTGGTGTCCGGTATGTCGACCTGGACGATGCGGCCGGTGCTCGTCCTGCCGTGGAGGGAGGCGAGTTCGGCGAGCGTGACCTGCTGCGGCAGCGGCCCGCCGCCGAGCTCACCGATCGCGTCGCCCAGGGTCGGGTAGTAGCCGGTGGCGGCGTTCAGGCTGTTCGCGGCGCAGAACAGCGCCAGCAGGACGGTCGGCACCACCAGCAGTCGCCGCCACCACCGCGCGCCGCGCCAGCCGAACCCGAGCACGCACAGGGCCGCGACGGCCACCCCGCTCCACAGCCACACCCCGTACGGGATCGGGTCGGTGATCCCGCTGAGCGTCACCACGGAGACGGCGGCGACGGCGGTGACCGCCACCGCCGTCCCGAGCGCGACCGGACCCCACTTCAGCCGCCACGCCCGGTCCCGCCGGGCCACCGAGCCCAGGAACACCGCGAGGGCCGCGGCCTGCACCGTCCAGGGGAACCAGCCGTCCAGCAGGGAGACGTTCATGGGGCCGGAGGCTAGGCGCGGAGGATGAGAGTCTGGTTAGAGACTGGTAGTTCGCTGGAAGAGACCTGTGAGGAGGAAGGGGAGACCGAAGAGCCCGGAGCCCGGCGGCCGGGCCGCCATCGGGCGGATCTCCAGCGGCGTGAGCTCGCGGAACAGCGAGCGGAGCTCGTCGGGGGACCACGCCAGGCCGCCCTCCAGGGCGCCCAGCCGGTACAGCTCCTCGTCGGGCCGCTCGGACCCCATCGCCCCGGCGGCGAACGCGGTGACGGCGAAGTGCCCGCCCGGTGCGAGGACGCGGTCGAGGAGGGCGAGGTAGCTGACGCGGCGGTGCGGCGGCAGGTGGTGCAGGCAGCCGGAGTCGTAGACCAGGTCGTACCGGGCGTGCGGGAGGTCGGCCTCGAAGATGCTCGCCCGGTGGAAGCGCACGGCGGCGCCGACCCCGGCCTCGCGGGCGCGCTCCTCGGCCCAGGCGACGGCGGCGGAGGAGACGTCGACGGCGTCCACCTCGAACCCGCGGGCGGCCAGGTGGATCGCGTTGCGGCCGGGCCCGCAGCCGAGGTCGAGGGCGCGGGCGGGCGCGTGCCCGGCGCCGGGGGAGAGCAGGCCGCGGTCGAGATAGGAGACCAGGTTCTCGTCCGGCTCGGGGGTGAAGAACGGGCGGTCGGCGGAGCGGTCGGCATAGAAACGGTCCCACCAGGCCTCGGCCGGCGGGAACAGCCGGTCGAGGAGGGCGAGGACGTCCTCGGCGGTGCGGATCGTGCGGTTCATGCGGCCGAGCGTAGGCGGCCCGGCGGGTGGCAGCGAGCGACGCGAAATCCCTTGTGGGGCAGGCTGTCGGGGCCCCGGCCGTGGTGGTGGGACGGGGTGGTTCCGGGCCGGTCCGGCGTACGGCGGCGTGCCCGCCGCGCGTCGGGAAGGGCCCGTTCCGCGGAGCCGCCGGGGCCCGCGGGAGCGGGGGCGGCATAACGTTTCGGGCAAGGCTGCGAGCGGGCCCGGCGGGCGTCGGGGCGGCCTGCCGCCGTGTGGGGGTGTGTTAGATTCGAACGCGTTCAAATGTATGCGTTCACCTACGTGCCCGGGGGATCCATGGAAGCGGTGCCGGTGAGCGCCCGTGTGTTGTCGGGGCTCGGGGGTGTCGTGTTCCTCCTGCCGGTGGTCGCCGTCGTCGACGGGTTCGGTACGGCCGGGGCGTTCCTGTACGCGGCCGGGCTGCTCTGCGTGGCGGCCTGCGCCGTGCCGCCCTTCTTCGGCGGCCGCAAGCACTTCCGGGTCGCCTGCGCGGCGGCCGGAATGGCCGTCGCGGCGGTGTCGGTGCCCTGTGGCCTCGTCGGCGTCCTGTTCGCGCTGGCGGTCGACGGCTGGCCCCTCTACCTGGCCTTCCTCGCCCTGCCGGTCACCGCGATCGCCGGGCTGATCGCGGGGTTCCAGCGGGCCCGGGGCCGTGAGTGCGGCCGTCGGGCGGCGGTGGTCGCCCGGGTGTGCGCGGCGGTCACGGCGACCGGCTGGCTCGCCGTCGACCTGTGGGCACTGCCGCTCTAGCGACGCGAAGCGAGGCGATGTGACGCGATGCGGCGCGGCCCGAGCCCGTGCGGCCCGAGCTCGTGCGGCCCGAGCCTGTGCGGCCCGGAGCCCGGCAGCCGAGGAACTCGTCGGCGGGGAGTGGTCGTTGGGGCCGGTGTGACCGACGAAACGATCCTCCTCGCCCCGATCGCCGAGGCCGACCTCGCCCGGCTGGAGGGGCTGGTCGCCGACCCCGAGCAGCTGGGCCCGTTCCAGTGGTTCGGCTGGCGCGATCCCGGCCGGTTCCGCCGCACCTGGGCCGAGGACGGCCTGCTGTCGGACGAGCGGTCGGTGCTGGCGGTCCGGGTCGGCGGCGAGTTCGCGGGATTCGTCGCCTGGCGCCGGATGAACGCCGCGACCAACGCCCCGTACTGGAACATCGGCATCCAGCTCCGTCCGGAGGTGCGCGGCCGGGGCATCGGCACCGCGGCCCAACGCCTGCTCGTGGACTACCTGTTCGCGCACTCGCCGGTGATGCGGCTGGAGGCGGACACCGAGACCGGCAACCACGCTGAGCAGCGGGCGCTGGAGAAGTGCGGCTTCACCCGGGAGGGCGTGCAGCGCGCACTGACCTTCCGGGGCGGGCAGTGGCGCGACGTCGTCCGCTACGGCCTGCTGCGCACGGATCCGCGGGGCTAGCCCCGCGCCCCGAACCACTCCTCGGCGAGGGCGTCCAGCGTTCGGGCGGCGGGCTTCAACTCCCGTAGGTACCACGGCAGGTTGCTGTAGACGTGGAGCAGTGTGTAGGCCATCAGCAGCCGCGGCTCGACGGCCCGGCCGTAGGCGGCCAGCAGCTGCCCGAGGAGGTGCGGGTCGGCGCGGGTGGTGAAGAGGCCGACGGCGACGAGGTCGTAGGCAGGGTCCCCGATCATGGCGGGCTCGAAGTCGAACAGGCCGGTCAGGTGCCAGTCGGCGGCCGGGTCGGTGAGGAGGTGCTCGCGCATGAACTCGGTGTGCAGCAGGGCGCGTCCGGGCGCCGCCGGGAGCGGGGCGGCGGCGAGGAAGTCCGGGATCTGCTCGGACCAGGCCTCCGGCAGGCCGCGCTCCCGCTGGCGGGTGACGGCGCCGGCCCGCTGATCGTCGAGGAAGGCGTGCCAGTCGCCGGGGCCGAGGACGTCGGCGAGCGGTTCGGCGTCGAGGGCGTGCAGGGCGGCGAGCGCCTCGCCGCAGTCGCGCGCGATCCGCTCGCGCTCGGGCCGGGGGATGCGCGGCCAGGCGGGCGCCAGGCCCTCGCCCGGCAGCCGGGACATCAGCACGTAGCGCCAGCCGTTGACGTACTCGCCGGCCTCGCGCACCACCGGGGTGGGGATCGGCAGCGCGCCCCGCAGCCGGTCCAGGACGCGCGCCTCGACGAGGCCGTCCCGGGCGCCGGCGGCCGGGAACAGCTTGAGGACGTGCTCGTCGCCGACGGCGTAGACCGGGACGGAGCCCTCCGCGAAGCGTTCCAGCGGCAGTCCGCCGACGCCGAGCCGGGCGCACAGCGCCTCCGCGCCGGGGCGCATCACCGACTCGTCGGGGACGACCGCGTCCCATTCCTCGTCCGTCAGTACCAGAGGCAGCACGGGCGCACCGTAGGCAGAGCCGGGCCCGCGCCGCAAAGGTTTTTCACCGCTCCTGCGGGGCCGCGCCGTACGCGTCGCCGTACGCGTCGCCGTACGCGTCGGCGGACGGCGGGACCGGCTCGGGCCCGGCGGCCGGGTCGCGGGTGAGCAGGTAGCGGGCGCCGGGGCCGGCGTCGGCGGCGCGGTCGCCGGCGTTGTAGAGGGCGCAGCGGGCGAGCGAGAGGCAGCCGCAGCCGATGCAGCCGGACAGCTTGCGCTTCAGCAGTTCGAGTTCGGCGATCTGCTCGTCGATGCGGCCCTGCCAGGACTCGGCCACCCGGTCCCACTCGGCGCGGGTGGGCGCCGGGCGGTCGGGGAGGCGGTCGAGGGCGACCCGTGCCTCGTCGAGGGAGAGGCCGACCCGTTGGGCCGCGCGGATGAACGCGATCCGGCGCAGGGTGCCCCGGGTGTAGCGGCGCTGCCCGCCGGTGGTGCGGGTGGCGTGGATCAGGCCGAGGCTCTCGTAGTAGCGCAGCGCGGACGCGGCGAGGCCGCTGCGGTCGGCGAGTTGGCCGATCGTGAGCAGGTCGCTGTGGTGCGGGCCGGCGGTGCGGCGGTCGTCGGGGTGGGCCGTCATGGGAGCCCACTGTAGCCGCTTGACCTCAAGCTGGCTTTAAGTTGCACGATCGTGGTCATGACGACGAACGCAACCGCGGGATCCGTGACCGAGATCCGTTCCGGGAGCCGTGCCCAGGCCCGCCCCGAGGCCCGGTTCGAGGACCTGCCGGCCCTGATGGCACTGATGACCGGCGCCGAGAAGCACGGCCCGGCCGCCACCTCCACGCTGGACGTGCTCTGGGTGCTGTACGACCGGGTGCTGCGGGTCGGCCCGGCCACCGCGCAGGAGCAGGACCGCGACCGCTTCCTGCTCTCCAAGGGCCACGGGCCGATGGCGTACTACGCGGTGCTCGCGGCCAAGGGCTTCATCGACCCCGAGGTGCTGCCGAGCTTCGGCGGCTACGACTCGCCGCTCGGCCACCACCCGGACCGCACGCTGGTGCCCGGCGTGGAGATCTCCTCCGGCTCGCTCGGGCACGGCCTGCCGCTGGGCGTCGGCACGGCGCTCGGGCTGCGCGCGCAGGGCCTGACCGACGCCGCGGTGTGGGTGCTGGTCGGCGACGCCGAATTCGACGAGGGCTCCAACCACGAGGCGGTCGCCTTCGCCGGGTCGTACGGGCTGGAGCGGCTGCACGTCGTGGTGATCGACAACTCGTCGGCCACGCACGGCTGGCAGGGCGGCATCGCGCAGCGGTTCGCGGCCGCGGGCTGGTCGACCGCGACGGTGGACGGCCGCGACCACGAGGCGCTGCACCGGGCCTTCACCGCCGAGCACCCGGGCCGCCCGCACGTGGTGGTCGCCCGGGTGGAGCCCAAGGAGAACCACTGAGCATCCGGCCGCCCCGAGAGCGCCCGGACGAGCACGCCGAACCCGCATTCCCGGAAGGAACGTCACCGATGGACACCATGCGCGACCGCTTCGTCGCCGTCACCACCCGCCTGCTGGACGAGGACCCCCGGCTGGCCGTGGTGCTCGCCGACATCACCGCGGCCGCCTTCACCCCGGCCCAGGAGCGTCACCCCGACCGGGTGGTCAACGTCGGCATCCGCGAACAGCTGCTGATCGGCGCGGCCGGCGGCCTGGCGCTGAGCGGGATGCGGCCGATCGCCCACACCTTCGCCAGCTTCCTGATCGAACGGCCCTTCGAGCAGGTCAAGTTGGACCTGGTCCACCAGGGCGTGGGGGCCGTCCTGGTGAGCGCGGCGGGCTCGTACGACTGGCCGGCCGGCGGCCGCACCCACATGTCCCCGGGCGACGTCGCGCTGCTGGACACCCTGCCGGACTGGACCGTCCACGTCCCCGGGCACCCGGACGAGGCCGAGCAACTGCTGCGCCACGCGTACGCGGACGGCGACCGCAACGTGTACGTCCGGCTCTCGGCGCACCAGAACGCCGCGCCGGTGGCGGTCGAGCCGGGCCGCTTCAGCACCGTCCGCACCGGCTCGCGCGGGGTGGTGCTGGCCGTCGGGCCGATGCTGGACGCGGTGCTCGCGGCCACCGAGGGCCTGGACGTCACGGTGCTGTACGCGGCGACGGTGCGCCCCTTCGACGCGGCCGGGCTGCGGGCGGCGGTCGGCGAGCGGGCGGAGGTGGTGCTGGTCGAGCCGTACCTGGCCGGGACGTCGGCGAACGAGGTGCACGAGGCGCTGGCCGACCGCCCGCACCGGGTGCTGGGCCTGGGCGTGCCGCGCGAGGAGCACCGGCACTACGGCTCGATCGCGGAGCACCTGGCCGCCTACGGCCTGGACGCGCCCGCGCTGCGGGAGCGGATCGGCACCTTCCTCTGGTGAGCCGGCCACGGTCCCCGGGGCCGCGAGCGCTCGCGCCGTGGGCGGCTGCGCTGCGACGCCCGGCACCGCGGCCGTCGGTGGATCAGCCGGTCAGGACCACGGCCACCGCGTCCGGTCCCACCCGCACGTCCGTGCCGGCCGGCGCCACCGGGCCGAAGGCCGCGACCACCTCGCGCCCGGCGGCCCCCAGCGGCACCGCGGCCTCGTCCGGCCCGAGGTTGACCGCGACCCGGTACGGCCCGCGGTGCACCACCAGCCACCCCGCCGCCTCGTCGAAGGCCGCCCGCACCGCGCCGAGGTCGGGGTCGGCGAACTCCGGTCGCTCCCGGCGCAGTCGGATCAACGTCCGGTACCAGGAGAGCAGTTCGGCGTGCGGGGCGCGCCGGGGCTCGGTCCAGTCGAGGACGGAGCGCAGCACGGTGGCGGGCTCCTGGGGGTCGGGGACGGCCTCGGCGGCCCAGCCGTGCTCGGTGAACTCCCGCCGCCGGCCCTGTCGGACGGCCTCGGCGAGGTCCGGGTCGGTGTGGTCGGTGAAGTACTGCCAGGGTGTCGCGGCGCCCCACTCCTCGCCCATGAACAGCATCGGGGTGAACGGCGAGGTGAGCACCAGGGCGGCGCCGCAGGCGAGTCGGCCGACGGGGAGCGTGGTGGAGATGCGGTCCCCGAGCGCCCGGTTGCCGACCTGGTCGTGGGTCTGCAGGTAGCCGAGCAGTCGGTGGCCCTCGGTGGTGGGGAACGGGCGTCCGTGGCTGCGGCCGCGGAAGGAGGACCAGGTGCCGTCGTGGAAGAACCCGCGGGTCAGCGCCTTGGCGACGGCGGCGAGCGGTTCGCGCGCGAAGTCCGCGTAGTAGCCCTGGGATTCACCGGTCAGCGCGCAGTGCAGGGCGTGGTGGAAGTCGTCGCTCCACTGGGCGGTGAGGCCCTGGCCGCCGGCCTCGGTCGGGGCGGTGGTGCGCGGGGTGTTGAGGTCGGACTCGGCGATCAGGAACAGCGGGCGGTTCGTGGTGACCGCCAACTTCCGTACCTCGCCTGAGAGTTCCTCCAGGAAGTGGACCGCGCGGTCGTCCGCGAGGGCGTGCACGGCGTCCAGCCGCAGGCCGTCGATGCGGTAGTCGCGCAGCCAGGCCAGTGCGCTGCCGATCAGGTACGCGCGCACCTCGTCCGAGCCGGGCGCGTCCAGGTTCACCGCGGAGCCCCACGGCGTGTGGTGCCGGTCGGTGAAGTACGGGCCGTACGCGGGGAGGTAGTTGCCGGACGGGCCGAGGTGGTTGTGCACGACGTCCAGCACCACGCCGAGGCCGTTGCGGTGGGCGGCGTCGACGAAGCGCTTGAGCCCCTCGGGCCCGCCGTAGGGCTCGTGGACGGCCCAGAGCGAGACCCCGTCGTAGCCCCAGCCGTGCCGGCCGGGGAACGGGCAGACCGGCATCAGCTCGACGAAGTCGACGCCCAACTCGACCAGGTGGTCCAGGTGTTCGGCGGCGGCCTCGAAGGTGCCGCGGGCGGTGAAGGTGCCGATGTGCAGCTCGTACAGCACCGCGCCGGGCAGCGCGCGGCCGCGCCAGCCGGTCCGCGACCAGCGGAACGCGGCGTGGTCCACCGGGCGGCTCGGGCCGTGCGGGCCGTGCGGCTGGCAGGCCGAGCGCGGGTCGGGCAGCGGCGGGCCGTCGTCGAGGCGGAAGGCGTAGTCGCCCGCCGGGGCCTGCCCGGACCACCAGCCGGCGCGGTCGGCGCAGCGGGCCAACTCGTGTTCCGTGCCGTCGACTTCGACGCGGACGCGGGAAGCGGCGTGGGGCGCCCACACCTCGTAGGCCGGCATCAGCCCCTCCTCGTCAGCAGCGCCACCGGGCTCCCGGCCAGCAGTTCGGCCACCGGCACCGGGGCCGCCGGGAAGCTCCGCAGGGTCAGCTCGTCCGTCCACGGCCCGCCCGGCGGCAGCTCCAGCACGGTGTCCCGCCAGCCGCCCGCCCGCTGCAGCCCGTACGGCAGCCGGGTGACGGCGGTGACGACGTCGTCGCCGCGGGCGAAGGCCAGCAGGTGGTCGCCGGCGGCGCCGGTGGCGGGCAGCGGCCGGTACGGGCCGAGCGGGCGGGAGCGGCGCAGGTGCAGGGCGGTGGTGGTGAGGTGCAGCTTCTCGCGGGCGAGGTCGCCGGGGCGCCGGGTGGCGGAGTCGGTGAGCCGCACGGCGAGCGCGCCGAGGTCCACCACGCCCCGGTTGTCCGGGTCCACCAGGGTGTACAGCGGCTCCTCGCTGCCCTGGTAGAGGTCGGGCACGCCCGGCACGGTGAGGTGCAGCAGGGCGGCGGCGAGGGTGTTGGAGCGGGCGTGCGGGGCGAGGGCGTGCACTCGGCCCTCGATCCGGGGGAGCAGCCCGGGGTTGCCGTAGGCGGCGCGGGCCCGCTCCTCCAGCGCCCGTTCGTAGCGCGGGTCGGGCTCGGTCCAGGAGGTGTGCAGCTTGGCCTCGCGGACGGCCTTGAGCAGGGCGGCGACCAGCCGGTCCGGGGTGATCGGCCAGGCGGCGACCAGGGTGTGCCAGAGCAGCCAGTCGGCGTCGCGGTCGAGGCCGGGGGCCGCCGGGCCGGCCGCGGTGGACCAGGCGGCGGCCTCGGCGGCCCAGGCGTGCGGCTGCTCGGCGAGGACGGCGAGCCGGGCGCGGGCGTCGGCGCTGCGCTTGGTGTCGTGGGTGGAGAGCACGGTCATGCCGTGCGGCCAGGTGCGCTCCTGGCGGCGGCACCAGTCGTGGAAGTCCGCCGGGCGCAGCCCGGGCCGGGCGGGCTCGCCGCCGACCTCGTTCAGGCCGGGCAACGCGTTCCAGCGGTAGAAGGCGGTGTCCTCGACGCCCTTGGCGGCCACCGCCGCGGCGGTCTGGGCGAAGCGGACGCAGAACTCGTCGTGGTCGGTGCCGCGGCCCAGCTCGCCGAGTGCCAGTGCGGCCACCAGGCGGTCGGTGGGGTCGGCGGAGCCGTCCAGGGCCGCGCGCACCTGCTGCCGGGAGGCCGCCGGGGGTGCCTCGCCGGGCCGCACGTAGGGCCGGTACGCCGGGTAGCCGGTGAGCAGCCGGGCGAGTGCGGCGCGCAGCTGCCAGGGCGCGTGGTCGGCGTGCGCGGGTTCGGCGGCGCCGATCCGCAGGGCGATCCGCACCAGCCGTTCGATCTCGGCGGCGAGCTCGCCGTCCGGCCCGGTCATGTCGGCCCGTCCGCGCCGGGCGGCGGCGAGTGCCGGGTGCGGGTCCTCGCAGAGGTCCCGGACCGGTCCGCCGCGCAGGAAGGACTCGTAGGCCCCGGCCAGCAGGCAGGCGCCCGCGTGGTCGGTGAGCACGCCGTCGATGCGGCGCAGCGCGTCGTAGCCGGTGGTGCCGGCGACCGGCCAGTCCTCGGGCAGCTGCTCCTCGCCGGTGAGGATCTTCTCGACCACGACGTACGCGCCGCCGGTGGTCCCCGACGCGCCGCCGGTGGTCCCCGACGCGCCGCCGGTGGTCCCCGACGCCCCGCCGGTGGTCCCCGACGCCCCGCCGGTGGCCGCTGCGAGTCGGCGCAGGTAGCCGCGCGGGTCGGCGAGCCCGTCCGGGTGGTCGATCCGGAAGCCGTCCAGGACGCCCTCGGCGTGCAGCCGCAGCAGCACGCCGTGGGTGGCGGCGAACACCTCGGGGTCCTCGACGCGCAGGGCGATCAGCTCGTTGACGGTGAAGAAGCGCCGGTAGTTGAGCTCCGTGCGGGCCAGGCGCCACCAGGCGAGCCGGTACCACTGGCGGGCGAGCAGCTCGGGCAGCGGCAGTGACTCGGTGCCGGGGCGCAGCGGCAGTTCGTGCCGGTGGTAGCGCAGGCTCCCGCCGTCCACGGTCAGCTGGTCCAGGACGGCGCCGAGCCGGTCGCCGAGCAGCGGCAGCAGGACCCGGCCGCGCCCGGGGTCGTCGGCGGGCCCGGGCTGGGCGGTCCAGTCGATGTCGAACCAGCGGGCGTACGGCGAGTCGGGCCCGTCGCGCAGCACCTGCCAGAGCGGGCGGTTGAGCCGTTCGGGGGCCGGTACGGCCATGTGGTTGGGCACCACGTCCGCGATCAGCCGCAGTCCGTGCCCGCGGGCGGCGGTGGCCAGCGCGCGCAGGGCCGGCTCGCCGCCGAGCTGCTCGCTGATCCGGGTGTGGTCGACGGTGTCGTAGCCGTGGGTGGAGCCGGGGACGGCTTCCAGCAGGGGGGACAGGTGCAGGTGGGAGACGCCGAGGGCGGCCAGGTAGGGCACGGCGGCGGTGGCGTCGTGGAGGGTGAAGCCGGGCTGGAGCTGGAGACGGTAGCTGGCGGTGGGGGTGCCGCCGGGAGGGACGGCGGCCGGGCGGGGCTGCGCGGGCTCGGCGGCGGAGGTCATAGCTCCATAGGTACCCGGGGGAGCCTGCCGCCAAGACCCGCTGTTGATCCGAACAGGTGACCGCCCCCCGGCCGCCCCCCAGTCGCCCCCCGGGCCGCCCCCGGTCGCCGGGCGGCCGGTCACGCCGGCCGCTGCAGCACCATCAGCGACCGGTCGGTGAGCCACAGCGTGTCCCCGGCCTTGACCCGCGCCCCGGTGCCCGGGGCGGGCAGCCGGGGCTGGGTGGTGTCGACCACGACCCGCCACTCCTGGCCGTGGTCGGCGGGCACGGTGAACTCCAGTGGTTCGAAGTGCGCGTTGAACATCAGCAGGAAGGAGTCGTCGACGATCCGCCCGCCGCGCCGGTCGGGTTCGGAGATCGCGTAGCCGTTGAGGAAGACGGTCAGCGACTTGGCGTAGCTGGCTCCCCAGTTGCGCTTGGTCATCTCCTCCCCGGTCGGGGTGAACCAGGCGATGTCGGTGAGGTCGTCGAACCCCCCGGAGGCGGACACCGGCCGGCCGTGGAAGAACCGGCGGCGGCGGAACACCGGGTGGTCGCGGCGCAGCCAGATCATTCCCTGGGTGAACTCCAGCAGCCGCGCCTGCGGCCCGTCGTCCTCGGGCCACTGCACCCAGGTGAGGTCGTTGTCCTGGCAGTAGGCGTTGTTGTTGCCCAGTTGGGTGCGGCCGAGTTCGTCGCCGTGCGAGAGCATCGGCACGCCCTGGGAGAGCATCAGGGTGGCGATGTAGTTGCGCTGCTGGCGTGCGCGCAGCTCCTCGACGGCCGGGTCGCCGGAGGGGCCCTCGACGCCGCAGTTCCAGGAGCGGTTGAAGGACTCGCCGTCGCGGTTGTCCTCGCCGTTGGCCTGGTTGCGCTTGTCGTTGTAGGAGACCAGGTCACGCAGGGTGAAGCCGTCGTGGCAGGTGACGAAGTTGATGGAGGCGATCGGGCGGCGGCCGTCGTCCTGGTAGAGGTCGGAGGAGCCGGTGAGGCGGGAGCCGAACTCGGCGAGGGTGGCGTTCTCGCCGCGCCACAGGTCGCGCACGGTGTCCCGGTACATGCCGTTCCACTCCGTCCACAGCGGGGGGAAGTTGCCGACCTGGTAGCCGCCCTCGCCGAGGTCCCAGGGTTCGGCGATCAGCTTGGCCTGGGAGACCACCGGGTCCTGCTGGACCAGGTCGAAGAAGGAGGAGAGCCGGTCGACCTCGTGGAACTGCCGGGCGAGGGTGGCGGCGAGGTCGAATCTGAAGCCGTCCACGTGCATCTCGGTGACCCAGTAGCGCAGCGAGTCCATGATCAGCTGGAGCACGTGCGGGCTGCGCATCAGCAGGCTGTTGCCGGTGCCGGTGGTGTCCTCGTAGAAGCGCTGGTCCTGGGCGAGGCGGTAGTAGGAGACGTTGTCCAGGCCGCGCAGCGAGAGGGTGGGGCCGAGGTGGTTGCCCTCGGCGGTGTGGTTGTAGACGACGTCCAGGATCACCTCGATGCCGGCCGCGTGCAGCGCCTTGACCATCGACTTGAACTCCTGCACCTGCTGGCCGCGGTCGCCGGTGGAGGAGTAGGAGGAGTGCGGCGCGAAGAAGCCGATCGTGTTGTAGCCCCAGTAGTTGGCCAGGCCGAGGTCGCGCAGCCGGTGGTCGCGGACGAACTGGTGCACCGGCATCAGCTCGATCGCGGTGACGCCGAGCTTGGCGAGGTGTTCGATCACCGCGGGGTGGGCGAGGCCGGCGTAGGTGCCGCGGATCTCCTCGGGGATGCCCGGGTGGAGCCGGGTGAGGCCCTTGACGTGGGCCTCGTAGATGACGGTGCGGTGGTAGTCGGTGCGCGGCGGGCGGTCGGTGCCCCAGTCGAAGTACGGGTTGATCACCACCGAGTGCATGGTGTGCGGGGCGGAGTCGAGGTCGTTGCGGCGCTCGGGTGCGCCGAAGTGGTAGCCGTAGACCGACTCGTCCCAGTCGATGTGCCCGCTCATCGCCTTGGCGTACGGGTCCAGGAGCAGCTTGGCGCTGTTGTGCCGCTGGCCGAGGCCCGGGTTGTACGGTCCGTGCACGCGGAAGCCGTAGCGCTGGCCGGGCTGGACGCCGGGGAGGTAGGCGTGCCGGACGAACGCGTCCGTCTCGCGCAGTTCGACGGCGGTCTCGGAGCCGTCCTCGGCGAGCAGGCACAGTTCGATGCGGTCGGCGCTCTCGGAGAACACGGCGAAGTTGGTGCCGGCTCCGTCGTAGGTGGCGCCGAGGGGGTAGGGCGTGCCGGGCCAGACCTGCATGGCTCCTCAACTTCCTTGCTGCATAAGCAAACTGACATGTAGTCCGACAATAAGTCCGACAGCCTGCCCGGACCCGGACGCTCTCCTGCCCGGCCGGGCGGCCGGGCATGTGCGGTGCTCGCGCGCCGTGACGCACGGCACAGCCCGCATACTTCCGGAGCCCTTCCCCGGTGGCCGGGAGAACCGGCCCGGGTTGGTCCGAACGAGTGTCCGGCGGGCATTCGTGTGAAGAGTGATGCCGGTGGGGCGCGCCCGTCGGGGCGCCGGTGCCGCCGTCGGTGCGGGCAAGAACGCGGGCCGGGCGGGCCCCGCGGCGCGGGCGGAGCCCCGCCGATCCGGCTGCGGTCGGCTCGCGGCGGGCAGTACCCTTGATCGTCCGGCCGCCCGGCGCCCCGCCGACAGTCCGTCAACAGGCTGATGGCGGTCCGTCAACGGTCCTCGCGCCCGCGGGGGCCGGCGGCAGCAACCAGATGAGGTGGCGCATGGTGTTCCCCGCCGGCGGCCGTGGCCCCGGGCCCGACGGCCCCGACCGGGGCGCGGCCCGCAGCGAGGCGCCCACGGTGGTCATGCGTCCCACCCTGACCGGCCGCACGCTGGTGCCCGCCCAGGGCGGCCCGGTCGAGATACCGGCACTGGCCTGGTCGGCCGGCGAGTGGGAGGACGCCTACCAGCGGGTGCGGCTGTCCGGCCGCGCCTACGTCTGGCTCAACCTGGTCGAGCAACGGCTGCGCTCCCTGGTGGACGAGGTGCTGCACCCGATCTACGCCCCCGCCCACGGCGAGGACTGGGTCACCGCGGCCGCCGGACCGGCCGGCGAGGAGTGGGCGCACCGGGCCGGGGCGGTGCGCGAGGTCAGCCGCCGCAAGGGCTACCTGCTCGACCCGGCCGACGACGACCCGCTGGTCTTCCTCACCCTGCCCCAGCTGCGTGAGCTGATGGTCCAGCACTGGCCGTGCTTCGAGCCGTACCTGGCCGACCGGCGCGAGATCGAGCTCGCGCTGGACGAGCTGGAGGTGGCCCGGCACGTGGTCTCCCGCAACCGGGTGCTCACCCAGACCGTCCTGGCGCAGACCGAGCGCGCCGCCGCCCGGCTGCTGGCCGTCCTGGACGGCGGCGCGGGCGGGGTGCCCGCCGACGTGGTGGAGTCCCTGGTGGCCGGCCGGTACGCGGACGTGGTCGCGGTGCACGCCGACCGGGTCCGACTGCAGCGCGACCTGCCGGTGGAGGACCTGCTGGACGGCGCCCGGCGACTGGACGCGCTCGGCATCGGCCTCGGCATGCTCTGCCAGAACTACACCGGCAAGCGCCTGGTGCGCCTCGCCGGGGAGGGCTGCCGGGTCCGGCTGCTCTTCCTCAACCCGGCGAGCAGCGCGGTGCGCCGCCGCGAACGCGAACTCGGCCTCAGCCGCAGCGAGTTGTCCCGCTCGATCGAGATGAACATCATGCACGTGCGGCGGGTCCGGGCCCGGCTGCGGGACCAGGGCGGCTTCGAGATCCGGGTGTTCGACGAGACCCCGCGCTTCACCGCCTACCTGGTCGAGGGCCCCCGGGCCACCGGCCAGGCGGGCGGCCGCCGGCAGGGCCGCGACCTCGGCGTCATCCAGCCCTACCTGCGCCGCTCCCGCGGCATGGAGTCCCCGGCGCTGGTGCTCCGCGGCGGCGCCGGCCAGCAGCCCGGCGGCACCGAACCGGGGCTGCTGGAGGTCTACCGCGAGGAGTTCGAGGGGGTCTGGGCGGACTCCCGGCCCGTGTCGTGAGGGCCGGACGCCCCGGGAAACCCCGTGGTCCCGGCGGCGGCGGGGCTGCCAGACTGCGGTCCGTGAACAGCCATCCCGCCTGGACCCTGGTACCCGCCGCCGTCGACGACCTCGAACGCATCACCGACCTCAAGGACCAGGTCATGCGCGCCGACCTGGAACGCCTCGGCCGCTGGGACCCGGACCGCTCCCGCCGGCGGGTGGCGGACTCCTTCTCCACCAGGTGGACGTCCGTGCTGCTGGTCGACGGCGCCTTCGCCGGCTCCGTCGCCGTCCGGCCCGACCCGCAGGGCGGCCGCCACCTGGAACTGTTCTACCTCGCCCCGCACCTGCAGGGCCGCGGGATCGGCGGCGCCGTGCTGCGCCGGCTCCTCGCCGAGGCCGACGCCGCCCGGGAGCCGGTGCGCCTGATCGTCCTCCAGGGCAGCGCCGCCCGGCGGCTCTACGAGCGGCACGGCTTCACCGTCGTCCACGAGGACCCGGTCGACGTCCACATGTACCGCCCGGCCCCCGAGCCCGCCCCCGTGACCACCCCGGACCAGGCGCTCACCCGGCTCCGGGACTGCGCCGCCCTGTGGAGCGGCGGGGCCGCCGACGGCCGGGTGGTGGTCGACGCGGCCTGCGAGGCCCTGGTCGTCGGGCTCGACGGTCCGGCCCTGCGCGAACTGGCCGCCTGCTCCTACCGCGAGGCCGCCACCGAACTCCACACCCTGCTGCCCGCGGCCATGGCCGAACAGGGCCTGGTCTTCCACCCCTTCGGCGGCGACGGCGCCGAGGAGGACGTCCTGCGGGCGCTCGCCGTGGCCTTCCTGAACGGGGAACTGACACCCCGGGAGCTGACCCGCGCCGCGCACCAGCGCTTCGGGCACGAGCTGGACGCGGCCGACCCGCTCTCCTGCCTCGACGACGAGTACGACACCCTGGCGTACAGCACGCGCAGCCGGGACGAGGTGGACGCCGACGTCCTCGCCGAGGCCCGCCGACTGGCCGGGACCGACCCGGCGCCGTAGCGATCCGCCGGTGCCTGCCGGTGCCTGCCGGTGCCTGCCGGTGCCCCTGGGATCCCGGGCGTTCGGGGCGCCGCCGACCGGCTCGACCGCACCCGTTCCGGCCCGTCCGCGACGCCGGCGGGCCGACCCGTGGGCCGGGTTGTCGGTGGGGCGGGTGATGATGGGGGCTGTTTCGAGAGACAGGACGGAAGGACACACCTGATGAGCTGGTGGCAGCAGCCACTGGTCGGCTTCGACCTGGAGACCACGGGCACCGACCCGGCCGTGGACCGCATCGTCACGGCCGCGCTCGTGGACACGGTCGGGGCCGCCCGGGTGGGGGCCGCGCACTGGCTGCTCGACCCCGGGGTGCCGATACCCGCCGAGGCGGAGGCGATCCACGGGATCGGGGACGCGGTGGCGCGGGGCAAGGGGCGGCCGGCGAAGGAAGCGGTGGAGGAGATAGCCGCCGCGCTGTGCGAGCGGATAGCCGCCGGGAGACCGGTGGTGGCGTTCAACGCGCCGTTCGACCTGTCGCTGCTCGACGCCGAGCTGCGCCGGTACGGACTGGCGACGCTCGCGGAGCGCCTCGGCGGGCCGGTCGGGCCGGTGCTGGACGCGCTGGTGATCGACCGCGCCGTGGACAAGTACCGCAAGGGCTCGCGCACCCTGCAGCGGGTCTGCGAGGTGTACGGGGTGGAACTGACGGACGCCCACGAGGCGGGCAGCGACGCGCTGGCCGCCGTCCGGGTCGCCGTCGCACTGGCCGGGCGCTACCCGGCCGAGGTGGGGGCGGTCGCTCCGGCCGAGCTGCACCGCCGGCAGATCGACTGGTACCGGACGTGGGCGGAGGGCCTGCAGGCCTGGCTGCGCCGCGGCAAGGACCCGCAGGCGGTGGTCGACCCGCGCTGGCCCGCCCGCTAGCCGCGCGAGCCCGGCCACCGGCCCGATGGCCGCCCGCCCCGTACGCCCCGCCCCGGGCCCGGAGGGCGGCCCCGGGCAGGTCCACCGGCTCGACCACACCTGAGGGGGCCCGGCCGGCCGACGGCCGGGCCGACCCGCCGGGTCCGACCGGGGCCCCGCCGGGGCTACTGCAGGTCCAGCCCCACCGGGTGCGCGAGGTCCACCGGGCAGACGAACACGTGCAGTTCGCCGAAGCGCCCGACGGACAGGTCCGGGTCTCCGCCGCTGTCCACGGTGAGCAGGTGGACCATCCGGGCGCCGCAGCCGCAGTCGATCGGGATCAGGTCGGTGGAGTGCCAGGACGGCCAGCCGCCGAGCTTCCAGCCGTCCGCGCAGGACAGCGCGCGGTGGTACTCCAGTTCGTGCCGCTGCGCGAACTCCTCTGCGGCGTCGTGGAGTTCACCGGGCAGCTCGTCCTGGTCGGGCAGGTCGAGGACCTGCTCGGGGCGCAGCGCGCAGGGCGTCGGCAGGTAGTACTCGTCGCTGCGCCGGGGTGCCGGCGGGGTGACCGGGGAGAGGTCGGCGGCGCGCTGCCAGTGCAGTTCGACGTTCGGGCCGTAGTAGAAGCGCTGGCCCTGGATGTCGTCGTGGTCGTTGGGGCACCAGAGCACCTGCAGCCGGTCGGTGCCCTCCGGCCAGGGCAGGTGCGGGGCGTCCTCGGCGCGGATGTGTGCCAGCGGTACCAGGGCCGTGCCGGCCGCGGGCCGTTCGGCGACCTTGCGGTGGAGGCGCCAGTTCGTGAGGTCGAGGGAGCCGGCGCCGGCCATGATCCGGCGCTGCTCGGCGGCTTCCTCGGAGGTGAGGACGTGCGGGTCGCCGCCGGCCCGGGCCCGCTCGTGCAGCGCGCGGTCGATGCCCTCCCAGATCGCGCGGTCGGCCGGGGAGACGTCCTGGTAGTCGTCGTCCAGGTGCTTGGCCGTGCAGTGCGGCCAGGGCTCGCCGGCCGGCCACAGAGCCGGGCCGCCGATCCGGCTCGCCGCCGGTTCGGGTGTCGCGGCGTACGGGTGGAGCAGCGTGGCGGGCCGCAGGTAGGGAGCCAGTCCCGGTACGGCGGCGACGAGTTCGGCGGGGGTGGGGCTGCTGTCGGTCACGCCGCACACCCTAGGGCCCGTCTTCGAAGCCCCGCCTGTGGGGGGCGACGCCGGGAACTGCGTTACTGCGCCGGGAAGTCGAAGGTGTAGCCCTGGGCGACCAGCCAGGGCAGCAGCTGCTTGAGCGCGGCCACGGTCTGGCTGCGGTCGCCGCCGCCGTCGTGCATCAGGATGATGCCGCCCGGCTTGAGCTGCTTCTGGACGGTGGCGACGATGGCCGGCACGCCGGGGCGGGACCAGTCGCGCGGGTCGACGGACCAGCCGAGCGAGGACATCCCGAGGCCCGCGGTGATGTGCTCGTTGTCGGCGTTGAAGCCGCCGCCCGGGGCGCGGAACCAGTCGACCCGGGTGCCCGGGCCACCGGCCTGGACGATCATGTCGCGGGCCGCGCCGATCTCGTACGCGGCCTTGTCGTGCGGGAGCTTCGCGAACGGCTGCGGGTGGTGGACGCTGTGGTCGCAGAGCCGGTGCCCGGCGGCCAGGACGCGCTTGACCAGGGCCGGGTTGGCGGCGGCGTTCTGGCCGATCTCGCAGAAGGTGGCCTTGGCGTGGTACTGGGCGAGCAGGTCGAGGATCTGGCCGGTCGCGGGGCCGGGGCCGTCGTCGAAGGTGAGGGCGACGGTGCGGCCGCCGGAGGCGGTGGAGCCGATCACGGTGCCCGCCCCGGGGTGCTCGGGCGGCGCGGCGGGGGAGGAGGACGCGGCGGGGGAGGAGGATGCGGCGGGCGAGGCCGGCACCGCGGGCGCGGCCGGGGAGGCGGGGGCGGAGGAGTCCCCCGGTCGGGGCGTGCGCGGCTTCACCGGGACGGCCGGAGCGGCCGACGACGAGGACGCGGCCGACGACGAGGACGCCGCGGACCCGGAGGCGCCCGCGGCCGGCGGTATCCCGTCGGAGCCGGGCGTCGGGGCGATGGTGGCCGCCGCCGTTCCGCTCGGGTGCGCGGCGACCGGCGGCTGGGCGGCGGTGCTCGGCGACTGCAGCGCGCCGCTGGCGGTCCCGCACGCGGCGAGCCCCAGCACGGCGGCCAGCCCGATGCAGCCCGCGATCAGTCGGCGCCCGGAGCGGGAGGGGAGGGTCGGAGCGGAGGGGCGGCGGGCGGTCCGGTGCATGGCGGCGGCTCCTGAGGTACGAGTACGGTGCCGATCCCTCGGGTCAGGATGACTGTCCGGTAGGACGCCGAGCCTACGTGCCGTGGTTGCGCGCCGGACCGCCTCCGCCCGGGACTCTTCTCACACCCGCCCCGGTTGGCACCCGGCCGCGGATCGGGGTAGCGCCCCGCCGTCAGAACGGGTACCAGCGCACCCCGGTGGCACCGTCCCGCAGGGAGTCGACCCGCCGCCGGAACTCGGCCAGGGCGGCCGGGTTGCTCGCGGCCTGCTGCGCGACCCAGGAGGCGCTGGCGGTCTCGCGGGCGCCGCGCAGCACCGTGAAGCCGGGCCACTCGCGCACGTCCCAGCCGTACGCCTCGGTGAACGCCCGGTACTCCTCGCCGGGCACGCCGTAGCGGTCGTGGGCGAGGGCGAGGACCACCAGGTCGTGCTCCCGCAGGTCGTTCGCGACGAATTCGAGGTCGAGCAGCACCGGTCCGTCCGGGCCGACGTGGACGTTGCGCGGCAGCGCGTCGCCGTGGATCACGCCGGGGTGCAGCCGGGGGACGAGGTCGGGCAGGGCGGCCTCGAAGGCGTCCCGGCGGTGGCGCAGGAAGGCGACGTCCGCGGGGTCGACGTGGCCCTCGGCGGAGGCCAGCCAGCGTTCGACCGGGGCCAGCAGGTCGCGCCGGCCGAGCGGCACGGGCGGTACCGGCAGCCGGTGCAGGGTGCGCAGCAGCGGGGCGAGGTCGACCGGGCGGGCGGGGCGGACGGCGGGTGCGAGCCGGTGCCAGAAGGTGACGGGGTGCCCGTCGGCGAGCTGGGGTTCGGGCGCCACCGCGTCGTACGGGCGCACCACCGGGACGCCCTGTCCGGCCAGCCAGTGGGCGACGGTGAGCTCGCGGTGCGCCCGGTCGTACAGCTCGGGGCCGCGGCCGACCTTGGCGACCACGGCCGGGTCGCCGAGGTCGAAGACGGCGTTCTCGCCGAGTGCGAGCAGCCGGGCGTCGCCGGGGCCGGGAAGTCCGGCGGACTCGCAGGCGTGGGCGAGCAGCAGCCGGGCGCGGCCCTCGTCGAAGGGGATCATGACTGGGCTCCGTTCCGGCGGTGTTCACCCGGGGGACCCGGGACGGTGATCATCATGACGCACCGACGCCGGGCCCCGCGCGTTGCGGGGCCCGGCGTGGTGCGCGTCACCGGCGGCGGCTCAGACCCCGACCCGCCGGTGCCGGGCGGCGCCGTCCGCGGGGGCGGCGGGCCGGGGGTGCGGGGCGTTCGCGGCGCCGGGCGGCGGCACGGTCTCGCCGTGCGACAGGTCCGGCAGCCAGTTCAGCCAGCGCGGCAGGTACCAGTTGCGCTCGCCGAGCAGGCTCATCACCGAGGGCAGCAGCACGGCGCGGATCACGGTGGCGTCGATCAGGACGGCGACCGCCAGGCCGACGCCCATCTGCTTCATGGCCTGCATGGACAGGGTGCCGAAGACCGCGAACACCGCCACCATGATCACCGCGGCGCTGGTGACGACCCCGGCGGTGGAGCGGATGCCGTGGGCGATCGCGGCGCGGGTCGGCAGCCCGCGGTCGTGGCCCTCCTTGATCCGGGAGACCACGAAGACGTGGTAGTCCATCGAGAGCCCGAAGAGGATCACGAAGAGGAACAGCGGCACCCAGGACTCCACGGCGCCGACGCCGGCGGTGCCCAGCAGCGAGGCGCCGACGCCGTGCTGGAAGACCAGCGTCAGCACCCCGTACGCGGCGCCCACCGACAGCAGGTTGAGCACGACGGCGGTGAGGGCCACGGCCGGCGAGCGGAAGGAGGTGAGCATCAGCAGGAAGGCGAAGGCGATGACGAAGCCGAAGACCAGCGGCATCGAGCCGGTCATCCTGGCGTTGAAGTCGTACGACCCGGCGGTGTGTCCGGTGACGGGGGCCTCGGTGCCGGGCACCCTGAGGACGGTCGAGGGCACCAGGTCCTCGCGCAGGGTCCTCAGCGCGTCGTTGCTGGTGGCGTCGTTGCCGGTGCCGTCGAGCGGGATGTCGACGGTGGCGACGTTCTCGGCGGGGTGCACGGCGACCTCGACCGGGCCGTGCATCCGCCCACTGGACAGTGCCCTCGCCTTGAGGTCGGCGATCGCGGCGGTCATCGCGGGGGAGTCGATGTCGGCGGCCTTGATGACGACGGTGGCCGGGGCGGGGCTGCCGGGGAAGGCGGCCTCGATCTTCTGGGAGGCGGCGACGAGGGCGTTGCCCGCTGGCAGCTGCTGCCGGAAGGTCAGGTTGGCGGTGTGCATGGTGAGCAGCGGTGCGGCCAGGGCGAGCAGGAAGGCCCCGGCGAGCAGGGTGGACGCCAGCGGGCGGCTCAGCACCGGAGTGAGCACCGCGTTCCAGAACCGTCCGCCGGTCCGTTCCGCGTCCGGTCGGCGGAGCCGGGCGAGGAGGGGCACCCGCCCCTTGTCGACCCGGTCGCCGAGCATCGACAGCAGGGCGGGCAGCACGGTCAGCGAACCGAGCACGGCGGTGACCACGACCAGGATGGTGGCGAAGGCCATCGCCCGGAAGTCGGCGATCCCGGTGAGGAACATGCCGGCCATGGCGACCACCACGGTGACGCCGGAGACGAGCACGGCCCGGCCGCTGGTGGCGGCGGCCACGGTCAGTGCGGTGTGCGCGTCGCGCCCGGCGGCCCGTTCCTCGCGCTCGCGGCGCAGGTAGAACAGGCAGTAGTCGACGCCGACGGCGAGGCCGACCAGCAGCATCACCGAGCTGGCGTCGTCGCTGGTGTGCAGCAGGCCGCTGCCGAGCGCGACCAGCCCGGCGGCCGCGACGAAGGCGGTCAGCGCGAGCACCACCGGCAGCACGGCGGCGACCAGCGCCCCGAAGGCGATCAGCAGGATGCCGAGGGCGAGCGGGACGGCCGTCCACTCGGCGCGGGAGAAGTCGTTCTTGAACTGGTCCTGGATCCACTTGCCGGAGCTGGCGTCGCCGAGCTCGGCCACGGTCAGGCCGGGGTTCTGCCGCTGCACGCCGGCCACCGCGTCCATCACCGCCCCGACGTTCGCGACCGCCTCGTCCCGGTCGCCCTTGAGCGTGACCAGGACGAGCGCGGAGTGGCCGTCCGGGGAGACGGCCTTGGTGTCGTACGGCGAGCGGATCCCGGCGGCCTTGCCGGTGCCGTCGACGGCGGAGACGACCTGGTCGACGGCGGCGCGGAAGTCGGGGTCGTCGGCGCTGCGGGTGACGCTCTGGACCAGGACGGTCTCGCTCGCCGGGCTCGTCAGGCCGGCCTCGTCGAGGATCTTCGCGGCCCGGGAGACCTGCCCGGGCATCGACTCGGCCTCGGTCACCTTGGTGCTGCCGTGCATGCCGCCGAGCACCGCGGCGAGCACGACGAAGAGCAGCCAGCCGAAGACGGCGGTCTTCCGGTGCCGGGCGCTCCAGACGCCCATCGTGGCGGCGATGCCGAGTCCGGCCTGGGTGGGTCGGGACTGCACGGGTTTCACGGAGGTTCCCCCTGGGAGAGCGGCGGTTCGTCGCCGGTCGTGAGCGGCGGTGGCCCTGGTCGTCCGAACCGCCTTGTGCTGCAGGCCGGTTGCGGATCCGGCGTCGCAACCGACAGTAGGGAAGGCGGGGTTGGGCGGGAATCGGGCTGGCGGGTGAGCCTGCCCTGGGGTCTGCCTCGGGGGGAGGGGTGGGGTTTTCCCTACCCCCCGACCCCGAGAACTCCACCTGGGGGTAGGGGATCCGGCTCCACCCTGAGGGGGAGGTGACTCCACCCGGAGCACGAGGTCAACGGGTCCGTGCTCGGGGGAAACTGGGTCGGGGCCGTTTCGGGGCGGTCCCGCACGGGGGTTGGAATACGGGGGCTCCTTGCCGGGCGGCAAGCCAGTGCTCGTACGATGATGCCCCACGTCACTTACCTGCCGACCGGCAAGGGCCTGCATCCCGTGCAGGCCCGGACCGGTCCTGCCGTCGCCCAGCGTCCCGTCCCCCAAGGGCTGCGGTGAACCATGCCCAGGAGGCATCACGAGCATGTTCCACCGACTAGGACACTTCGTCGTTCGTCGCGCGTGGTGGGTGATCGCGGCGTGGATCGTCGCGATGATCGCCATCGTCGGCTCCGCGCCGAAGGTCACCTCGCAGACGGACGAGTCCGCATTCCTGCCCAAGCACTACGAGTCCATCCAGGCCGCGCAGCTCCAGGAGCACGCGTTCCCGGCGAGCTTCACCCCGTCCGCGCTGCTGCTCTTCGAGCGCAACGACGGCCAGGCGCTGACCACCGCCGACCAGGCCTCGATGGACAAGATCGTCAACGGTCTCACCGACGCGAAGATCCCCGCCGTCGAGAAGATCCTGCCGGTCGACCCCAAGACCTCGAAGTCCAAGGACGGCAAGTACGCGCTGTCCATGGTCGGCATCGACAAGAACAAGATGGAGAGCCAGGAGTTCCCCGACGCGGCCAAGAAGCTGCGCGAGGAGGGCACCAAGCTGGCCGACGGCAGTGGCCTGAAGTTCCAGGTCGGCGGCCAGGCCGCCAGTAGCCTGGACCAGAAGGACGCCTCCGGCGCCACCGACATGATCGTCATGCTCGGCAGCCTGGTGCTCGTCATCCTGATCGTCGGCATCATCTTCCGCAGCATCCTGGCCGGCATCCTGCCGGTCCTGCTCTCGCTGGTCATCGCGATGCCGGTGGCCAACGGCCTGATCGCCGACGCGATCAAGGTGTTCGACCTGAAGTCCTCCCCGATGACCTCGGCGATCCTGATCATCGTCGTGCTCGGCGTCGGCACGGACTACTTCCTCTTCCTGTCCTTCCGCTACCGCGAGCGGCTGCGCCTGGGCGAGGACCGCAAGACGGCCGTGGCCAACGCCGTCGGCCGGGTCGGCGAGGCGATCGCCTCCGCCGCCGGTGCGGTCGCCGTCGCCTTCGCCGTGCTGATCCTCTCCAGCCTGGGCATGTTCACCGCGCTCGGCCCGGCGCTGGCCATCGCGGTCGTCGCGACCGCCCTGGTCTCGCTGACCCTGGCGCCGGCCGTGCTCGCCGTCATCCCGTCCCGGGCCGTGTTCTGGCCCGGCAAGAAGTGGATGCAGGAGCCGCAGAACGCCCGCTTCGCCGCGCTCGGCCGGATGACCGGCAAGAAGCCCGGCCTGGTCGCCCTGGTCTCCGGCGGCATCCTGCTGCTGCTGACCCTGGCCGGCGTCAACTACAACGGCACCTACGACCTGGCCGGCAGCTCCATGCCCAAGGGCAAGGAGTCGATGGTCGTCCAGGACAAGCTGATGACCGCCTTCTCGGCCGGCACCGCCGACCCGAGCCACGTCTTCCTGACCAGCACCAACGGCTCCAAGCTCAGCGAGTCCACGCTCAACGACTTCGCCGGCAAGCTCCAGGGCGTGCCCGGGGTGGCCTCCGTCGTCACGCCGAGCAGCGAGAACAAGGCGATCAGCGCCGACGGCACCACCGGTGACTTCACCGTGATGCTCAGCGACGCGCCGGCCTCCAACAAGGCCATCGACACCATCGCGAAGGTCCGCGACACCGCCCACGCCTCGGCCCCGGTCGACAGCAAGGCGCTGGTCGGCGGCATCACCTCGGTGTACAAGGACATCAACACCGCGATGGCGCACGACTACACGCTGGTCTTCCCGATCGCGGCCCTGCTCATCATGATCATCCTGGGTCTGCAGCTGCGCAGCGTGGTCGCGCCCTGGTACCTGATGGCCTCGGTCGGCCTCGGCTTCGGCGGCACCCTCGGTGCCACCACCGTGGTGTTCCAGAACATCAAGGGCGAGCAGGGCCTGATGTTCATGCTGCCGATCTTCATCTACCTCTTCGTGGTGGCGATCGGCACCGACTACAACATCCTGATCATCGCCCGCCTCCGCGAGGAGGCCCGCGAGGGCCGGACCCCGCGCGAGGCGGCCCGCGAGGCCGTCAAGCACGGCGGCCCGACCGTCGCGGCGGCCGGCTTCATCCTGGCGGCGTCGTTCGCGACCTTCATGCTCGCGGGCAACGTGCTCTTCATGGAGCTCGGCTTCTCGCTGGCCTTCGGCATCGTGCTGGCGGCCTTCGTGATGGCGATGTTCTTCACCCCGGCGCTCACCGCGCTGCTCGGCCACCGCGCCTGGTGGCCCGGCCACGCCGACAGCCCCGGTCACGGCCACGGCGGCGGTCCGGCCCCGCTGGCGGGCACGCACGGCGTGCCGGAGCCGGCCGGGCGGCGCTGACCGCAGGCCCACCCCGGGCCGACTGGGCCGATCCCGGGTCGGTCGGCGGGCCGACCCGGACCGATCCACAGGCGGGGGCCCGCGCCGGCGGGGCGCCGCTTGCCCGCTCGTCGGGGGCGCCAAACGTGATCTGTTCAGCGGAAAATCCCCGGTCGCCCGGGGTGTCACCGTGCTACAGTCGAGTCAGTTGCAGTTTTGGTTCCCATGAACGTGTATGTGCGCCTGCTGGTTCCAACCAACAGGCGCATTTGTTTTGTCCGGTGTTTCAGTCTCCGGATGGGGATCGCGGCTACTTGGGGATTCACGAGGTGTGGATCCCTGATGCCCCAGTTAGAGGAGACGGTTATGGCTACCGGCACCGTGAAGTGGTTCAACAGCGAAAAGGGCTTCGGCTTCATCGAGCAGGACGGCGGCGGCGCCGACGTGTTCGCCCACTACTCGAACATCCAGGCTCAGGGCTTCCGTGAGCTGTTCGAGGGCCAGAAGGTCGAGTTCGACGTGACCCAGGGCCAGAAGGGCCCGCAGGCCGAGAACATCCAGATCATCGGCTGACGTCAGCCCACGCTGACTCGCGATAATCGCGAAGCGGGGCCCGCACCGCACGGTGCGGGCCCCCGCTCATGCCGCCGAACGGCCGGGGCGGCGCACTCCATGCCGACGGCCGACCAGCCCGCGACGCGGGCTGCCGACCTACGGACGGAGATCCCGTGACCAACCCTGCCCGCCCGCCGCGCGACCGCGGCTCCCGCAGCACCGACCAGTCCCGCAGCAACGCCGGCGGCGACCGCGCGCGCAAGCCGCGCAACCGCAGCGGCGCTCCCCGGAACGGTGCTCCCAAGCAGACCCGGGCCACCGCGCCCGAGGCCGCCGACTTCACCGTCGTCCAGGGCACCCCGGCCCGGCCCCCGGCGGCCACCTTCGCCGAGCTGGACCTGCCCAAGGCGATCCTCTCCGCGCTGACCCGCGAGGGCGTCACCGAGCCGTTCCCGATCCAGGGCGCCACGCTGCCCGACTCGATCGCCGGGCGCGACGTGCTCGGCCGCGGCCGCACCGGCTCCGGCAAGACCCTCGCCTTCGGCCTGCCGCTGCTGGCCCGCACCGCCGGGCGCCGCGCCGTCGCCCGGCACCCGCTGGCGCTCGTCCTGGTGCCCACCCGCGAGCTGGCCCAGCAGGTCACCGAGGCGCTGACCCCGTACGCCACCGCCGTCAACCTGCGGATCACCACCGTCGTCGGCGGCATGTCGATCAACCGGCAGGCCAACGCCGTGCGCCGCGGCACCGAGGTCCTGGTCGCCACCCCGGGCCGGCTGGACGACCTGATCGGACGCGGCGACGTCAACCTCTCCGACGTGACGATCACCGTCCTGGACGAGGCCGACCAGATGGCCGACATGGGCTTCCTGCCGCAGGTCACCAAGCTGCTGGAGCAGGTCGCCGAGGGCGGGCAGCGGATGCTGTTCTCCGCGACCCTGGACCGCAACGTCGACCGGCTGGTCAAGCGCTTCCTGACCGACCCGGTGACCCACTCGGTCGACCCGTCGGCCGGCGCGGTCACCACCATGGACCACCACGTCCTGCAGCTCGACCAGACCGACAAGGCCTCCGCCACCGCGCACATCGCCTCCCGCGACGGCCGCGTGATCATGTTCGTGCACACCAAGCACGGCGCCGACCGGCTCGCCAAGCAGCTGCTCGCCAACGGTGTGAAGGCGGCCGCCCTGCACGGCGGCAAGTCCCAGCCGCAGCGCAACCGGGTCCTCGACCAGTTCCGCGACGGCCACGTCACCGCGCTGATCGCCACCAACGTCGCCGCGCGCGGCATCCACATCGACGGCCTGGACCTCGTCGTCAACGTCGACCCGCCGGTCGACCACAAGGACTACCTGCACCGCGGCGGCCGCACCGCCCGCGCCGGCGAGTCCGGCACGGTCGTCACCCTCGTGCTGCCCGAGCAGCGCCGCGAGGTCAACCGGCTGATGACGGTGGCCGGCATCCGCCCGACCGTCACCAAGATCCGCCCCGGTGACGCCGACCTGGCGCGGATCACCGGCGCCCGCACGCCGAGCGGCGTCCCGGTCACCCTGGCGGTGCCCGTGGTCCAGGCCGCCGGGGCTGCGGCGGGCTCGGCCGACGCGGCCGGCTCGGCGGACGAGAAGCGGGGCTCCAAGGCCGGCGCCCCGCGCCGCCGTCCCGGCAAGCGCTCCGGGCTGCCCACCGACGTCGACATGAACGGCAACCCGCGCCGCCCCCGCCCCAAGCAGCGGATGGGCGCCGCCGCCCAGAACGGCGAGCGTCCGCAGGCGGCCGGCTTCATCGGCCGCTCCGCCGGCCGGGCCAAGCCGGGCAGCGGCTCCAAGTCCGGCTCCAACTACGGGACCGGTCGCCAGCGCCGCACGTTCGACTGACGCTCCGCACCCGCGTCCCCGACGCTCCACAGCCGCGCGCCCCGGGCCCCTCACCACGAGGGGTCCCGGGGCGCGCGGCTGTCGTCCGGCGCCCGAACGCCCTCAGACCGCCGCCACCGCCGGGGTCGGGGCCAGCGCGCGCAGCCGCTCCTGCGTCTCGGCGTCACGCGGGGCCATCACGATCAGCTGCAGGCCCTCGGAGGCCAGCAGCACGTGCTGGTCGATCCGCAGCGCGCCCACCGCCTCGTGGTGGATGACCTTCGCGGCCCCGGAGCGCTCGGCGACCTGGTGCTCGTCCAGCCAGCGGTCCGCCTCCGGGTACTCGCCGCGCACCTGCTGGATCATCCGGGCCAGGTGCCGCCCGACGGCCGTCGCCTCGCCGCCGCGCTCGGCGTAGGCGGAGCGCAGCTGCGCCAGGAAGCGGCGGGCGTGCTCCTCCCAGTGCTCGACCCGGGCCCGGTGCACGGGGTTGCCGAACACCACCCAGGCCAGGTTGCACTCCTCCGGCGGCCGGCCGGTCAGGCCGAACAGCGCGTCCGCGCCGGGGTTCCACGCCCGGATGTCCCAGTTGGCGTCCATCACGAAGGACGGCGCCGGCCACTGCGCGTGCATCAGCCGCAGCAGCGGGACCGGCACGTCCCCCGGCGCGGCCACCTCGCCGTCCCGCGGGTGGCTGCCGGCCAGCCGGAACAGGTACGCCGTCTCCGCGCGGTCCAGCCGCAACGTCCGGGCCAGGCTCGCCAGCACCTCCGGGGAGGGGTGGATGTCCCGCCCCTGCTCCAGCCACGTGTACCAGGTCACCCCCACCCCGGCGAGCAGCGCCAGCTCCTCCCGCCGCAGCCCCGGCGTGCGCCGCCGCACCCCCGGCGCCAGCCCCACGTCCTTCGGCGCCAGCCGCGCCCGGCGGCTGCGCAGGAAACTCGACAGCGCCGTACGGCGCTCCTGGACGTCCTCCACCTCGACCATCTCCCCCCGTCCTCCCTGGTAGTCGTACTACCGGTATTCCCACGCACTGCTGCGGCCCGCCCGGGCGCGCGAGAGTCGATCACGTCAACGGATCGCACGCGCAGAGGAATTCCGATGAGCAACCGTCAGCACCGTACCGTCCGCCGCACCTTGGCCGCGGTCGCATTCACCGCCCTGCTGGGCACGGCCGGTACACTGCCCGCCGCCGCGTCCGCCGACCGCCCGGCCCCGGCCGTGATCGTCGGCCACGCGCCCACCCTGGTGCCCGAGGCGGGCGCCTGGGACGCCGCCCACCACCGCTTCCTGCTCGGCTCGCTGCGGCACGGCACCGTCTCCGCGGTCGGCACCGACGGGAGCGTGCGCACCCTGGTGCAGGACCCCGCGCTGACCGAGGTCGCCGGCCTGCGGATCGACCCCGTCCACCGCCGGGTCCTGGTCACCGACCTCGACAACGGCGTCGGCGAGCGCAGCAGCGCCGCCACCCTGGGGAGGATCGCCGGGATCGGCGCCTACGACCTCGACACCGGCCGGCGGATCTTCTACACCGACCTCGCCGCCGTCGCCGCCGACGGGAGCGGCCACCTGGCCAACGACATCGCGGTCGGCCCCGACGGCACCGCCTACGTCACCGACTCCTTCGCCCCCGTCGTCTACCGGGTGACGCCGGACGGCACGGCCTCCGTCCTGCTGCGCGACCCGCGGCTGGCCCCCGTCCCGGGGTCGTACGGCCTCAACGGGATCGTCTACCGGGAGGGCCGCCTGGTCCTCGGCAAGTGGGACGACGGCACGCTGTGGCAGGTCCCGCTGTGGAACCCGGCCGGGCTGCGCCGGGTCGAGGTGGCCGGCGGCGGCGCGTCCCTGCTCCACCTGGACGGCCTGCTCGGGCGACCGGACGGCTCCGTCGCGGGCGTCACCAACGCCCTCCTGGGGGCCGGCCGCGACGCCGAGGTCGAGCTGCGCTCGGACGACCACTGGCGCACCGCCCGTCTCACCGCCGTCCGCCCCTCGGTCGACCCCGCCCCCACCGCGCTCCTCGACGGCCCGGCGGGCCGCTCCTACCAGCTCTCCGGGGGCCTCGCCGACGCCCTCGCGGGCCACCCGACGGACTCGTTCACCCTCCGGCGGGTCTGACCCGGATCCGGGCCCGGTCGGGGGCCCGGACAGGTGGACCACGGCTCGGCTCCCGCTCGAACGGGGAGTCGAGCCGTGTGCGATCCGGCCGAATCGGCGGCCCGCCCGGCCTGCCCGAACCGGTCCCGGACCGTGTCGTACACCATCTCTCCGTGGACGAACCGGTGGCGTGATCCGCCACCCCGCCCGTTGACCGTGAACAGGCGGTGCCCGATGCTTTCGCGCGGCCCGCACAAATGTCACACCGTCATCACTCATGCTTCACATGCGGGTCGGCCGGTTCACCCTCTCCCCGGAAGGACCCCCCATGCGCCGTACCGCCGCCCTGTTCGCCACCGCGCTGCTCGCCGGAGCCGCCGCGCTCACCGCGCCGAGCGCCGTCGCCGCCGAGAGCGCCACCCCGTCCGCGCCGTCCGCCCAGACCGCCGGAGGCTGTTCGGTCGTCAGGACAGGTGCCGGCTTCGTCGGCACCTGTTCGGGCATCGACCCGATGCAGACCTGGCGCGTCGTGGTCTCCTGCCAGGGCTTCGACGCCAACGGGTTCCCCACCTACTCGGGTGCGGCCAGCGTCTGGGCCTCCGGCGACGGGAGTGTCGGGGCGGGTTGCTTCTACCCGATGATTCCGACCGGCGGCTGGATCGCCAACGGCCCTGCGGTCCCGGCGGGCCCGGTCGGCCCGATCAGCGGCTACGCGAACAAGTGCGTGGACGTGCGCGGCGGCGTCATGGGCAACGGCATCCCCGTTCAGATCTACGACTGCGTCGGCAACGCCGCCCAGCAGTGGAAGATCGGCACCGACGGCACCATCCGTGCACTCGGCAAGTGCCTGGACGTCCAGGGCGGACACACCGGCAACGCCACCCTGGTCCAGACCTACGACTGCAACGGCACCGGCGCCCAGCAGTGGCAGCCCCGCCCCGACGGCTCCATCGTCAACCCGCAGTCCGGCCGCTGCCTGGACGACCTGGGCTTCTCCACCACCAACGGCAACCAGCTGGGCATCTGGGACTGCAACGGCGCCGCCAACCAGAAGTGGAACCTGCCCGTCTGATCCGCACCACCCGCACCCCCCTGCACCACGGCGCGCGCGGCCCCGGCCGCGCGCGCCGTCGGTTCGGCCTCGTTCCCTGCCCTCGCGGCGTGCGATGTTGGCGGAGTACAGTTCCATGTACATCACCAACATCGATCGCCGGAGGCTCCGCATGTCCGTGACCCAGATCGACATCGATGAAGAGGCGCTGGAGCGCGCGATGGCACTCGCCGGAGTGCGCACGAAGAAGGAGGCCGTCAACCTCGCGCTGCGCTTCTACGCCGAGCGACAGGAACGAGCGGCCCGCATCGGCAGGCACTTCGAGCGGGCCCGGAGCTGGGAGGCCGTCGAGCGCGCCGAGCGGCTGCACCGGACCGAGAAGGACGCTCGGTGATCTACCTGCTCGACACGTCCGGCTTGGTCCGGCTGCTCCGCGATCCGAACCTCCAGGCAGCTTGGTACGACGCGATCGACGCGGGGTCGATCGCGTCGTGCTACCCGCAGCGCGCCGAGTTCCTCTACACCGCGCGTGACGGCCGGGAGTACGACGAGATCTCCGAGATGTTCGCCGACCTGTACCCGGACGTCTCGGTGCCGAAGGGCGCGGGCCGCTGGATCGACACGGCACAGCGGAGGATGGCACTCGCCGGACAGCATCGCAGTGCCTCCGCAGTGGACCTCATGATCGCGGCAACGGCCGCGCACCACGGACTCACGGTCCTTCACGAAGACGCGGACTACCGCACCGTGGCGCGGTTCGCATCCGACCTCAGCGAGCACAGCATCCTGGACCACGCGTGAGGGACGGCGCACCGCTCAGGCGATGAGCGCCGGGACGGCTGCCGCCGTGCGGCAGGCCTCGTCGTAGCGCTGCAGCAGGAGGGCGGCCAGCTCGGGGGCCGGGCCCAGGGTGTCGGCCACGACGTCGGCCCCGCCCGCCGCCGCCGCGATCCGGTCCGGCAGCAGGCCCGGGGCGAGCAGATAGGGGGCGACCGCGGTGCGCTCGGCGCCGGCGGCCCGGAGCGCGGCGAGCGCGTCGGGGACGCGCGGCCCGCCCGCCGAGGCGTAGGCGACCTCGACGCCCGCCCAGCCGCGGGTGCGCCGCCACTCGGCGGCCACCGCGCGGGTCGCGGCGTCCGCGGCCGGGTCGGAGGAGCCCGCCGCAGCCAGCACCACACCGGTACGGGCGCGGACGGCGGCCGAGCGCAGGTCCGGGCCCGCCTCGGCGAGGCGCCGGTCCAGCGCGGCGAGCAGCAGCGGGGAGGGGCCGAGCACGTCCGCGACCGGCAGCCGCGAGCCGGCGGTGCGCAGGGCGGCGGGGATGTCGTGCTTGGAGTGGAACGCCCGGTTCAGCAGCAGCGGCACGGCCACCGCGTCCGCCAGCCGCTCCACCACCTGCGGGATCCGCGGCGCGCAGTGGTCCAGGTACGCGGTGGCGACCTCGACACCGGGCCGCTGCGCCCGCACCTCCCGGACGAGCGCGGCCACGGTCGCGGCGTGGCGCGGGTCGCGGCTGCCGTGGGCGATCAGGAGGAGGGCGGGCATCGGCGTCGCCTCACTTGCCGGTGCCCAGCAGGCCGCGGTTGCGCAGCACCCGGCGCTCGACCGGGGTGAACACCAGCAGCTCGATGGCGATGCCGACGAACAGGATCAGCACGATGCCGAGCAGCACCCCGGACATGTCGGAGAACTCGCGCTGGTCCTCCAGGAACCGGCCCAGGCCCCGGCCCAGGTCGGGGGAGGAGGCGACCAGTTCGGCGGCCATCAGCGAGCGCCAGGAGAACGCCCAGCCCTGCTTGAGCCCGGCCAGGTAGCCCGGCAGCGCGGCCGGGATCAGCACGTGCCGGGCACCCGCCAGCCCGGTGGCGCCGATGGTGCGCCCGGCCCGCAGGAACAGCGGCGGCACCTGGTCGATGCCGGCCACCAGCCCGTTGGCGATGGACGGGACGGCGCCCAGCAGGATCACCGCGTACATCATCGAGTCGTTGATGCCGAGCCAGATGACCGCGGCCGGCACCCAGGCGACCGAGGGCAGCGACTGCAGGCCCTGCAGCACCGGCCCGATCGCGGTGCGCACCGGCCGGACCCGGGCGACCACCAGCCCGATCGGGGTGCCGATCACCACGGCGAGCAGGAAGCCGGACAGGCCGCGCCAGACGCTGGTCCAGATGATCGAGAACAGCGTGCCCTGGTACCAGAGTTCCTGCGCGGAGTGCCACACGTCCGCCGGGCTGGGCAGCTTGTACGAGGAGGTGACGTGCAGGCTGTACGCCCCCTGCCACAGCGCGAGCACCACCAGCACGCCGATCAGCGGCGGCAGCGCCTTGGTCCGCAGCGCCTCGCCGAGCGAGCCGCGCTGCGCCGTGACGGCGTCGAGGGCGTCCAGGCCCGCGCCGACGTCGGCGGTGTCGCCCGCGCCCTTCCGGGCCGCGCCGGTCGGGTCGGTCGGGTCGGTCTTCTCCAGGACGGGGGTGGTGTCAGTGCTGGCCATGGCGACGGATCTCCCCACGCAGTTCTTCGGTGATCTCGATGGACAGGTCGGCGACGCCCGCGGACTCGATGCGGCGCGGCTGCGGCAGGTCGATCCGCCACTCGCGGGCGACCCGGCCGGGGCGGGAGGAGAGCAGCACGACCCGCTGGGCCAGGCGCACCGCCTCGCGCACGTTGTGGGTGACGAAGAGGACGGACAGCTGCCGCTCGGCCCAGATCCGGGTGATCTCGTCGTGCAGCACGTCCCGGGTGATGGCGTCCAGCGCGGCGAACGGCTCGTCCATCAGCAGCACCTTGCTGCCCTGGGCGAGCGCCCGGGCCATCGCCACGCGCTGGCGCATGCCGCCGGACAGCTCGTGCACCCGCTTGCCGTACGCGCCCTTGAGGCGGACGAGTTCGAGCAGGCGCTCGGCCTCGGCTCGGCGCTCGGCGCGGGGCAGGCCGGCCAGTTTGAGGGCGAGTTCGATGTTCTTCCCGGCGGTGAGCCAGGGGAACAGCGCGTGCTCCTGGAACATCAGGGCGGGGCGGCCGCCGGGCACCTCGATGCTGCCGGCGCTGGGCTCGTCGAGGCCGGCGACCAGGTTGAGCAGGGTGGACTTGCCGCAGCCCGAGGCGCCGAGCAGGGTGACGAACTCGCCGGGCGCGACGTCGAGGGTGATGTCGTCGAGGACGTGGGTCCGGGCGCCGGGGCGGCCGAAGGACTTGTGCACGTGCGAGATGCGGACGGCGGGCGCGCCGCCGTGGGTGTCGGCGCCGGTGGCTTCCGCCGAGGTGGTCAGTGCCGGGGTCATCCGTGGCACCTCCTGCGTGAGTGGGCTGCGGGCTGCGGGCTGCGGGTCGGGGCCGTGGCCCGGGCCCCGCCCGTCCCGGTGGGCATCGATCGGGGATCGACCGGGCGGGCGGGGGCCGGACCGCGGAGTCGGGGACGAACGGCCTTTCCGGGAGCGCTACTTGGCGCCGAGCCCGGCGTCCGCCACGGCGGCCTGGCCCTGGGCGGCGAGGACCTTGTTCAGCAGGGTGAGGTCGTAGATGCCGTTCAGGTTGGGCTTCTTGAGGAGCCCGGCGGTGACGGCGTGGTCGGCCTCGGCCTGCAGGGTGTTCGCCAGCGGGTCGTCCAGGAAGTCGATGTCGGCCCAGGCCGGGTCGAGCACGGCCGGCTCCAGGGCGTTCCCGGCCTCCTTCTTGATCGCCTCGTTCGCGTCGGCCTTCGCCTTGTCGGGGCTGGCCTTGATGAAGGCGTTGGTCTTCACCGAGCCGCGCAGCACGGCCTCCACCACGTCCGGGTGCTCCTTGAGGAACTTCTGCGAGACGATGATGTTGGTGATCACGAACTTCTTGTCCGGCCAGACGTCCTTCTCGTTGAGCAGGACCTTCGCGCCGAGCGTGACCAGCTTGGAGGCGGTGGGCTCCGGCACCCAGGCGCCGTCCACGGAGCCGGACTTGTAGGCGTCCGGGGTGACCTTGTTGTCGGTGCGCACCACCGAGACGTCGCCCGCGCCGGACGCCGCGTCGACCTTGTAGCCCTTGCCTGCGAGGTAGTTGAGCAGTGCCACGTCCTGGGTGTTGCCCAGCTGCGGGGTGGCGATCTTCTTGCCCTTGAGGTCGTCCAGGGAGGAGACCTTGTCCGGGTTGACCACCAGCTTGACCCCGCCGGACGCCGAACCGCCGATGATCTTCAGCGACTTGCCGTCGGACTTGGTGTAGCCGTTGATCGCGGGGGAGGGGCCGATCCAGCCGATGTCGATCGAGCCCGCGTTGAGCGCCTCGATCTCGGCCGGGCCCGCGTTGAAGACCTGGGTCTTGATCTGGGTGGCGCCCAACTCCTTCTGGAAGATGCCCTCCTGGAGGCCGACCAGCGGGGTGCCGTGGGTGAGGTTGGCGAAGTAGCCGATCTTCACGCTGTCGGCGGAGAGCTTCGCGGCGGAGTCACCGGCGGTGGCCGCCGCGCCGGGCTTGGCGTCGGAGGACTTGTCGGCCTTGGAGCCGTAGCTGCAGGCCGACAGCAGGGCCACCGCGGTCAGGCCGGCCGCCGCGGCCGCCGCCGTGCGTCTGATCCGGCCGGCGTTCGGGCGGGCCGGGATATGGGAGGAGGACGGGTTCGGTGCCATGGTGAGTCCTGTTCACGGACGGACCGTCAGGAGGCGGTCCCGGGCGGGAAGTTCGGAAGGTGGTGCGCGCGGCAGCGGAGTGCCGGGGCAAGCCGGGCGGCTGTGGGGGAAGACAGCCCGGTGACAGGGCGTTCTCAGCCCTGTCGGCCCACACATCGGGTCAGGCCGCCCTGGCCGCTGCCGAGGACGCCGCTGCCGATGCGGCCGCCTTCCTTGTCCATGCCCGAGAACGCCTCGCTGGGCATCAGACCCAGTCCTCCTCTTCGGGTGCGTCGGGTGCGTCGTCGCCGCGTACGGTCTCGAAGGCCTCGCCCGCCATGCCGGCGGTGAGGGTCGTCCCGTCCGCCGGGTCGATCAGCAGGAACGAGCCGGTGCGGCGGTTGGCGGAGTAGGTGTCCAGCGCCAGCGGCTCGGCGGTGCGCAGCCGCACGTGGCCGATGTCGTTGACGGTCAACCCCTCGGCGCCGCTGCGCCGTTCCAGGGTGTCGATGTCGATCCGGTAGGAGACCTCCTTGACCAGCGCGCGCACCGTGCGGGTGGTGTGCTTGAGCAGCACCTTGTCCCCGGCGCGCAGCGGCCGCTCGTTGAGGTGGCTGACGGTCGCCTCGATGTCCTTGGTCGGCGCGGGCGCCGGCCCGGCGGCGAGGAGGTCGCCGCGGGAGATGTCGAGGTCGTCGGTGAGCCGGACGGTGACGGACTGCGGGGCCCAGGCGATGTCGGTCTCCCGGCCGAGCGCGTCGATCCCGGCGACGGTGCTGGTCAGGCCGGACGGCAGGACGATGACCGGGTCGCCGACGCGCAGCACGCCGGAGGCCAACTGGCCCGCGTAGCCGCGGTAGTCGGGGTGTTCCTCGGTCTGCGGGCGGATCACGTACTGGACGGGGAAGCGGGCCGGCTCGGCGCTCGGGTCGCTGCCGACCGGCACCGTCTCCAGGTGTTCGAGCAGGGTCGGGCCGCCGTACCAGTCCATGTGCGCGGACGGCTCGACGACGTTGTCCCCGGCGAGGGCCGAGATCGGCACCGCCAGCACGTCCTCGACGCCGAGCGAGGCCGCGTAGGCGGTGAACTCGGCGGCGATCGCGGCGAACACCGGCTCGGCGTAGCCGACCAGGTCCATCTTGTTGACGGCCAGCACCACGTGCGGCACCCGCAGCAGGGCGGCGACGGCGGCGTGCCGGCGGGTCTGCTCGACCACGCCGTTGCGGGCGTCGACCAGGACGACGGCGAGCTCGGCGGTGGAGGCGCCGGTGACCATGTTGCGGGTGTACTGCACGTGCCCGGGGGTGTCGGCGAGGATGAACCGCCGCCGGGGGGTGGCGAAGTAGCGGTAGGCGACGTCGATGGTGATGCCCTGCTCACGCTCGGCACGCAGGCCGTCGGTGAGCAGCGCGAGGTCGGGCGCGTCCTGGCCGCGGCTGCGCGAGGCGTGCTCGACCGCCTCCAGCTGGTCGGCCAGCACCGACTTGGAGTCGTGCAGCAGGCGGCCGACCAGGGTGGACTTGCCGTCGTCCACGGATCCGGCGGTGGCGAAGCGCAGCAGCGAGGTGGCGGTGGTCTCGATGGTCGTGCTCATTAGAAGTACCCCTCGCGCTTGCGGTCTTCCATCGCGGCCTCGGACAGCTTGTCGTCGGCGCGGGTGGCGCCGCGCTCGGTGAGGCGGCTGGCGGCGATCTCGGCGATCACGGCCTGGATGGTGGTGGCGTCGGAGTCGACGGCCCCGGTGCAGGACATGTCGCCGACGGTGCGGTAGCGGATCAGCCGTCGCTGGACCGGCTCGCCGTCCTTGGGACCGCCCCACTCGCCGGCGGTCAGCCACATGCCGCTGCGGGCGAAGACGTCGCGCTCGTGGGCGTAGTAGATCTCCGGGAGCTCGATGCCCTCGCGCTCGATGTACTGCCAGACGTCCAGCTCGGTCCAGTTGGACAGCGGGAACACCCGCACGTGCTCGCCGACGGCGTGCCGGCCGTTGTACAGCGACCACAGCTCGGGGCGCTGGCGGCGCGGGTCCCAGGCGCCGAACTCGTCGCGCAGCGAGAAGACGCGCTCCTTGGCGCGGGCCTTCTCCTCGTCGCGGCGGCCGCCGCCGAACACGGCGTCGAAGCGGTTCTGCTCGATGGCGTCCAGCAGTGGGACGGTCTGCAGCGGGTTGCGGGTGCCGTCCGGGCGCTCGCGCAGCACGCCGCGGTCGATGAAGTCCTGGACGTGGGCGACGTGCAGGCGCAGGTTGTGCTCGGCCACGACGCGGTCGCGGTAGGCGATGACCTCGGGGAAGTTGTGCCCGGTGTCGACGTGCAGCAGGGAGAAGGGCACCGGCGCGGGATGGAAGGCCTTGAGCGCCAGGTGCAGCATGACGATGGAGTCCTTGCCGCCGGAGAAGAGGATCACCGGGCGCTCGAACTCCCCCGCGACCTCGCGGAAGATGTGCACCGACTCGGCCTCCAGCGCGTCCAGGTGGGACAGCGCGAAGGGGTTGTCCTCGGTGCGGACGAGACTGTCGGTCGCGGTGGTCATGCGAGTCCCCTCTCGGTCAGGAAGGCGTGCAGCTCGGCGGCGGAGTCGGCGACCTCGCGGCCCTGCGTCTGGATCCGCAACTCCGGTCGCTCCGGGGCTTCGTACGGGTCGTCCACACCGGTGAGACCGGAGATCTCGCCGGCCGCCTGCTTGGCGTACAGGCCCTTGACGTCGCGCTCGGCGCACAGCTCGACCGGGGTGGCGACGTGGATCTCCAGGAACGCGGTGCCGGCCGCGGCGTGCCGCTCGCGCACGGCGGCGCGGGAGTCGGCGAACGGGGCGATCACCGGGGCGAGCACCTTGACGCCGTTCGCGGCGAGCTTCTCGGCGACGAAGCCGATCCGGGTGACGTTGGTGTGCCGGTCCTCGCGGGAGAAGCCGAGGCCCTTGGAGAGGAACTCGCGGATCTCGTCGCCGTCCAGGACCTCGACCTTGTGGCCCTCGGCGCGCAGCCGCTCGGCGAGGGCGAAGGCCAGCGTGGTCTTGCCCGCGCTGGGCAGCCCGGTCAGCCACACGGTGGCGCCGCGCTCGCAGGGGGCGGCCGCGGGGGCCGCCTCTGCGGCTCCGTCGGCGGCCAGAGTGTCTGCTGTCACGGTTGCTTCCTTACGCGAGAATCGACAGTTTTCGTCAGGGATGGATGTCGGGGTGGATGCCGCTGGTCAGAGGTGGATGCCGCACTCGGTCTTGCCGGAGCCGGCCCAGCGGCCGGCCCGGGCGTCCTCGCCCTCGGCGGGCTTGCGGGTGCAGGACAGCGGCGAGCAGCCGACCGAGGTGTAGCCCTCCCACAGCAGCGGGTTGAGCAGCACGCCGTTCGCGGCGACGTAGGCGTCCACGTCCTCCTGCGTCCACCGGGCGATCGGTGCGATCTTGACCTTGCGGCGCTTCGGGTCCCAGGCGACCACCGGGGTGTTCGCCCGGGTCGGCGACTCGTCGCGGCGCAGCCCGGTGGCCCAGGCGTCGTAGCCGCCGAGGCCGCGGTTGAGCGGCTCGACCTTGCGCAGCGAGCAGCAGAGGTCCGGGTCGCGGTCGTGCAGGTTCGGCCCGTGCTCGGCGTCCTGCTCGGCCACGGTCAGCAGCGGGGTGAGCGTGATGACGTTGACCGGCATGGTCGCGGCCACCGCGTCCCGGGTGCCGATGGTCTCCGGGAAGTGGTAGCCGGTGTCCAGGAACACCACGTCCACGCCGGGGAGCACCGAGGAGGCGAGGTGGGCGACGACCGCGTCCTCCATGGAGGAGGTGACGCAGAGCCGCTTGCCGAAGGTGTCGGCGGCCCACTGCAGGATCTCCTGCGGGGTCGCCTCCTCCAGCTCGCGGCCGGCTCGGACGGCTGCCGCCTCGTGGTCAGTCGCGGTGCTGCTCATGGGACGTCCCCCCGTGGTCGGTCGGTGCCAGCAGGCCGAGGAACTTCAGCTGGAAGGCGCGGCGGCAGGCGTGGCACTCCCAGGCGCCGTGCCCGGCCTCGGACGGGCGCAGGTCCTCGTCCCCGCAGTAGGGGCAGAAGAAGGGTGCGGCTCGCTCACTCATCGCCCACCTCGCTGCGCTCGGCGTTCGCTTCGCGAACGACGCCCTGCTCGATCGGTTTGCTCGCTACGCTCGCTCACGACAGCTGCTCCTCGCTCGCCCGGGCCGCCCACTGGGCGAAGCGCTCGCCGTCGGTGCGGTCGGCCTGGTAGCGGGTCAGCAGGCGCTCGACGTAGTCGGGCAGGCCGGCGCTGGTGACCTTGAGGCCGCGGACCTTGCGGCCGAAGCCGGCCTCCAGGCCGAGCGCGCCGCCCAGGTGCACCTGGTAGCCCTCGACCTGCTCGCCGTTCTCGTCGGTGACGAGCTGGCCCTTGAGGCCGATGTCGGCGACCTGGATGCGGGCGCAGGCGTTCGGGCAGCCGTTGATGTTGATGGTCAGCGGCTCGGCGAACTCCGGCAGGCGCTGCTCCAGTTCGTCGATGAGCGTGCGGCCGCGCTCCTTGGTCTCGACGATGGCGAGCTTGCAGAACTCGATGCCGGTGCAGGCCATCGTGCCGCGGCGGAACGGCGACGGGGTGACCCGCAGGTCGAGCGCCTCCAGGCCGGCGACCACCGACTCGACGTGCTCCTCGGCGATGTCGAGGATCAGCATCTTCTGCTCGGCGGTGGTGCGCAGCCGGTCGCTGCCGTGGGCGGCGGCGAGGTCGGCGACCTCGCCGAGCAGCTTGCCGTCGACCCGGCCGACGCGCGGCGCGAAGCCGATGTAGAACCTGCCGTCCTTCTGCTTGTGGACGCCGACGTGGTCGCGCCAGCGGGCGGCGGGCTCGGCGGGGGCGGGGCCGTCGACCAGCCGGTACTTGAGGTACTCGTCCTCCAGCACCCGGCGGAACTTCTCCACGCCCCAGTCGGCGACCAGGAACTTCAGCCGGGCGCGGTTGCGCAGGCGGCGGTAGCCGTAGTCGCGGAAGATGCCGATGACGCCGCCGTAGACGTCCGCCACCTCGTCCAGCGGCACCCAGGCGCCCAGCCGCACGCCGAGCTTGGGGTTGGTGGACAGGCCGCCGCCGACCCACAGGTCGAAGCCCGGGCCGTGCTCGGGGTGGACGACGCCGACGAAGGCGACGTCGTTGATCTCGTGCGCGACGTCCAGCTGCGGGGAGCCGGAGACCGCGGACTTGAACTTGCGCGGCAGGTTGGAGAAGTCCTTGTTGCCGATGAAGCGGCGCTGGATCTCCTCGATGGCGGGCGTGCCGTCGATGATCTCGTCCTCGGCGACGCCGGCGACGGGGGAGCCGAGGATGACGCGCGGGGTGTCGCCGCAGGCCTCGGTGGTGGACAGGCCGACGGCCTCCAGCTTCTGCCAGATCGCGGGGACGTCCTCGATCCGGATCCAGTGGTACTGGATGTTCTGGCGGTCGGTCAGGTCGGCGGTGCCGCGCGCGTACTGCTCGGAGACCTCGGCGACCGCCCGCAGCTGGGCGACGGTCAGCCGGCCGCCGTCGATGCGGACCCGGAGCATGAAGTACTCGGCGTCCAGCTCGTGCGGGTCGAGGATCGCGGTCTTCCCGCCGTCGATGCCCTCCTTGCGCTGGGTGTAGAGGCCCCACCAGCGCATCCGGCCGCGCAGGTCGGCGGGGTCGATCGAGTCGAAGCCGCGGTGCGCGTAGATCGTCTCAATGCGTGTCCGCACATTGAGACCGTCGTCGTCCTTCTTGAACTGCTCGTTGGCGTTGAGGGGAGTGTGGTGGCCCATGCCCCACTGGCCCTCGCCGCGGTGGCGGGTCACCTTGCGGGCCGCGGCGGGGCGGCGCGCAGCGGGGCTGTCGGCCGTGGGCTCGACGGTCTCGGGAGAGGTGGCCATGGTGAAGTCCTTCGGGGCAGGTGGCGCTGGCGCCGGGTGGGTCGCGGGGCGTGCTCAGCCGTGCGGTGCTGCTCTGACCTGCGGGTATATCAAGGCCGGGAAGACAGTGACCGAGGCGGGCGGGCGCCTGCGCATCCGCTGCAGCGGGGATGGCGGGAACGGGTGGCGCCGGGTGCGGTGGTGCGGCGGGGGTGGGCTCAGGTCACCGGACAGATGGCGCTGGACACGCGAAGGAGATCGACGTGGAGTCGACCTACCAGGGTGGTTCCGGCGCTAGACATGGCAAGAGATTCGCACGGCGCATGACTCGCGGTCCACTAACATCCAAATGGTGGACGCTGAGGTTTCGTCATATGGGACGGTTGGAGGTTCCCGCCGCTCGCGGCCCGGTGTCCGCCCCGGCGCCCGCACCCCGGGGGAGATCAACCGGAGCGCCCCGGCCCGATACCGTTAGGCCTGTGCAAGCAGCAGGCGATACGAGCAGACCGAACCCCGAGTCGCGGCCCTCCCGGCGCCGGGGCAAGGGATCCCGGCGCGCGGCCAAACAGGCCACCTGGCGCCGCACCGCGTGGGAGCTGGTCAGGGACACCACCAACACCTGCGTCGAGTACCGGGTCACCGGCCTCGCCGCCGAGGCGGCCTTCTTCACCCTGCTGTCGATCCCACCGCTGCTGCTCGGCCTCGCCGCCACCCTCGGCTACCTCGACGAGTTCCTCGGCGCGGGCACGATCGACCGGCTCAAGCACGACATCGTCTCGGCCTCCGGGACGGTGCTGTCGGACTCCTCGGTCAACGAGGTCGTCAAACCGCTGCTCAGCCAGGTCTTCGACCACACCCGGCCGGACCTCATCTCGATCGGCTTCCTGCTGTCGCTGTGGTCCGGCTCCAGGGCCCTCTACATCTTCATCGACACCATCACCGTCATGTACGGGCTCGACGGCAAGCGGGGCATCGTCAAGACCCGGCTGATGTCCCTCGGCCTCTACCTCGGCGCGCTGGTGATCGGCTCCCTGGTGCTGCCGCTGCTGATGGCCGGGCCCGGACTGGTGGAGAACGCCGTGCCCGGGGTCGCCGGGCTGGTCGGCGCCGCGTACTGGCCGGTCGCGATCGTGCTGCTGATCGTCTCGCTCACCACCCTGTACCACCTGGCCGTCCCGGTCTCGACGCCGTGGCGCGAGGACATCCCCGGCGCCCTGGTCGCCCTGGTGGTGCTGGTCTTCTGCAGCGTCGGCCTGCGGCTCTACCTGGTCAGCTCGGTCGAGGGCCCCTCGGTGTACGGCTCGCTGGCGGCGCCGGTCGCCGTGCTGCTGTGGATCTTCGTGGTGGCCCTCGCGGTGCTCATCGGCGCCGCCATGAACGCCGCGATAGACCGGCGCTGGCCCACCCTGGAGACCGCCGACGCCCGCGCCGAGAACGAGCGGGCCCACGAGGAGGCGGCCGCCGCGGTGGTCCGCGAGGTCGCCGCCCGGCGGGCCGTCGAACGGGCCCGGCGCGCCCGCGAACTCGGGCTCGCCGAGGGCGCCGAGGAGGAGTGGGGCGAGGACGAGGGCGATGACGTCGACGTGCCCTCCGAGTACCCGGAGCGGTGGGCCGACGTGCTGGCCGCCGACAACGTGCGCGGCCGGCTCACCGCCCGCGGCGGGCCGCACCACCGGCCCGCCCCGCCGCCGCCGGACAGCGACCGGCCGTCCGGGCCGCCGCCGGCGCCGGGGGCGGGGCCGTCCGGGCCGCCGGAACCCCTGGGACCGCCGGGGCAGCAGGTGCCGGGGTACCCGCCCCGGCCGCCGCGGCCGCCGTGGGAGCAGCGGTAGGCGGGGGCGGGCCGCGGCCTACGGGTGCGATGACGGACTGACGGACAGGGCCTCTCCCGCGGGTGCGGGGGAGGCCCTGTGGCGTGTCCGGGGTTCGCCGCTCCGTGGGGGGCGTCGGGCGTGGGTCCGTCGGTCCGCAGGCCGGTCGGTCGGTCCGCGGGCTGGTCGGTCGGTCAGGTGGTGGGGTTCCGGGCGTCGCCGTACTGCGGTGCGGCGGGGGTGTGGCCGTACCGGGGGCGCAGCTCGGTCCGCGCGGCGGAGGGGTCGGCGCCGCCCGGTGTGCCGGACCGCGGGTCGGTCGGGCCCACGGCTGCCGGGTTCGGGGCTGCGTGGGTCGGGGCCCCCGGGTTCGGGGCGGCCGGGTTCGGGGCCGCCGGGGTGGGCGTCGGGCCCGCAGGCGTCCGGTCTGGGGACGTCCGGTTCGGAGGCGTCCGGTCCGGGGACGTCCGGTTCGGGGCGGACGGGGCGGCCGCCGCCGGCGCCGCCTGGACCGGGAGCGGCTCGGGGGAGGGCTGGGCCGGTTCCAGGGCGGTGCGCCCGGAGGAGTCGCTCAGCTTGATCAGCAGTGCGATCATCAGCCAGTTCGCCAGCAGGGAGGAACCGCCGGCGGCCAGGAAGGGCAGCGCCTTGCCGGTCAGCGGGACCAGCCCGCTCACCCCGCCGACGACCACGAAGATCTGCAGCGCCAGCGCCGCCGACAGGCCGGTGGCCAGCAGCTTGCCGAACGGGTCGGTCAGGCCGACCGCGGTGCGCAGTCCCCGCTGGATCAGCAGCACGTACACCAGCAGGATCGCCGTCACCCCGGCCAGGCCCAGCTCCTCGCCGATGGTGGTGAAGATGAAGTCGCTGCGCCCGGCGAAGCCGATCAGCCAGGGCCGGCCCGAGCCCAGGCCCGTCCCGGTCAGGTGCCCGGTGCCCAGGCTGAACAGGGCCTCGGCGGGCTGCTCGGAGATCGCCTTGTCGTGCACCGGCTTGTAGTAGTCGAGCGGGTGCAGCCAGGCCTCGACGCGGCCGTGCACGTGCGGCTCCACCGTGCCGACCACCGCCGCGCCGCCGACCGCCATCAGCAGGCCGAGCACCACCCAGCTGGTGCGCTCGGTCGCCACGTACAGCATCACGATGAAGACGCCGAAGAAGATCAGCGAGGTGCCCAGGTCACGCTCGAAGATCAGCACCAGCAGGCTGACCACCCAGATCGCCAGCACCGGCCCGGCGTGCCGGCCCCGCGGCAGGGTCAGCCCCCAGATCTTGCGGCCGGCCAGCGCGAGCGCGTCCCGGGAGGCCATCAGGTAACCCGCGAAGAAGATCGTGATCGCGACCTTCACGAACTCGTCCGGCTCGAAGGAGAGCCCGAACAGCCGGATCCAGCGCTTGGCGCCGAAGCTGTCGCTGGGCGAGGCCACCGGCGCCGCGAGCAGGATCAGCGCCCCCGCCATCAGCAGGTAGACGTAGCGCTGGAAGAACCGGTGGTGCTTGACCAGCACGATCAGCGCGATCGCCACCGCCACCGAGATGAACACCCACATCAGCTGGGAGGGCGCGGCCGGGAGCTTCTGGTAGTCGCCCTTGGCGCTGTGCGCGGCCTTGTAGCTGATGTCCAGCCGGTCCAGCAGCACCAGGCCGAAGCCGGTCAGGAAGACCCCCAACGGCAGGATCAGCGGGTCCGCGTACGGTGCGAACCGGCGCACCGCCAGGTGCGCCGCCCCGGCGAGCGCCCCCAGTGACAGGCCGTGCACCAGCAGTCCGGGCGGCAACGAGCCGGTCAGTGCCAGATCGGCCTCGACGTGTCCCGCCAGACAGACGGCCACCGCGAGCGCCAGCAGGCCCAGCTCGATGTTGCGGTGGCGCGCGGCCAGCCGGCGGCCCTCGCCGCGTGCAGTGCTTCGCACCTCTTGTCGTCCCCTTGTCACCCACGTGGCGGGTCTCGCCGACCGGCATCCTGCCAGACGTTTGTGTCGTGGCCGCGGTTGCGAGCGGAGGGGTTCCACGGGCAGAACTTTGCCTGGGCAAAGCTTTGTTGGGGATCGGTAAAGCTTTCCTCAGGGGCGGGTATAGAGGAGGGCCCCGCGTGCGGCGGGCCGGTCGCGCGGGGACATCATGGCCGGGCGTCGCGGCGTCCGCCGCGGGGCCCGACGGTGACGGCGCGGACGGCTCGCCGCCTCGGTGGCTGCGGGTACGAGCGAGGTGGCGGACGGATGAACGGCGCGGTGGACGGCGCGGTCTCCGTACTCGCCTACGACGGGCCGCCACCGTGGCAGTGGTCCGACCTGGTCACCTCCTGGACGGCCGAGCCGCTGGTGCTCACCCTCTCGGTGCTGCTCGGCGCCTGGTACCTGGTCGCGGCGCGCGCCGTCCACCGGTCCGGCGGCGAGCGCTGGAGGCCCAGCCGCACCGCCGCGTTCCTCGGCGGACTGCTGCTGTGGATCTGGTGCACCTGCTCCGGCCTCGGCGTCTACGACCGGATCCTCTTCACCGACCGGGCCGTGCAGGTCGTGCTGCTGCTCATGGTCGTCCCGCTGCTGCTCGCGCTCGGCGCGCCCGTCTCGCTGCTGGTCGGGTCCGCGCCGCCGGCCCGGCGGGAGCGGATCCTGCGGGTGCTGCGCAGCCGCCCGTCCAAGGTGCTGATGTTCCCGGCGGTCTCCACCGCCCTGCTGATGGCGCCGCCGTGGCTGCTCTACTTCACGCCCTGGTACGAGGAGTCGGTGTCCAGCGCGTCCGGGAACGTGCTGCTGCACCTGGCGCTGGTGCTGCTCGGGCTCGCCTACTTCTGGCCGCGGCTGCAGATCGACCCGGTCGGGCACGAGTACCCGCACCTGGTCGGGCTGTTCATCACCTTCGCGGAGGTGATCTTCGACGCGGGGCTCGGGATCGTGCTGATCTACGGCGGCCACCTCGTCGCCGAGCACTACTACGTGGCGCTCGGGCGCCCGTGGGGGCCGACCCCGGCCCAGGACCAGACCTGGGGCGGCAACGCGTTCTGGGTGCTGGGGGACCTGGTCGGGCTGCCGTTCCTGGCCGCGCTGGTGCGGCGGATGGTGGTGCAGGGACGGGAGGAGATCCGGGCCGTGGACGCCGAGCTGGACGCGCGCTTCGAGGCGGCGGCCGAGGAGGCGCGGGCGGCGGGGCGGCCGGAGGAGGACGAGACGGGGATGCGGCCGTGGTGGCTGGACGACCCGAACCTCAAGCACCGGTACGGGGGGTAGCCGGCTTTCCTCCCGGAAGGCCTCGCGGCCTGCCGCGGAGCGCGTTTCCGCAGGTCAAAAATGGGTTGGCGAGGCCGGGCCGCTTCGCTAGCGTGTGACGTGTCCGGTTCGGGGGCCATTGGGCCGCCCGAGGAGTAGAGAGCAGGAGGTGAACCCCCGTGGTCGTTGTCGCCCCGATAGCTGCCCAGGGCAGCACTCGCGTTCACCTCCTTTTCCCGGCCGCCGGCTGAGCCCTTCGCGCCAGCCTTAGCCCGCCGGGGCGTTCTCCTCCCGAAGGGCCACTGCGTTGATCAACGCTGCCTCCGTTCCGTCGTTTTCTCTCTCCACCTCTTCTTCTTTTTCTTCCTCCCTGCCCGACGCAGGCTCCGCGTCCACGGGCTCCGCCCTGGCCGGCTACGGCTGGACGTCCGAGCTCGCGGAACTGTTCGAACCGCTGGGCGAGGCCGGGCTGCTCCCGGCCCGGATCGTCCGGGTCGACCGCGGCCAGTGCGACGCCGTGATCGCCGACCCGGAGACGGGCGAGCCGCGCACCGTCCGGTTCGACACCCGGCCGGTCGGTGACGCCGACATGATCAACTGCCCGTGCACGGGCGACTGGGCGGCCGTGGACCTCCACGCCCGGCCGATGGCGGCCGTCGTCGCGCTGCTGCCGCGCTCCACCGCGATCATCCGCAAGGTGGCCGGCAAGCGCTCCGACGGCCAGGTGCTGGCGGCCAACGTCGACACCGTCCTGATCGCCTCCTCCCTCGCGACCGATCCCGACCTCGGGCGGATCGAGCGCTTCCTCGCCCTCGCCTGGGAGTCCGGCGCCGAACCGCTGGTCGTCCTCACCAAGGCCGACCTGGTGGACGACGCCGACTTCATCCGGTCCGACGTCGAGGCGGTCGCGCCCGGGGTCACGGTGCTCGTGGTGAGCGCCGAGACCGGGGACGGCATGGACGTGCTGCGCGCCTGCACCCCCGGCACCACCGCGGTGATCGGCCAGTCCGGCGTCGGCAAGTCCACGCTCACCAACGCGCTGGCCGGCGCCGACGTGATGACCGTCCAGGATGCCCGCGAGGTCGACCAGAAGGGTCGGCACACCACGACCACCCGCGAGCTGATCCCGCTGCCCGGCGGCGGCGTGCTGATCGACACCCCCGGGCTGCGCGAGGTCGGCCTCTACGGTGGCGAGGGCGTGGACCTGGCCTTCGCCGACATAGCGGAGCTGGCCGAGGAGTGCCGCTTCCACGACTGCGGTCACCACACCGAGCCGGGCTGCGCGGTGCAGGAGGCGTTGGCCGACGGCACCCTCCCGCAGCGCCGGATGGACAGCTACCTCAAGCTCCAGCGCGAGAACGAGTGGATCGCCTCGCGTTCGGACGCCCGGGTGGCCAAGGCCCGGCTGCAGAAGTGGAAGGCGATCACCAAGTCGATGCGTGCCGCGGGAGGGCCGGTGAAGCGCTGACCAGTCGGCGTCGGCGTCGGCCGGCCACCGTCGCGCTGCGGCTGCGGCTGCGGCTGCGGCTGCGGCTGCGGTGGTCGGACGGCGCCGGGCCGGCCCGGCTCAGCGGAGGTCCGGCTCAGCGGAGGTCCGCCACCAGGCGGAAGCGCTGCAGGACCAGCGGGGTGGCGTCGTCCACGGTGAAGTCCGGGTCATCGAGGGCGTCGAGCATCTCCGGGCTGCGCCAGAACCGCTCGTGCGTGGCACGCCACTCGGCCACAGTGCGGTAGCCCTCGCCCTCGTCCAGGGCGTGCTGCAGATCGACCTCGGCGAGCGGGACCACACGGACGTCCGTGGTCTCGATCACCGCGATCCGGCGGCCGTCCGAGTCGAGGACGGCGGCCCGCTCGCCGACCAGCGGCAGGGGCTCACCCTCGTGCTCGTAGTCGGCGACCAGGCCGGTGGTGCTGGTCTTCGCACCGCTGAGGACGGCCGCGACCAGCTCGTCGCGCAGCGGGCCGGGGAACGCGAACTCCTCCGGAGGCAGGGCGACGACCCGCGGGTCGTCCGGGCCGACGTAGGAGTGGTCGGCGGGCGGGGCGTCGGGCTGGGTTCCGGGCGGGGCGTCGGGCGGGGCGTCGGGCTGCTCGCTCATGGGGCGAGCGTAGCCGCGGGTCGTTCGCACGGCCCCCGATTTTCGGGGCACGGTGGGGGTGGGGCGGGAGGGGAGGGGGAGGGCCCCCGAACGGCGATGTCCGATTCCCGCCAGTCACCCCCCACCCGATCCCGCAAACTGGACAACGTGATCGACGACGACATCCGCTACCGAGCCGTGGACAGCCGGGACGCCCGCTTCGACGGCGTCTTCTTCACGGCGGTCACCTCCACCGGCATCTACTGCCGGCCGAGCTGCCCGGCCGTGACCCCCAAGCGAGTCAACTGCGTCTTCTACCCCAGCGCCGCAGCCGCCCAGGGCGCAGGCTTCCGTGCCTGCCGCCGCTGCCGCCCCGACTCCGTGCCGGGCTCGCCGGAGTGGAACCACCGCGCCGACCTGGTCGGCCGTGCGATGCGCCTCATCGGGGACGGCGTCGTGGACCGCGAGGGCGTCGCCGGCCTGGCCGACCGCCTCGGCTACAGCTCCCGCCAACTGCAGCGCCAGCTCACGGCCGAGCTCGGCGCCGGTCCGATCGCGCTGGCCCGCGCCCGTCGCGCCCAGACCGCCCGGCTGCTCCTCCAGACCACCGAACTGCCCGTCACCGACGTCGCGTTCGCGGCCGGCTTCGCCTCCGTCCGCCAGTTCAACGACACCGTGCGCGAGGTCTACGACCGCACCCCCAGCGGTCTGCGCGCCGAGGTCGCGGCCGGCCGGCGCACCGCGACCCCGGCCGGCGGCCTGACCCTGCGCCTGGCCTACCGCGGCGCGCTGGACAGCGACCACCTGATCGACTTCCTCGCCCTGCGCGCCGTGCCCGGCGTGGAGGAGGTCGTCCCCGGCGGGCGTCCCGGCGTCCGCACCTACCGGCGCACCCTCGCGCTCCCGTACGGCCATGGCATCGCCGAGGTCGACGGCCTGGCACCCGGCGAGCCGCGCACCCGGGGCTGGCTGGACTGCCGGCTGTTCCTCGCCGACCTGCGCGACCTGCCGACCGCCGTCCAGCGCCTGCGCAACCTCTTCGACCTGGACGCCGACCCGCTCGCGGTCGACGATCAGCTCGGCGCGGACCCGGTGCTCGGCCCGCTGGTCCGGGAGCGCCCCGGCCTGCGTTCGCCCGGGCACGTGGACCCGCACGAACTCGCCGTCCGCGCCGTCCTCGGCCAGCAGATCAGCGTCGGCGCCGCCCGTACCCTGGCGGGTCGGCTCGCCGAGAAGTACGGCACCGCGCTGCCCGACCCCAGCGGCGGCCTGCGACTGCTCTTCCCGACCGCGGCGGCGCTGGCCACCGCGGCCCCGGAGGACTTCGCGATGCCCGACGCCCGCCGCCGCGCGCTCACCGGGCTGTGCGCAGCCCTGGCGGAGGGCGTGGTGAGCCTCGACAGCGGGGTCGACCGGGAGGAGGCCGCAGCCCGGCTGCTGGACCTGCCCGGCATCGGCCCCTGGACGGTCGGCTACCTGCGGATGCGGGCCCTCGCGGACCCCGACGTCTTCCTCCCGAGCGACGTGGGCGTCAAGCACGGCCTCGTCCGGCTCGGCGCCCCGGGCGACCCGAAGTCCGCCGCCCGTGCGGCCGAGGCCTGGGCCCCGTGGCGCTCCTACGCGGTCCACCGGCTGTGGGCCGGCCCCGCGACCACCAGTACCGGAACGGAGAACGAACGAGCATGAGCACCACCGTCTACACCACCATGGAGAGCCCCTTCGGTCGGCTGCTGCTGAGCGGCGTCCTGCCCGAGGACGGTGGGCCGGCCGCGCTGGCCACCGTCACCGCGCCGGGCCAGAAGTACGCGCTGGCCGAGCCCGCCGACGACTGGGTCCTCGACCCGGAGGCGCTCGCCGAGCCGGTCGCCCAGCTGACCGCCTACTTCGCGGGCGAGCGCACCGGGTTCGACCTCCCGCTCGCGCCGGTGGGCACCGAGTTCCGCCGCAGGATCTGGGCCGCGCTGGACGAGATCCCGTACGGCACCACGGTCACCTACGGCCAACTCGCCGAACTGGCCGGGCAGGAGCCGCGGATGGTCCGGGCGGTCGGCGGCGCGGTGGGCGCCAACCCGCTGCTGATCGTGCGCCCCTGCCACCGGGTGCTCGGCGCCGGCGGCGCGCTCACCGGCTTCGCGGCGGGTGTGGACCGCAAGCGGCAGCTGCTGGAGCTGGAGAGCGGCACGCTCTTCTGAGCGGGGCCCCCGGCCGGTCCCGTCGCGGATACCCCGCCGTCCGCACCCCGCTGTCCTCACCGCGCCGCACCGATTCCGTCGGTCAGTCCGAACTGCGCAGGTCCACCCGCCAGTTGTGGCTGCGCATGAACCGTCCGGGCGGGAACTCGAACTCCGTCTCGCCGAGCAGCGTGAACCCGGCCTTCGCGCAGACCGCGTTGGAAGCCGGGTTGTCCACCGACGGAAAGGCGTGCAGGTACCGCTGGGCCGCCTCGCGGCGGGCGGCCGCGACCGCGGCGCGGGTGGCGGCGACGGCGATGCCGCGGCCCTGGTGGCCGGGCAGCACGTTCCATCCCATCTCGTGCACGGTCTCGCCCGCCCAGGTCCGGGTGCCGTAGCCGACCGTGCCGACCGGCTCGCCCGTGACCCGCTCACCCGCGGCCGCCTCGCCCAGGGCCGGCGCGCCGTCGGGCAGCAGCACGATCCGGTACATGCAGCCGAGGCCGGACGGGACGAAGTCGAGGTAGCGGCGGTGCCGGACGAGCAGTTGCTCCTCGGTCTCCGGCCCGCCGACGTGCTTCTTCATCTCCGGCGTGTTGACCCGGCGCAGCAGCGCCAGGTCGGCGTCCGTCCAGGGCTCGATGCGTACCCGTGCTGTGGTCATGCCGGGACGCTAGCGGCCCGCCCGGCATGACGACCAGCGGTTTTGCTCGCGGGCGGACGGCGCGGACCGGCGGACCGGCGGACGGGCGGACCGGCGGAGCCGGGTCGCAGGGGTGGGGTGGCCGGAGTGGGCCGCCGGGTCAGCCGTGTTCGGCGCCGGTCCCCGGCTGTGCGAGGGCACGGGCGAGCTGTTCCAGCGCGGGCAGGGCGTCGACGACCGCAGCGCGGTCGGCCGGGTCGAGGGTGTCGAGCGCGGTGGCGATGCGCCGCTCGTGGGCGTGCTGCCAGTCGTCCAGCTGGCGCCGGCCGGCCGGGGTGAGGGCGATCCGGGCGGTGCGGCGGTCGCCGGGGTCGGCCTGGCGGTCCACGAAGCCGGCTTCGAGCAGCTTGCCGACCAGCCCGCTGACGGTGTTGGGTGCAAGTCGCTGCCGGGCGGCCAGCTCGCCGACCCGCAGCGGTGCGGCGGCGAGGGTCTGGAGGAGTTCGACCTGCGCCATCGGCAGGGACTCCCACGGGTAGTCGGTGCGGATGCTGCTGCGCAGTGCGCGGCGCAGCCGGGTGACGGTGTCGGTCAGTCGCCGGGCGTGCTCGACCGCCGGGTCGGGGCTTGCGGTGGCGGAATCGGGAACGTGTGGTGACGACGGCATGGCGGACAGCGTATCTCCTGGTACGGGGCGTTCCGGGGGCGTGGTCCGCTCCTCGGACGCGGGCACCGACGGTCGGTGAGACGCTTCGTATCGCAGGTCGATCTGCTCGTAGAAAGAACATATCTGCATCCGATATATTCGTTGCATGAACGCCACCGCCCTTGCCGCACGGCTGCTCACCGAGCGGCCCCGGCCCCGCGGCATAGCCGGCTGGCGCCACGCCCACTGGCTGGCCGTCGGCACGGTCTGTCTCGGCGCCTTCCTCGGCCAGCTCGACGCCAGCGTCATCGCCCTGGTCTTCCCCGCCATCGGCCACCACTTCGACGCGGGCTTCGCCGCCGTCGAGTGGGTCGCCCTCGCGTACCTGCTCGTCCTGGTCGCCCTGCTGGCGCCGATCGGCCGGCTCTCCGACCTGGTCGGCCGCAAGACGATGTACATCGGCGGCTTCGCCGTCTTCGGCCTCTCCTCCCTCGGCGCCGGATTCGCCGGAAGCCTCTGGATCCTGGTCGGCTGCCGGGCCGTCCAGGCCGTCGGCGCCGCGATGATGCAGGCCAACAGCGTCGCGCTGGTCGCCCGCGGCGTCCCGGAGCACGCGATGCGGCGCGCGCTCGGCATCCAGGCCTCGGCACAGGGCCTCGGGCTGGCGCTCGGCCCCAGCCTCGGCGGGCTGCTGGTCGAACACGCCTCGTGGCGCTGGGTGTTCTGGGTCAACGTACCGATCGCCGTGTTCGGCATCCTGGCCGGCTGGTACCTGCTGCCCCGTACCCGGACGGGCCTCCCGGGCCGGGGCCCGAGCCTGAGCCCGGCGCCGACCCCGAGCCCGAACCCGGTACCGGGTTCGGGCCTGGTGCCCCGAGCGCGGGCCGTACCGAACGCCGGGAAGCGCCCGGCGGTGCGGCCGGCGGTGCGCCCGGCCCGCGACGAAGCCCGCTTCGACCTGCCGGGCATGCTGCTGCTCGCCGGGGCGACCACCGCACTGCTGCTCGCCCTGTCCACCGCCTCCGGACTGCCGCTCCCCGGGTGGATCGTCGCCGTCCTGCTGCTCGCCGCCGCCGTGCTCACCGCCGCACTCGTGCGCCAGGAGCGGCGGGCCGCCCGGCCGATCCTGGCACCCGGACTGGTCAACACCCCGGGCGTACGGTCCGGCCTGGTGATCGCGCTGATCGGCTACCTGCTGCTGTTCTGCCCGCTCGTGCTGGGCCCCGTGCTGCTCACCGGCGCGGGAGTGTCCACGGCCGGCGCGGGCCTGCTGGTCACCCTGCTGCCCGCCGCGTTCGCGTTCGCCGCGACGGTCGGCGGCGGGCTGCTGCCCCGGGGCTGGTCGGACGTGACCAGGTGCCGTTTCGGTGCGGCCGTCGCGGCCGCCGGACTGCTGCTGTTCGCCGTACTCCCGGCCTCGACCGCCTCGGCGGCCCCGCTGCTGGTCGCCGGGTACGGACTGGGCCTGCTGCTGCCGGCCAACAACGCGCTGGTGATGCGCGCGATCCCGGCGGAGTGCTCGGCGGTCGGCGGCGGCATGGTGAACATGGCGCGCAGCCTCGGTACGGCGCTCGGCATGGCACTGTCCGTCCTGGGTGTCCACCTGGCGGGCGCGACGTCCGGTGGGCGGACGGTGCTGCTGCTCCTCGCGGCGGTCGCGACGGCGGCCGCGGTCCTCACCCGGCCGACCCCCGCCACCGGTGCGGCCCGCACGAGCCCCACGGCGCGCACGAGTCGTACGACCGGGACGAGCCGAACGACCGGGACGCGCCGCACGAGCCGCACGGCCCGTTCCTGAGGTCGGTCTCCGGACCATCCGCGGAGCCGGCCCGTCCGACACGACCCCCGGACGAGACGCACCCTTCCCCACATGCCGGCCCGATCACCACCCGGGCGTCATCGGATGATTCCGGCGTCTCCCTCGCGGCTTGGCCGACGAGCAGAAGACCGGAAGGACGAGCCCCGGCGGCGTCTGTCAGGACGTCCGGCGGACGGGAGCGTTCAGGGCGTCCTGGGCCCGGTTCAGGCCGAGCCGCACCAGCGTCTCCACGGCGTCGGCGCAGCGGTCCAACTCGCCCGGCATGGCGGCCAGTTCCTCGTCCGAGAACTTCTTCAGCACGAAGTCGCCGACGCTCTGCCCCTTCGGCGGCCGGCCGACGCCGAACCGCAGCCGGACGAAGTCGCGGGTGCCCAGCACCTCGCCCACCGAGCGCACCCCGTTGTGGCCGCCGGGCCCGCCGCCGCGCTTGAGCTTGGCGGAGCCGAACGCGAAGTCCAGGTCGTCCTGCACGACCACCAGCCGGTCCACCGGCACGCCGTACCGGCGCAGCAGCGCGGCCACCGGGCGGCCGGACAGGTTGATGAACCACAGCGGCTTGGCGAGCAGCACCGGCCGGCCGTCGACCTCGATCTCCGCGACCAGGGTGGCGAGACCGCGCCGCCGGAAGCGGGCGCCGTGCCGCTCGGCCAGCCGGTCGACGGCGAGGAAGCCCGCGTTGTGCCGGGTCTGCCGGAACCACGGTCCGGGGTTGCCCAGTCCGGCGATCAGCCACGGGACGGCCGGAGCGTCCGGGGCGGCCGGGGAACCGGCGGCGGGGGACGTGGGGGAGGCGGGGGTCATGCGAGGTCTCCGCGAGGGATGGGGACGGCGGACGGCCGGGGCGCGGCGGGGACGGTACGGGACCGTCGGCCGTGCCCCGGCCGTCCGGGGAACGAGGGGGTCGAGCCGGGTCGGGGCCCGGCTCAGGAGGCGGGCACCCCGGGGGCCGCGCCGCGCTCGGTGAGCATGTCGGTCATCAGCTGCAGCTCCGAGGTCTGCGCGATCACCATCGACTGCGCCAGCCGCTTCTCGGTGTCGTTCCTGGCCAGGTCCACGTAGCCCTGGGCCATCTCGACGCCGCCCTTGTGGTGCTCGATCATCAGCTGCAGGTAGAACACCTCGGCGTCCCGGCCGCTGAGCGAGCGCAGCTTCGCGATCTGCGTGTTGGTGGCCATGCCGGGCATCAGTGAGCCGTCGTGCGCCTCGTAATCGTGGCCCATCTTCATCCACGCCATCGGCTTGGCGGTCGAGTGCTGCGTCAGCCCCCACTGGTCCAGCCAGCCCATCATCATCCCGCGCTGGTTGGCCTGGGTGTTGATGATGTCGAAGGCGAGGGTGCGGGTCGGCTCGTCGCTCGTGCGGTCCCGTACGACGAACGACAGGTCCACCGCCTGCTGGTGGTGGGTCGCCATGTCGCGGGCGAAGCCGGCCTCGGGCGAGTCGTCCGCGGGGACGGACAGCGAGGTACCGGAGGCGGAGGTGCCGCTCGCCACCAGCGCCGGCACGCCGAGCGCCAGCGCCACGGCGGCGGCCAGCGCGGCCGGCCACCACATGCGCCGACGGCGCGGGGCCGCGCCCCCGCCGTCCTCGGCGGTGACGGCCCCGGCCACGGCCTCCGCGGCCGACCCGACGGCGTCCCCGGACGCAGCCCCTCCGGACGCGGCGCCCTCGGGCGCGACACCCTCGGGGCGGCCCGCGTCGGCGGTCACATCGCCCCCATGGTGCAGGAGGCGCCCGGCTCCTGGGTCTGCTTGCCCTGGACGTACTTGGTGAAGAACTGGTTCACCCGGGGGTCGCTGGCGCTGTCCACGACCAGCTGGGTGCTCCAGGCGTTCAGGGTGATGGTGCCCTGCTCGTCCGGGTACGGGCTCATCAGCGAGTACGGAGTGGCCTTCACCTTGTCGGACAGGGTCTTGATGTCGTCCGGGGTGGCCTTGCCGTTGTAGGTCACCCAGACCGCGCCGTGCTCCAGCGAGTGGACGGCGCGCTCGTTCTCGACCGGCTGGTCGTAGACGTGGCCCATGCAGTCCAGCCAGACGGCGTTGTGGTCGCCGCCGACCGGCGGGGTCATCGGGTAGGTGACCTTCTCCTTGACGTGGTTGCGGGTCAGGTCGCCGAAGGTCTTCACGCCCGGGATGTCCGCGTTGGCGGCGGCTTCCTTGTCCTTCTTCTTCTGGTTCTGGTCCATGACGATCCAGGTGCCGGTGGCGATCGCGCCGATCACCAGCACACCGGCCACCACCGAGGCGACGATCTTGTTACGGCGCTCGCGGCGCTGCTCGGCGGCGCGCAGCTCGGCTATCCGGGCGCGGCGGTCGAGACCGGCCTGCTTGCCGCCGGACTTGTTGGACTGCTTCGAGGCGGAACCCATGGTGGTGTCCTTGTCCCCGCCGCGCACCGGTCGGTGGCGGCGGTCAGCTGGAGGGGGAGACGGGGCGGATCCGCCGGCGTCGGGGCCGGCGGCGGGTTCCGCTCAGGACCGGTGGACCTGGAGCTCGTGCAGGTCGGGCACCGGGTGCGAACCGTCCAGCAGGCCCGCGGGCACCACCCGGGGCAGCGCCTCGGGCGCGCCCGGGGTCACGGGCGACACGGCGGGCTGGGGCTGTGGCGGCGGATTCGGCAGCTGTGCGTCCTGCGGGCAGAACGGGTGGCTGGAGCAGCCGTTGTTGCGCGGGGGCTCGCCGTCGGCGGTGCAGAGGATCCAGTGACCCTGGTCCTCGGCGATCCGGTGCTGGTCGGAGGCCTTCGCGGCCTGGCCGACCTCGGCGATCTTCGCGGCCCTGGCGGGCTTGGTGGCCTGCGCGGCGTGGCCGGCGTGGGGCGCTTGTCCGATCGCGACCTGGACGCTGACGACGGTCACGGCACTGACGGGGGCCGCGGTCGGCACCGGACGGGCGGTCCCGTCCAACGCCTTCGCCTGGCCCGCGCAGGGCAGCATCGTCAGCAGGGCGACGAGCAGCAGGACCAACAGCGCACCCACCGGGCGGCCCGCCGGTGCGGCCCTCCCCGGTCGGGGCGAGCTGGGGGCCGACGCGGTCATGCGCACATTTAATCAGCCGAACGTGTGAAGCGATGCCCCCCATCGGCCCTCATTTTCGGGGGCACGCACACCCGGATGGCCAGGAAACACCCTGCTCCGGGCACATCCGGCAAGCACGGACGGAACGGAAACGGACGGAGCGGTGTCGTCCGCCGCGAAATGACCGGGACACGGCGACGAACCGGCTGGTCGGCGGCGTGGCCGGGATGTTCCGGTGGGTGACCGGTTGTCGCCGAAACCCGGACAGGGTCGTTGCCCGTGGAGAACAATGACGTCGAGCCCGGCCCGCCGGGGGCGGCGCGACCACGGACCCGAGCAGGAGCCGCCAGATGAGCAAGCAGGGTGCACCCGCACAGCCGCACCGGCCCGACGACGGCTGGTGGGACACCGTCTACGACGGCCCGGCGGGCACCCTCCCCGACACCCCGCACGCCGACCCGGGGGACGGCAGCGTCGACGACTGGTTCGACACGGCGGTCGGGCTCATCGGGCAGCAGCGGTCGGGGGAGCCGGAGCCGGCGGAGGAGGCCGGGCCCGGGGCGGAGGCGGGGCCCGCTTCGGAAGCTGCGCCTGCGTCCGAGCCGGAGCCTGCGCTGGTGCCCGTGCCCGTGCCGGTGCCTGCTGTTGCCCCGGAGCCCGTGCAGGACGGTGGGGACAGCCTCGACGACTGGTTCGCCACCGCCGTCGGCGTGATCGACGAGACGGAGGGGACCGGGCGTCAGCGGAGCGCCATGGAGACCCACCAGTTCCCGGCACCCTCCTTCGCCGACGACAGGCCGAAGGCGAAGCCGGAGCCGGTGTCCGAGCCGGAGCCAGTGTCGGAGCCGGAGGCGGTGTCCGAGCCGGAGGCTGCTTCGGTCTCGCTGGAGAAGACCGCCTCGCCGTCGGCTCCGGAGCCGGTCGCCGAGCCCTCGCGCGAACCCGAACCCGAGCCTGTTGCCGAGGACGTCGAGGTCGAACCCGAGCCCGTCGTTGCCGACGCCCCGGAGGTCACCGCCGTCCCGGACCTCGCCGAGGCCGCCGAGGCGCCGCAAGCTACCGAGGACCTCCAAGTACCCGAGGCGGCTGCGGCACCCACCCCTCGCCCGACCCCCTCGCCCGAACCCGAGCCCGATCACGCACCGGCACCCGAACCCGACCCGGAACCCGCACCCCCCGCCGTCCCCGACCCCCGCCTGGCCGCCCGTGCGCCGCTCGCCGACGGCGGGGCCGCCGTCCCGCACGTCGGCGAACGCCCCCCGACGTACGGGCCCGAGCCGACGGCCGTACCGGAGGCGGACCCGGCCTCCCTGCGCTCGGTCGTCCCGGACACCGTGCTGGAGGGGGCGCAGTACGGACCGTCCGTGCTGCGCGCCGCCTCCGTCCGCGGCGACTCGGCCCGCTACCGGGGTGAAGCGCGCCGGGACTGCCTGGTGGTCACCCGTTTCGGCGACGGACCGGACGGGCTGCTGCTCGCCGTCCTGGGCGGCTTCGATCGGACGGGCGGCGCCGAGGACGACACGGTCACCGCGGAGGCCGTCGCCACCGCCACGGGCGAGGCCTGTCGCCAACTCGCCGCCGCGATCGGACGCAGCCGGGTCGGGCTGGCCGCCGATCTGCGCGACGGCGCCCGGGACCGGCTCCGCTACGGCCTCCAGCGGCTGGCGACCGGCGCCGCGGCCCCGCTGCGCGCGCTGGCGCCCCGGGCGGAGGGGGACGACACGCCGTCGCCGGCCTCGTTGCACTGCCTGATGGTCTCGCTCGACCCGGCGGCCGGCTACCGCGCGGCCTTCGGCGTCGGCCCGGGCGGCCTCTACCTGCTGCGCTCCGGTCACTGGATCGACGCGTACGCGGCTCGCCTGCTGCACCACCCGGACGGGCAGCCGCCGGTGCCCGAGGCCCCGGTCCCGGACCCGCGCCCGTTCCGCTTCCGGCTCGTCCCCGCCACCCCGGGCGACATCCTGCTCCTCTGCACCCCCGGCCTGAGCCGCCCGATCGCCGACGAACCCGCCGTCGCCCATTTCCTCTCCACCCACTGGGCCCACCCCCACCCCCCGGGCACCGTCGACTTCCTGCGCCAGGTCCAGGTCCGCGCCAAGGGCTACGCCGACGACCGCACCGCCGCTGCCATCTGGACCGAGTGAAAGGTAGACCGGTCTACATATTCTGCGGCCCCGGCTTCCACGCCCCTGTGCGCCAGAAGTCGACCAGCCCGACTTCTGGCGCACACGGGCGGCCGGCGGTCTCAGTCCTTGAAGCAAATCTGTAGACCGGTCTGCATATTCCTTCTCGGCGTCCGCAGGGAAGGCCGCGCAGGAAGTCGGCGGGCCCGACTTTTGGCGCGCGCTTGGGTGTCCGAGCTGGCGTGGTCTGTAGACCGGTCTACATATTGCCGCGGGCGGGCGCAGCGCGGTGGGGTGGGCGGAATGATGGCACTGCACAGAAAGTCGGCCCAGCCGACTTCTGGTGCGCGGGGGCTCGGTGGTGAGGAGCGAATCTGTAGGCCGGTCTACATATTTTGCCGAACGAGGCGGCGGCGCTGCACGGGAAGTCGGCGGGCCCGACTTTTGGCGCGCGCGTGGTGCGCCGCGCTGGTAGGCGGTCAGTAGACCGGTCTGCATATTCCGGCGTAGCGGGGCGTGGCGCGGTGGGGCGGGCAGGCCGTTGGCACTGCGCGGAAAAGTCGGCCCGGCCGACTTCTGGTGCGCGGGAGCTCGGTGGCGAGGAGCGAATCTGTAGACCGGTCTGCATATTTCAGCGCCGTGCGGTGGGCGAAACGGGCGGGGCGGCCCGGGCGCAATGTCGGCGCTGCGCAGGAAGTCGGCCTGGCCGACTCTTCGTGCAGGCAGGCGCCCCAGGGGGCCCAGAATCCGTAGACCGGTCTACATATTTCCCCGCCGGCCGCGCCCCCGTCAGGTGCGGAGGAGGATGTTCGCCACGGCGGCGGCCTGGGTGAGGGCGGCAGGGGGGTGGGCGTCGGGGAGGCCGATGGCGATGGGGACGGCGAGGCCGTCGAGGAGGGCGCGGATCTGGGTGGCGCGGTCGGCGGTGGGGCCCGGGGTGAAGTGGCCGGTGGCGGTGCCCTCCTCGATGAGGGCCACCAGGTCGGCCTGCCAGGGGGCCTCGATCTCCCGCTGCCCCTGGCGGATCTCGGCGCTCGCGGGGGAGCGGCCCCACACCTCGACCCAGAGGATCCACCGAGGGTCCCCCGCGCCCTCGGGCAGGTACAGGCGCAGGTAGGCGTCGAGGCGCTGCCAGGGGTCGAGGGAGTGGTCGGCGAGGGCGTCGTGGCGGCGGGCGCCGAGCTGGTCCTCGCTCCAGCGGAGGGTCTCCAGCAGCAGCTGGTCCTTGCTGCCGAAGTAGTAGAGCAGGTGCCCGGCGCTCATCTGGAGCTGCTTGCCGAGTGCGGCCATGGTGAGCTTGGCCAGCCCGTGTTCGGCGATGGCGGACCGGGCGGTGGCGAAGACCTCCTCGCGGGGGCGTGCCGGCCGGCGCGGGCGGGGGTCGGCCATGTGCGGTGCTCTCCCTCGGTGGAACGGAGGTTCGAAGGCTACCGGAGCGGGGTCGCAGGCCCCGCTCCGGTGGCTTCGGGGTCAGGCCTTGGGCTGCTGCTGGGTGATGCAGTGGATGCCGCCGCCGTTGGCGAAGATCTCGCGGGCGTCGACGAGTTCGACGGTGCGGCCCGGGTAGGCGCGGCCGAGGATGGCGGCGGCCTCCTGGTCGCGCGGGTCGGCGAAGGCGCACAGGATCACGGCGCCGTTGGCCACGTAGTGGTTGATGTAGGAGTAGTCGACCGGCTCGCCGTCCTCGTCCAGCAGGACGGTGGGGGCGGGCAGTTCGACGACCTCCAGCTGCCGGCCCCGGGCGTCGGTCGAGGCGCGGAGGATGGCGACGAGTTCCTTGCAGACCTCGTGGTCCGGGTGGGAGGGGTCGGGCTGGACGTGGGCGACCACGACGCCGGGGCGCACGAAGGAGGCGACGATGTCGATGTGCCCGCGGGTGCCGAACTCGTCGTAGTCGCGGGTGAGGCCGCGCGGGAGCCAGATCGCCTTGGTGGTGCCGAGGAAGGCGTGCAGTTCGGCCTCGACCTCCTCCTTGGTCCAGTCGGCGTTGCGGCCCTCGCCGAGCTGGACGGTCTCGGTGACCAGCACGGTGCCCTCGCCGTCGACGTGGATGCCGCCGCCCTCGTTGATCAGCCGGGAGGCGAACCGCTGGACCTCCGTCAGTTCGCTGATGTGCTCGGCGATGTGCTGGTCCTTGTCCCAGCGGGCCCAGCCCTGCGCGCCCCAGCCGTTGAAGATCCAGTCGGCGGCGGCCAGCGAGCCCTTGCCGTCGATCAGGAAGGACGGGCCGATGTCGCGCATCCAGGCGTCGTCGAGCGGGCGCTCGACGATCTCGACCTGGTCCGAGACGTACTTGCGGGCCTCGGCGGTCTCGCCGGTGTTGACGATCAGCGTCACCGGCTCGTACCGGACGATGGTGTTGGCGACGGAGGCCCAGGCCTCGCGGCCCGCGTGCAGCGCCTCGGGGCTGTCGAAGGTGGGGTTGGTGGTCGGGAAGGCCATCCAGGTCCGGTCGTGCGGGTGCCACTCGGCGGGCATCCGGTAGCCGAGGGAGGCGGGCGTCGGGTTGGTCATCGTGGTGTCCTCAACAGGTGGGGGATCAGAGGAAGTAGAGGCGGCTGAGCGGGACGCTGTCGGCCGGTTCGGAGCGCAGTGGTGAGCCGTCGAGCGAGACCAGCCCGGTCTCGGTGACCTCGACGCGGCCGAGGCGGGCGTTGCGCACCATGTCGCGCGGCCCGATGCCGCGGGTGCCCCGGACGCCGACGCGGCGGCGGCGGGTGGGCAGGCCGTCGGCAGGGCGGTCGAGGTAGGCGCCGTCGGCGGCGGCCTGGGCGACGAAGGCCACCGAGATGTCGGCGGCGGTCGCGCCGTGGGCGCCGAACTGCGGCCCCAGGACGAGCGGTTCGCAGCGGTCGGTGGAGCCGTTGGGATCGCCGACCACACCGTACGCGGGGAAGCCGGCCTTCAGGACGAGCTGCGGCTTGGCCCCGAAGTGGTCCGGGCGCCACAGCACGATGTCGGCGAGCTTGCCGATCTCGATCGAGCCGACCTCGTGCGAAAGTCCGTGTGCGATGGCCGGGTTGACGGTGAGCTTGGCGATGTAGCGCAGCACGCGCTCGTTGTCGTCGCCGCTCTCGGTCGTCCCGTACGAGCCGGTGCCGTCGAGCGGGCCGAGTTCGGCCTTCATCTTGCCCGCCATGGCGAAGGTGCGGCGCACCGTCTCGCCGGCCCGGCCCATGCCCTGGGCGTCGGAGGAGGTGATGCCGATGACTCCGAGGTCGTGCAGCACGTCCTCGGCGCCCATGGTGCCGGCCCGGATGCGGTCGCGCGCCATGGCGGCGTCACCGGGCAGGTCGACCTTGAGGTCGTGCGCGGAGACGATCATGCCGAAGTGCTCGCCGAGGGCGTCCCGGCCGAACGGCAGCGTCGGATTGGTGGAGGAGCCGATGACGTTCGGCACGCCCGCCATCTTCAGCACGTTGGGGACGTGTCCGCCGCCGCAGCCCTCGATGTGGAAGGCGTGGACGGTCCGGCCGTCGAGGACGCGCAGGGTGTCCTCGACCGACAGGCACTCGTTCAACCCGTCGGTGTGCAGGGCGACCTGGACGTCGTACTCCTCGGCGACCCGTAGTGCGGTGTCCAGGGCGCGGGTGTGTGCGCCCATGTCCTCGTGCACCTTGAACCCGGACGCGCCGCCCTCGGCCAGCGCCTCGACCAGCGGGGCCGGGTCGGAGGACGAACCGCGGCCCAGGAAGCCGATGTTGACCGGCCAGGCGTCGAAGGCGTTGAACGCGTGGCGCAGCGCCCACGGCGAGTTGACGCCGACGCCCCAGACCGGCCCGAACTCCTGGCCGATGATCGTGGTGACGCCTGAGGCCAGCGAGGCCTCCATGATCCGCGGCGAGAGCAGGTGGACGTGGGTGTCGACGGCGCCGGCGGTGGCGATCAGTCCCTCGCCGGAGACGATGGTGGTGCCGGTGCCGACGACGACGTCCACACCGTCCAGGGTGTCCGGGTTGCCGGCCCGCCCGATCGAGGCGATCCGCCCGCCGATCAGCCCGATCGAGGTCTTGCGGATGCCCTGGACGGCGTCGATGACGAGGACGTTGCTGATCACGACGTCGCAGGTGTCGCGGACGGCGGCGGGCTTGAGGTGCAGGCCGTCGCGGGCGGTCTTGCCGAACCCGGCCAGGAACTCGTCGCCGGGCGCCTGGGAGTCGGACTCCACGCGGACGATCAGGCCGCTGTCGCCGAGCCGGACCCGGTCCCCGGCGCGCGGGCCGTGGACGGAGACGTAGTCGTGCGGGGTGATCGCGCTCATGCTCCGACCTCGCTTCGCTCGCCGGGCCACGTCCGCGTGGCGGCTCCGTTCGATTGCTCTCCCCCGGACTCCGGCCGGGGGTACCCCCGTCGCCCGCTCACGAGGGCACCTCCGAGTCGTCGAAGCCGGTGAGGTAGCCGGTGGCGCGGGCCTTGGCCAGGGCGGCCTCCTTCGCGCCGGGCGCGTCGAGGGGGCCGTCCACGAGCCCGGCGAAGCCGATCGCGACCCGCTCGCCGCCGATCGGCACCAGGCCGACCTCGACGGTGGCGCCCGGGTCGAAGCGCACGGAGGAGCCGGCCGGGACGGCGAGGTGGGTGCCGTAGGCGGCGGCGCGGTCGAAGGCCAGGCGCGGGTTGGCCTCGAAGAAGTGGAAGTGCGAGGTGACCGAGATCGGCACCGCGGAGGTGTTGTGGACGGGGAGCAGCAGCGTCTCCTCGATCGGGTCGTACCCGGCGCCGTCGCCGATCAGGGTGCCGCCGGGGGCCTCGTCGCCGAGCGAGCCGGCGCCCTTGAAGGGCTCGTTGACGACGGCGAGGCGGGTGCCGTCGTCGAAGACGGCCTCGACCTGGACGACGGTGACCACGTCCGGCACGCCGGGCAGCACGTCGTCGGCGGTCAGGACGGAGCGGCCGGCCTCGATGGCCTCGGCCAGGCGCAGGCCGTCGCGGGCGGCCTCGCAGACGGTGTCCGCGATCAGGGCGGTGGCCTCGGGGATGTTGAGGCGCACACCCCGGGCGCGGCGGGCACGGGCCAGCTCGGCTGCCGTGAAGATCAGCAGCCGGTCCCGTTCGGTGGGGGTCAGTCGCACGGTTCCTCGCTCGCGGTCGCCGGGGAGGGGGTCGGCTCGGGGCCTCGGGCTTCCGGGGTGATGTTAGAACGTCGTTCAAACATCTTGGGTCATTGAACCCGGACCGGGGCGCTCTGTCCAGCGTTGCCGGTCCGCGCGAGTTCGGCTCCCTGGGCGGGGGATGGGGGTGAGGGGGCCGGTCCGGCGGCGTCGAGCGGGGCGGGAGGAGCGGGGCGCGGGCGGGGGTGCGGCGGGGGGCGCGTGGTCGGGCGCACGGCCCGGACGGGCGCCGGGTGTGCGCGGGATCGGGTGGCGGCGGCTTCGGAAAGCGCCTCTGCGCTTCGCAAACCTGTCCGGCGCGGGCAGTTGGATCACGCGAACCTCCCCGTGCCCCTTTCACCCCACGTGATCGGACGCACACTGTTGCAAACGCCGTCAACTGGGCATGAGGATGGTGGTCAGATCGAGGGGGCCACCCGGCCGGCGGGGGATCCGGAGGCGGGGGCCCGGATTTCAGGGCGGGGGCATGTGGTGATGGACGGTCAGTCGCGATTCCCGCGTCAGAGGACGAGTTCGGGCGACGCCTACCGGTCCGGGCCGGTCCAGGGAACGGTCGGCGGCACCGGAGCGCCCGGGGTGACCGGAGTACCCGGAGTGGCCGGAGCGCCCGGGGTGGCCGGAGTGGCCGGGGCGAACGGGACGGCCCGGCCGGGCGTGCCGGCCCCCGAGTGCGCCCTGCACCGGCGGCTGCACCTGACGCTCGACCCGGCCGACCTGGTCGCGGTGGGCGCGGTCCGGCAGCGGCTGCGCTCCGCGCTGAGCCACTGGGGGGTCCCGGAGCTGTCCGACACCGCCGAGCTGCTCTCCTCCGAGCTGGTCACCAACGCCCTGCTGCACACCACCAAGGGCGCCGTCTTCGACGCGGTGCTCGGCTCGGACGACCGGCTGCGCATCGAGGTGCAGGACGGCGCGAGCAGGCTGCCCGGGCGGCGGCGCGATCCGGAGGCCGAGTACGCGACCTCGGGGCGCGGCCTGATGCTGGTGGAGGCGCTCGCGGACTCCTGGGGCGTGCAGCTGAGAGGCGACGGCAAGATCACCTGGTTCGAACTCGCGGCGCCCTGAGTCCGGTCGCCGGAGCCGTACGATTGTTCGCAGTCGATTGATTCGCTGTCGAAGGAAGCCCTGAACAGAAGGCGGAGCGGAAGATTTCCGGCCCGTTGGCATTGCCGCTCGGCGGAACATTGGCCAGGATGGTGGGAATGTGTGTCCACGTGCGAGAAGCAGCGGGGAGACCGTACCTCGACTGACCACCGTCCGTCGGCACCGTCCTATCCAGCACGACTCATCACATCGCCTCGCGGCCCGTCCGGACGGTCGGCGCGGTCCGCCACGGCAGCGGTAGGAGCAGCATGCCCACTGAGCCCGAGTCGCCGGGGCCGGCGCTTTCTCCCGGCGCGTCCGTCGTGGAGCCGCGAGCCGTCGAGCCCGGAACCGCAGAGCCCAGAACCGCAGAACCGTGCACCGTGGAGGCCCGCACCGCCGACGCACGCACCGTCGAGCCGCGCACCGCAGCGCCCGGAACCGCCGGGCCGCCCGGCGCCGGCCCCACCACCGCCGGGACGGGCCGGGCCCGGCCGCCCGCGCAGTCGAACCGGCGGAGCCCCGCGGTGCGCCCGTCCCCCAGCCTCGCCGCCGCCCGGCTGGCGCCCGTGCTGTCCGGCGGGCTGCCGCCCGCCTCCGCCGACTCCATGCCGGACTGGCTGGAGCCCGCGATGGCCGCCAACGGCATCGGCTCCTTCGACTGGGACATCCGCCGGGACGTGCTGGAGGGTGATCCGCGGGCCTGCGCGATCATCGGCCTGGACGCCCCCGGGCAGGCCCGCTTCGACCGCTCCGCCGACTCCTTCCTGTCCCTGCTGCACCCCGAGGACGCGCCGGTGGTGCGTCGCCGGGTCGAACGCGCGGTCGCCGAGCTCGGCCAGTGCGGCGCCTACTACCGCACCGTCGGGCCGAACGGCTCCATGCGGGCGGTGCGCTTCCGCGGCCGGGTGCTCGCGGACGCCTTCGGCCGCGCCTCCCGGATGGTGGGCTTCGTCTGGGACGCCACCGTCGAGCTGCACAAGCGCGACCACGCCGACCGGATGGCCCTGCTGCGCGAGGAGCGTTCCCGGTTCATCAAGGAGGCGGCGCGCGCCCTCTCCGAAGCCGTCACCGTCCGTGACGTGGCCCGGGTGTTCACCGAGCTGCCGCTGCCCGGGCTGCCGCCGGACGGCCTGGTGCTGGCCTCCTTCGAGGCCGGCCGGGCCCGGATCCTCGGCGCCTCCGGCTACCGCACCGACGCGCTGGCGGTCTGGGACCGCACCGTGCTGCCCGCCGGCCACCCGGCCGCCGAGGCGCTGCGGCACCGCACGCCGGTGTTCGTCTCGACCCGCGAGGAGTTCCGCGACGGCTACCCCGAGGTGTGGGAGCCGACCAGCCGCACCGGCCGCGGCTCCTGGGCGTACCTGCCGCTGGTGGCCAGCGGCCGGGCGATCGGCGTCTGCGTGGTCAGCTTCGACGACGAGCGGGAGCTGGACGCGGACGAGCGCACACTGCTGACCACCCTGGGCGGACTGGTCGCCCAGTCGCTGGCCCGGGCCCGGCTGCACGACGCCGAGCACGAGCTCGCGGCCGGCCTGCAGCGGGTGATGCTGCCGCGCACCGTCCCCTCGGTGCCGGGCGTGACGACCGCGGTGCGCTACCTCGCGGCCGGATCCGGCCTGCAGATCGGCGGCGACTGGTACGACGTGGTGCCGCTGCCCGGCGGGCACGTCGGCCTGGTGATCGGCGACGTCCAGGGCCACGACGTGCACGCCGCCGGGATCATGGGCCAGCTGCGGATCGCGCTGCGCGCCTACGCGGCCGAGGGCCACCCGCCCGCCGCGGTGATGGCCCGCGCCTCCCGCTTCCTCGCCGACCTGGACACCGACCACTTCGCGACCTGCACCTACGCCGAGGTCAACGTGGACTACGGCGTGGTCTACGCCGTCCGGGCCGGCCACCTCGACCCGGTGGTGCGCCGTGCGGACGGCAGCGTCACCGTGGTGCCGGTGGCCGGCGGCCTGCCGCTGGGGATCGACCCGGACCAGGAGTACCGGGTCACCCGGTTCAGCCTGGACCCGGGCGAGACCGTGCTGCTCTGTACCGACGGCCTGGTCGAGGCGCGCGGCCTGGACCTGGACGAGGGCGTCGCCCGGCTCACCCGGGTGCTCGCCCGCCCGCTGCCGCGCGCCGAGCAGGCGGCCCGCGACCCGCTGGAGGAGCTGGCCGACCGGATCGCCTCCCAGGCCGCCGACTCCAGCGAGCGCGAGGACGACATAGCGCTGCTGCTCCTGCGCTGGGACGGCCCGGCGGGCGGCCTCGCGGCCCAGCAGCTGCGCCGCCGGATCGGCCAGGCGGACCTGGCCCGGGTCGCCGAGGTGCGGGCCGAGCTGCGTGACGCGCTGCGCCGCTGGGGCGTCGCCGAGTTCATCGACACCGCCGAACTGCTCTCCTCCGAGCTGGTCACCAACGCGATCCGGCACACCGACCGGGACGCCATGTTCACCGCCCGGCTCTACCGGGAGCCCGAGGAGGACGGCGGACGGGCCCGGCTACGGGTCGAGGTGGAGGACGAGTCGGACCTGTGGCCGACCCGCCGCACGCCGGGGGAGCAGGCCTCCTCCGGGCGCGGGCTGATGCTGGTCGAAGCGCTGGCGGACTCCTGGGGCGTGGAGCCGCGCGGCTCCGGCAAGCGGATGTGGTTCGAGCTCAGCGGGGCGGCGGCCTGACCGCCCCGTGCCGCGCGCGCGTGTCCTGACCGCTTCGGGCCCGCGCGTGCCCTGACGGACCGGGGCGCCGCCGCCCCCAGGAGGGGGCCGACGGCGCCCCGGCGGGATCGACGGGCCCCGGGGCGTCAGCCGAACTGCTGCTCCAGGTCCTTCAGCTTGCGCTCCAGCGAGTCCAGCCGGGGCAGCGTGACGGTGTCCTCCTCCAGGGTGAGGTCGATGGTGCGCCGCTCCGGGCGCGCCGGCAGGCCGGGCTGGACGACCGTGCCCTCGGCCGGTTCGACCTCGCGCGGTGCGGCGGGCCGCTCCACCTCGGGCCGTTCCGTCCCGGACCGTTCCACCGCGGGCCGCTCCCCGGGCCGTTCGACCGCGGGCCGTTCGGTCGCGGCGGGCCGGTCGGCCCCGGGCCCGCCGACTATGGCGGGCTCCGAGCCGGACTCCAGCTGCCGGGCGGCGCCGCCGCCCCGGCGCCAGGTGCCGTGCGAGCGGCTGATGGCCCGGATCTCGGCCCGCTCGCGGCGCCCGGCCAGCTTGCGGCGCTCCCTCTCCTGGGCGCGCTCCCGCTTGTCGTCGCGGACCTCGTCCACCGCCTCGTCCAGGCTGCGCACACCCTCCAGCAGCATCAGCGACCAGGCCGCGTAGGTCTCGCGCGGGGCGCGCAGCCAGCGGACGATGCGGATCTGCGGCAGCGGGCGGGGGACGAGCCCCTGCTCGCGCAGCGCGGCCCGGCGGGTCTGCTTCAGCGCCCGGTCGAACAGGACCGCCGCCGAGAGGGACATGCCGGAGAAGAACTGCGGGGCGCCGGCGTGGCTCAGGCCGCGCGGGGCGTGCACCCAGTTGAACCAGGCCGAGGCGCCGGCGAAGACCCAGACCAGCAGGCGGGAGCCGAACGCCGCGTCACCGTGGCTGGCCTCGCGGACGGCGAGTACCGAGCAGAACATCGCGGCGCCGTCCAGACCGAACGGGACGAGGTACTCCCAGCCGCCGGACAGACCGAGGTTCTGCACGCCGAAGCCGACCAGGCCGTGGAAGGACAGCGCGGCGGCGACACCGGCGCAGCAGAACAGGAGCGTGTACGAGGCGGCACCGTAGAGGGATTCCTTGCGGCGGCGCCGTTCCTCGGAGCGCTCCCAGGAATCCGCGCCGGCGGCGCCCGTGGATCCCCGGCTGCGGAGCAGGGCGACCAGGAGCGCGCTGACCAGCAGCCCCGCGACCACGGTGACGGCCCACCCGAGCGGTATGTCGGACAATTTCATCGCCGGAACCAGCCTCGCTTTCCTTCGTCGCGTTCCTGTGTCGTGATGGCGGGGACCATCATGACGGATGCTCGGCGGGCGAATGACCGATTCGGTGTCAATGCGCTGGGGAGAGGGATTTCTGACCCGGCAACAAAACTATGGTCTGACTAATCAGGCGTGGATTGTTCCCGGAATTCCGGGCTTTCCGGATCAGGTGTCGGACGAACGTTCGTCAACACCGCGTGACGCGCGGACAACCGCCGCACATGTCCTCCGGATCCACGGTGTAGACGAGGCAACAGCTGGCCCGGGACCGGTCCGTGCTCGAAGCGTCGGCGCAGCCGGGCGCCGGGGGAGCGAAGCCGGCGCCCGGGGTGAAGGGCGCCGGGGCGGGCGCGGGGCCCCCGCCCGCGCCGGGCGCGCACGCGGGC
>NZ_JBEOUW010000024.1:129855-142749 GCF_040303045.1 Kitasatospora sp. NPDC096140
ATCACCTGTTCCACACCTCCGCGCTCGCCCCCGAGGTGCGTGACGAACTCCGCAGCGGCGGTACGCAGATTCCGCGCGAGGTCTTCTTCGGCGGCCGCCCCCGCTCGGTTCGCCGGAGCCTGCGCCCCCGCTCTCCTCGCCGGGCGCCAGCAGCGCGGACAGCTCGGCCCGCGCCCGATCCGCCTCCCCCAGCAGCCCGCCCGCGTACCAGAGCCCCTCCACCACCGCGTCCGTGGCCATCGCCCACAACACCCGGGGCCCGCGCCGCGTCTCCGGGCGGAAGGCGGCCAGCACCGGCGCCAGGAACCCGCCCAGCGCGCACCGCAGTTCGGCGGCCAGCGCGTCCCCGTCCGGCACCGTGCGGGCCGCCGAGCCCGCCGCCGGGTCGTCCGGCAGGCAGACGAACCCGCCCGGGCGGACGGTCAGCTCCACCGCCTCGGAGCGTCGGCGCAGCGAGACGTCCCCGAGGGCGAGCAGCGGGACGCGCCGCTCCAGGAACCACGGCAGTGTGAACAGCAGCGAGACCGGCCAGACGAAGCGGTGCAGGCCGAAGCCGGCCGCGACGTCCGGGCGCAGCGGCTGCCCGTAGCGGGCGAGGCCCCGCCGGGCGTCGTGGGCGATCAGCTCGCGCACCGCCTCGGGGCGGGTGGCCAGGTCGGCGGCGGGCAGCCAGCCGTCGCCGCGCCGGGGCGGTGCGCAGCGCACGCGCAGGGCGGTGGTGAGTCCGGACAGCCGGTGGTACGAGGCGGCGCCCGGGACGGGGGAGTCCGGTGTGCCGGTGGGGGCGTGCGCCCCGGCGCTGCGGGGGGCGCACGGCGTGGGGCCGGGCCTGGTGCTGCTCGCGGTCATGGGCGGGCCCCATCGGGTCGACCGGGGACCGCCCATGGACCGCCCGGCGGCGCCCCGTGCCGGTGGTGCGGCGGGCGCGGTCGGACCGGGGCATGGCGGTGCCCGGGGAACGGCAAGGCGACCCGGCCGGGGCACTGCTCACCCCAGCCAGGTTAGGCTCACCTTAGCTGATTGTTCCCCGGGTCTCGCTCGCGATGCGTCCGTCCGGGGGAGGCCCCGGCGCGCGGGCGGCGCCCAGCTGGCGCGCGAGCCAGACCGGGACCCCGCCCAGGGCCTGCACCAGCCGGGTCGCCTCGGCGCGCAGCCGCGCGGCCTCGGCCGGTTCGGACACCTCGGCGAGCGCCGCGAGCGCCGGAGCCACCCCCACCGTGAAGCCGAGTTGCTCGCGCAGCCGCAGTGAGGCGTCGAAGCCCTCCCGGGCGTGGCCGCGGTCCCCGCGGGAGAGCGCCAACGCGGCCAGGTGGCGCCAGGTGTACGAGCGCAGCAGTTCGTCCCCGCGTTCGCCGGCGCCCTCGTGCGCGCGGCGGTAGGCGATCCAGGCGGCGCTGCGGTCGCGCAGCAGGTTCTCGGCGACCAGTCCGCGCCGGAAGTCCAGCAGCGGGCGGCCCGGCGCGTCCGGCGGCAGCAGGGCCGAGGTGCGGCCGAGCGCGGCCTGGGCCTCGTCCAGCCGGTCCCGCGGTCCGAGCACGCTCGCCACGTACGCGAGGAAGCCGCGGGCGCAGGCGGCGCCCGCGCGCTGCTCGGTGCCGGCCGCCAGTGCCTCCGCCAGGCGCAGCGCCTGCTCCGCCTGGGTCCAGTTGGCGGCGGTGAACAGGCACTGCTCGATGAGGAGTTCGGCCCGCCCGAGGGCGGCTGCCGGGTCGTTCTCGGCGGTCGGGCGCAACAGTTCGGCGGCCTCCTGCCAGCACGCCCGGGACCTCAGTCGCCACACGGTGTCGCCCGGCTCCTCCGGTGCCGCCCGCCCCCGCCCGTCCGGGCCGCTCGGGCCCCATCCGTGCTCCGACAACGCCACCTCCTTGTGTGCGCCATCCAGCGGGGCGCGGACCCGCCCCTGGGGCCCTGCCGCCACGACCCGTGCGCATGGCAACGGCAGGGCGAAAGGCCCGCGCTGTGGCGGCAATTCAACACGGGGGTGAGCTTGTGCACCAGATCACGAGCGGAGGTTGTTGCTTTCGGTGGAGAAATGATCTAGAGGGGCCTCCGGGTGGTCAGGAGGTCCAGCCGGTCTCCATCAGGGCCTCGGCGGCGCCGTTCGCGGGCTGCGGGACGCCGGCCAGGTCCAGGCTGAACAGGGCGACCAGCAGCTGCTCGCCGCGCACGGTGGCCTGGTGCGAATAACCCGCGAGGGTGAACATCGCGGCGGCCATCTCCTCGGCGTGCAGGGTCTGCAGCCACAGGCACTCGACCGACTTCACGTCGGCCGGCTCGGTCCAGGTGTCGACCTGGGCGACCATCCGGCTGCCCAGCAGGGTGACCCCGTCGCGCTCCTGCGCCTCCGTCAGTTCCAGGTCGTCGAAGCCCAGCCACTCCAGGTAGCGGGCGGCGGTGAACACCGCGTCCTGCGAGGTGCGCACCGGGTGCGGGCGGAAGGGGGCGCGGTGGCGGAACGGGCGGGCGCGGCCGGTGGAGGCGCCGGGCGGCGCGGGCGGGGCGGGCACCGGCGCGCCGATCGGGTGGGCCGGGTGGGGGCGGGAGGCCTGCGGCCCGGGGGCGGCGAGCGGGCCGGCGGTGCCGCTGCCCAGCCGGGTGGTGCGGTCCACCGGCAGCCGGACGGTGGCGCCGCAGTTGCAGGTGAACTCGGGCTGCGGCCACTGGTCGGAGCGGCCGCAGTGCGGGCAGCGCATGCTCAGCCAGGAGTCCTCCCAGGAGCGGAAGCGCACCTGCACCGGCACTCCGCCGCGCAGCAGCGGCACCTTGAGCGAGGCGCCGCAGGGGCAGGGCAGCGAGGGCGGCTCGTAGAGGTGCTCGCGGCGGCAGGCGGGGCAGCGGATCGCCCGGGCGCCACCGCCCGCCCCCGGCCGCGTGGGGTCGTGTCCGGTGAAGTCGTCGGGCAGTCCTGCCATCGCGGGCTCCGTCCGTCGGTGTCGGGTGGGTGGGACGATTCCCATGCTCCCCGAAATGTCCGGCGCTGGGCGCGGAATGGGGCAATCCTCAGGGACGGATCAGGGGCCGCGGGCGGGCGGCCTCCGTCCGGGGGAGGAGGGTCACCCGGCGGACCAGCGGGCCAGGTCGGCGGGGGTGTCGAGGTCGTCCGGGACGGCGACGTCGGCGCACTCGACCAGGACGACCTCCGCCGCGTGCGCCGTCAGCAGGGCGCGGGCGCCGGCGTCGCCGCGGGCGCCCTCGGCCGCCTCGGCGACGTGCCGGGCGCCGATCAGCACCGGGTGGCCGCGCCGGCCGTCGTAGGCCGCCGCGGCCAGCTCCGCGCCCGCCCGGTGCGCGGCCAGCAGCCGGGCGACGGCGGCCGGGGTGACCCCCGGGGTGTCCACCAGCATGACGAGCACCGCCGAGGCCCCGGGGGGCAGGGCGGCCAGGCCGGCCCGCAGCGAGGAGCCCATGCCGCCGGCCCAGTCGGGGTTGGCCACCAGGCGGCAGCCCGGCAGGTGCGCGGTGGCCCTGACCCGCTCGCCCGCCGCGCCCAGCACCACCGTGACGTCCGCGCAGCCGCCGGCCCGCACCACCGCCACCGCGTGCTCCACCAGCGGCCGGCCCCCGTACCGGATCAGTGCCTTGGGACGCCCGCCGAGGCGCCGACCGCCGCCGGCGGCGAGGACGAGGGCGGCGACCGGGGCGGGCCCGGCGTTCGGGGCGGGCCCGGCGGGCGTCGGCGCAGTCTGCATGGCCCCAGCCTGCCCCTGCGGGGCGGGGGCCCGCATTGTGTGAATCCACAAGGCGAAGCCGCAGGTGGCGGCCGGTCCCCGGCGGTTCGGCCGCTGGTCCTGCGGCCCTGCGCCGCCTGTACTGGGTCGATGAACACCGCACCGCGCCCGCTGGTGGACCGTTTCGGTCGGGTCCACACCGATCTGCGGGTCTCGCTGACCGACCGCTGCAACCTGCGCTGCACCTACTGCATGCCGGCGGAGGGCCTCGACTGGCTCGCCCGGGACGCGGTGCTGGGGGACGACGAGGTGGTGCGGCTGGTGCGGATCGCCGTGGAGCGGCTGGGGATCGCCTCGGTCCGGCTGACGGGCGGGGAGCCGCTGCTGCGGCGGGGGCTGCCGGGGCTGGTCGGCCGGATCGCGCGGCTGGGGGTCGAGGTGTCGCTGACGACCAACGGGATCGGCCTGGCGCGGACGGCGACCGCCCTGCGCGAGGCGGGGCTGGGGCGGGTGAACGTCAGCCTGGACACCCTGCGGCCCGAGCGGTTCGCGGCCCTCACCCGGCGGGACCGCCTCGACGACGTGCTGGCGGGCCTCGCGGCGGCGAAGGCGGCCGGGCTGGGGCCGGTGAAGGTGAACGCGGTGCCGGTGCGCGGGGTGAACGAGGACGAGATCGTCGACCTGGCCGCGTTCGCCGTCGAGCACGGGTACGTGATGCGGTTCATCGAGTCCATGCCGCTCGACGCGCAGGGTGCGTGGGACCGTACGGCGATGGTGACGGCGGAGGAGGTCCTGGCCGCCCTGGGGGAGCGGTTCGACCTTGTCCCGGTCGGGCGGCACGGCGGCGCGCCCGCCGAGGAGTGGCGGATCGCGGGCACGGACGCGGTGGTCGGGGTGATCGCCTCGGTGACCCGGCCGTTCTGCGGGGGCTGCGACCGGGTCCGGCTGACCGCCGACGGGCAGCTGCGCAACTGCCTGTTCGCGACGGAGGAGTCCGACCTGCGCGCCCTGCTGCGCGGTGGGGCGGACGACGCGGCGATCGAGCAGGCCTGGCGGGTGTCGGTCGCGGGCAAGGGGCCCGGACACGCCATCGGGAGCGCCGACTTCGTCCGGCCCGAGCGGCCGATGTCCGCGATCGGCGGCTGACGGAGCGTTACGTCCGGGGGGGTCGGCGCCGGGCACGGTGCGACCCGGGTTCGAGGCGGGGCCGGGTCGGATGGTATTCGTGGGCGGTGGCCCCGATGACCTCCCGCTTCCCCAGGTTCCCCCGGCGTACCCTGCCCGCCCTCGCCCTTGGCGCGTCCCTCGCCCTGCTCGCGGGCTGCACCGGCTCCGGCGCGACCGGCCGTACCGGCAGCCGGCCGCCGCTCGACGACCTGGTCGCCGTCGGCACCGCGCCGGCCCTGCGCGCGCTCTACGGCCAGCGGATCGACTGGCGGCCCTGCCCCGACGACGAGGACGGCGGCCAGGACGGGGCGACCATCGAGTGCGCCACCCTCACCGTCCCGCTGGACTACACCGACCCCGGCGGCCGCACCATCGCCGTCGCCCTCGCCCGGCTGCCCGCCGCCGACCCGCAGGCGCGGATCGGCGCCCTCCTGGTCAACCCCGGAGGGCCCGGCAACTCCGGAGTCACCATGGTCCGCGCGGACTGGAAGAGCTACCAGGGGCTGCACGAACGCTTCGACCTGGTCGGCTTCGACCCGCGCGGCGCCGGTGACACCACCCCCGTCCACTGCCTGGACGACCGCACCCGCGACCGGTGGAACGCCACCGACGACCCGGCGTACGACCACGGCCGGGTCCTCGCCGACGCCTGCGTGGCGAGCCACGCCGACCTGCCGCACATCGGTACCCGCGACGCGGCCCGCGACCTCGACGTGCTGCGCGGAGCCCTCGGCGAACGCAAGCTCGACTTCCTCGGCCTCTCCTACGGCACCCACCTCGGCGCGCTCTACGCCGAGGAGTTCCCCGGCCGCACCGGCCGCCTCGTGCTCGACGGCGCCGTCGAGCACGGCACCGACGCGGTGCAGCTCGACGTCGAACAGGCCGTCGCCGGCGAGACCGCGTTCAAGGACTTCGCCGCCTCCTGCGCCACCGACGACGGCGCCGACTGCCCGCTCGGCGCCGACCCGGACGCCGCCCCGGGCCGCCTCGCCGCCTTCCTCGACGGCCTGAGCAACCGCCCGCTGCGCGCCTCCGACGGCCGTACCGTCACCGCCGCCCTCGGCTGGACCGCCGTCCTCAACGTGCTCTACGACGGCCACCGCTCCTGGTACCGGCTGGTCGACGCCCTCGGACCGGCCGTCCGGAAACGCGACGCCGACGCCCTGCTCGGGCTCGCCGACGGCGCCACCGGGCGCGGTGAGAACGGTCGCTACGCGACCGTCGCGGACGCCTACGCGGCCATCTCCTGCGCGGACCTCCCGGCGCCCGACGCGGCGCAGCTGAAGGCGGGCCTCGCCGACCTCGCCGTCCAGGCCCCGCTGACCAGCCGGCACAATCCGCTGACCACCCTGCTCGCCCCGGACTGCCGCCCCTGGCCGTACCGCTCGACCGAACTCCAGCACGTCATCCGGGCGCCCGGCAGCGCCCCGATCCTGGTGGTCGGCTCCACCGAGGACCCGGTCACCCCGTACCCGTGGGCGCAGCGGCTGGCGGCCGGGCTGGAGCACGGCGTGCTGCTCACCCGCGAGGGCGACGGGCACACCGCGTACGACAAGAGCGGGTGCGTCCGGTCGGCCATCGCGGCGTTCCTGGTGGACGGCCGGATGCCGGCGGCGGGGACGCACTGCCCGTCCGACTGAGCGGCTCCGGCGGGCCCGGGCCCGGGCCCGGGCGCGGGCCCGGGTACAGGTGACAGGTACGGGTACGGGAACGGCGGAGGGGGCGCACCGCGCGGACGCGGCACGCCCCCTCGGGGGTTCACGGTCAGGAGGTCGGGGCCGTCAGGTCGTAGAAGGTGGCCGAGCCGACCGTCTTGGCGGTGAAGTGGGCGGCAACCCAGGACTCGATCCGGCTGTTCTCCGACTCCTGCCGCTCACCGCCCTCCGCACTGCCGCCGGCGCCGCCGAAGCCGCCGCCGAAGCCGCCGCGGGAGCCGCCGGCGACGAACCAGTGGACCTTGCCCTCCTGGACGTACTTCTGGAAGCCCGCCAGGCTCAGCGAGGGGTCGGTGCCGTTGAAGCCGCCGAGGGCCATCACCGGCTCGCCGGTGGCGAGTTGGTAGCTCGCGGCGTTCTGCGAGCCGACGGTGGCGGCGGCCCAGGTGTAGTGGTCGGCGTTCTCCTTGAGCAGGGCGGCGGCCTCCTCGCTCACCTTGGTGCCGCCGAGCAGACCGCCCATGCCGCCGCCGCCCATGCCGCCGCCCATGCCGCCGCCGGGGAAGCCGCCGGGGGCCGTGCCCTCGGCACCGGTCGAGCCGGGGGCACCGGGGGCACCGGGGAAGGTGCCGTTCCCGCCGTTGGTCCCGTTGGCGCCGCGCTGGTGGCGTCCGTTCGCGTGGTCCGAGCCGGAGCCCGAGCCGTTGCCGGAGCCGTTGCCGCCGCCCGGGAAGCCGGGGAAGCCCCCGCCGTTCTGCCCGCCGGGGAAGCCCTGTCCGCCGCCCGGGAAGCCCTGCCGACCGCCCTGGCCGGCCTGGCCGCCTTGACCGCCCTGGCCGGCCTGACCGCCCTGGCCGCCCTGACCGAACGAGCGGCCGTTGCCACCGCCGGGGAAGCCCTGCCCGCCGCCCGGGAAGCCCCTGCCGCCCTTGCGCCCGCCGCCGGGCCCGAACGCGCCCTGGACGCCCGGTCCGGCGGTCACGATCGAGCCGGTGTGCGGCGTGTCGACGGTGTCCACCGCGTACGCCGCCGGCCCGCCGAGCGCCGCCGCCAGGCCCACCAGGCCCGCCACCGAGGCGATCCGCGCGCCGGTCCGGCCGGAGGTCCGCCCGGCGAGCTGCCCGCCGACGAGTGCGACCGCCGCCGCCAGCCCGCCGACCAGCACCGCCCAGCGCAGCCACGGCAGGAAGTCCGAGCTGCGGCCGAGCAGCACGAACGCCCAGCCCGCCGTCACCGCGAGCGTGCCGGCCAGCACCAGCGCCCACGGCAGCCGGTGCCGCGCCCGCCACAGCCCGTCCACGCCCATGCCGACCAGCGCCGCGACGGCCGGGGCCAGCGCCACCGTGTAGTACTGGTGGAAGATCCCGGACATGAAGCTGAAGATCAGCGCGGTGGAGAGCAGCCAGCCGCCCCAGACCAGGAACGCCGCGCGGGCGGTGTCGGTGCGGGCGTAGCGGCGGGTGCCCCAGAGGCCGACCAGCAGCAGGATCAGCGCGGCCGGGATCAGCCAGGCGATCTGCCCGCCGATGTCGGTGCCGAACATCCGGGTCAGGCCGGTCTCGCCCCAGCCGCGTCCGCCGCCGGGCGCGGCCCCGCCGGGCAGGTCGAAGCCGGCCGGGAGCCGCCCGCCGCCGCCCACGCTGCCGCGCTCGTTGCCGTCCACCCGGCCGAGGCCGTTGTAGCCGAAGGTGAGCGAGAGGAAGCTGTTGTCCTGCGAGCCGCCGATGTACGGGCGGGCCGAGGCCGGCATCAGCTCGACGATCGCGACCCACCAGCCGCCCGAGACCGCCAGCGCCACGCCCGCGAGCAGGGTCTGCCGCACCCGCCGCCAGAAGCCGGTGGGCGCCACGACCAGGTAGATCACCGCGAAGGCGGGCAGGACCAGGAAGGCCGCCAGGGTCTTGGTGAGGAAGGCGAGGCCGAACATCGCCCCGGTGAACAGCAGCCACCGGGTGCTCGCCGCCTCGGTCGCCCGCACCAGCCCGTACGCGGCCAGGGTCAGCAGCAGCACCAGCAGCGCGTCCGGGTTGTTGAAGCGGAACATCAGGGCCGCGACCGGGGTCAGCGCCATCGCGGCGCCCGCCAGCAGGCCGCCGAGCGGCGAGAAGCGGCGGCGCACCGTCGCGTACAGCACGCCGACGGTGGCCGTGCCCATCAGTGCCTGCGGGGCCAGCACCGACCAGGAGGAGAGGCCGAAGACCCGCGCCGAGAGCGCCATCGGCCACAGTGCGGCCGGGGGCTTGTCGACGGTGATGAAGTTCCCGGCGTCGGAGGAGCCGAAGAAGAACGCCTTCCAGCTCTCGGAGCCGGCCTGCACGGCGGCCGAGTAGAAGGCGTTGGCCCAGCCGGACGCGCTCAGGCCCCACAGGTAGAGGACGGTCGTCGCGGCCAGCAGCGCCAGCAGGGCCGGGCGCACCCAGCGCGGGTCGTCCGCGCGCCCGCGCCAGGCGCGGGCGGGGAGGGTGCGCAGCCGGCCGGACCAGGAGGCGGGGCCCTTGGGGCCGACGGGCGGCAGGGGCTGCTCGGGGAAGAGCGGTGCCCGGTCCGGCCGGACCGGGTCCGGCTCTGGCACCTCCGGCGGCGGGTAGTTCGCGGCCTCGGGCCACGGGTCGCCGGCCGGAGGGGTGTAGCTGCTCGTGGTCATGCGCCATACGGTGCGTGGCCCGACTGAGAGAACCGTGAGACGGCGCTGTGAGACGGGTGTGATCTGCCGGGCGCCCTCGGCCCCGGCGTCTGCTTCGGCCCCGGCGTCGAAGTCGGCGTCGGCGGCCCGGCTAGGCGGCCCGGCTAGGCAGCGGCGGGCATGGTGATGTGCCTGCCCAGCCACTCCAGGGCCGGGGGGATCTCCCGGGTCCAGGTGTGGAAGTTGTGGCCGGCGGTGTCCAGGGTGATGGTGGACATCTTGGTGGGGGCCTTGAAGGCCGCGACCATGGCCTGGGTCTCGTCGTAGTTGTTCTCGTCGTTGGCGGTGGTCAGCAGCAGGTTGACCGGGGCGGCCGGCTGGTTCTTCAGCCGCCACAGCAGGTCGTTCTCCTGCTTCAGCTTGTCGCTGCCGCCGAACAGGTCGCCGGTGGTCGGGTCGTGGGCGGCGCTGTAGTAGCCGGAGAGGGCGACCGCCGAGGGGTACGAGTCGGGCTTGCGCAGCGCGAACTTGAGCGCGCAGTAGCCGCCGGTGGAGTTGCCGATGACGGCCCGGTTCGCCGGGTCGGTGCCGATCCGGTACGTGGTGGCGAGGGCCTTGGGCAGGTCGGTGGTGAAGAAGGTCTCCACCTGCGGGCCGTTCGGCACGTCCACGCACTCGGTGTCGCGGTCGCCTATGAGTGTGGGGCGGGTCATCACCAGGATCGTCGGCGGCAGCTTCTTCCGCTCGATCGCGTCGAGGGTGGAGGCCGGGTACTGCATCAGCGAGATCAGCTTCTCCGGGGTGCCCGGGTAGCCGGTGAGCACCAGGGCCATCGGGAAGCGCTGCTTGGCGAAGTCCGGCTGGAAGTACTGCGGCGGCAGGTAGACGTACGCCTCGGTGCTCAGACCGCTACCGGCTCCTTTGACGTCGACCTTCTGGATCAGCCCGGAGCGCTCGGGCTCCGAGCCCTGCGCCGAGTAGAAGCTCTGCTGACCGGTGACGGCCACCCCGGAGGCGTTCGGGTTGTGGTCCACGACCGTGCCGAGCTTGCCGCTGGTGCCGAGCAGGTCGGTCCAGGAGCTGTAGAAGCCGAAGTAGCTGTTGGCGATCAGGCCCATCGCGGCCAGCACCGACACCTGGGTGACCAGGAACGCGCCGATCCGGCCCGACCAGGCCTTCCAGCCCTTCCCGCCGAACCGCGGCCAGAGCCACATGGTGGCGGCGAAGACGGCGATCGCGAGGACCGAGGCGATGATCTGGAGGGGGAGTCCGGTGAGGCTGAGCACGTGCCCGATCGTAGTTGACCCTGGCGGGCGGGCCGGGGCGGGCCCTTCCGATGATCGTACGGGCCCTGTTGACCGGTGCGGTTCGTACTCGGCAGCATGTCCGTTCGTGTGCGCGCGGGGAGCGCGCGCCGGATGACAACCGGGGTGGGGTCATGAGGTCAGTGAGGTCCGTGAGGTCCGTGTTCAGGTCCGGTCCGGTCGTCGGCGGGTTACTGCTGCTTGCGGCCTGTTCGGGCGGGGGCGGCGGTACGGCCGCGCCGAGTGCGTCGCCGACGCCGTACGGCACGGTGCTCGACCAGGCGCTCGCGCCGGTCAACACCGGGCTGGGGAAGGCGGTGACGGCCAAGACCACGTTCGAGCTGGACACCGCCCTCGCCGGAGTCGAGTCCAACATCGGCCGTGCCGTCCGGAACCTGAACACCGTCACCGCACCGGCCGACGCCGACCAAGCCCGCACCGACCTGGCGAACGGCCTGACCGCGCTCGCCGCCGAGTCGTCGGCGCTGCGCGGCGACGTCCTCCAGCACAAGCTCTGCACCGTCGGGGTCGCCCAGGCGAGGCTCGGCGCCGGTCCGGGCATGGCGGCGGTCTCGGCCGCCCTCAGCAAGCTGACCGCGGCCGGCTACCGAACCGGCCTCGTCGTGCCCCGGTTCCCCTCGCCGCAACCGCAGCTGCGGGTCCTGGAGAACGGGGCACTGGTCCGCGACGGCGGGAAGGCCGGCAAGGGCGCGCTGCACATCGACAACGAAAGGGGCCCGGCGGACGCGGTCCTCACGCTCGCCCAGGACGGGAAGTCGGTCGCCTCGGTGTACGCGGCCAAGGGGCAGAGCACCGCCGTCGAGGGCATCAAGGAAGGCTCCTACGACGTCTACGTCGCCACCGGGGCGGACTGGGACTCCGAGGCGAGGCAGTTCACCCAGGACTGCCGGTTCGTCAAGTACAAGGACCAGTTCGCGTTCCCGAACCCGCAGGGCGGGGCCGGCTGGGACTTCGACCTCACGCCGGTGAAGGGCGCGGGGGGCGCCCAGGCCGAGGGGCAGACCGTGAACTCCGCGCCGCAGCCGTAGTGCGTAACGGGCATACCGGGACGGGTGGTTGTGTCCGGGTGGCACAACAAGCCGTGAGGAGTGGCGAGTTCGGCCAGAACGGTTGACCCCTTGAGGTGGCCATGGCACTTTCGTGCGGCGCGGGCGTCGGCGACCAGTCGTACACCCCGCGATCCCCCACAAGGAGAGCCATGTTCAAGAGACTTGTCGCGGTGGCCGGTACGAGTGCCGTCGTCGCGGGCGGGTTGGCCTTCGCCGCCGCCCCCGCGCACGCCGTCCAGGCGGCCGACCTGACGTCCACCATCGCCCTGAGCAACTGCTCGGCCTCGCTGGTCCGCTACCCCACCTCGGTGGCCGGCGACCGGGCGCTGATGCTCACCAACGGGCACTGCCTGCCGACCATGCCGTCGGCCGGCCAGGTCATCCAGAACGTCAGCGCCAGCCGCAGCGGCACCCTGCTCGACGGCGCCGGCAACAGCCTGGGCACCGTCCAGGCCGACAAGGTGCTCTACGCGACGATGACCGGCACCGACGTCGCGCTCTACCAACTCACCGACACCTACGGCTCGATCAGCTCCAAGTACGGAGCCACCGCGCTGACCGTCAGCGACGCGCACCCGGTCGACGGCGCGGCGATGTACATACCCTCCTCGTACTGGAAGCAGGTCTGGAACTGCTCCGTCAACGGGTTCGTGCCCACCCTCCGCGAGGACGAGTGGACCTGGCACGACTCGCTGCGCTACAGCTCCGGCTGCAACACCACGCACGGCACCTCGGGCTCGCCGATCATCGACTCCGCCAGCGGGCGGATCATCGGCATCAACAACACCGGCAACGACGACGGTGCGATGTGCACCCTCAACAACCCGTGCGAGGTCGCCGCCGACGGCACCACCAAGGCCGTCAAGGGCCAGAGCTACGGCGAGGAGACCTACTGGTTCACCACCTGCCTGAACTCCAGCCGGACCATCGACCTCAACGTGGCCGGCTGCCTGCTCACCAAGCCGGCCGGCAGCGGCGCGGTCTCGGTGACCAGCCCCGGTGACCAGTCGACCGCCGTCGGCGGTGCGGTGAACCTGCAGATCAACGCGTCCGGCGGCACGGCTCCGCTGTCGTACTCGGCGACCGGTCTGCCGGCCGGTCTGTCGATCAACGCCTCCACCGGCCTCATCAGCGGGACCACGACCACGGGGGGCGGCTACCCGGTGACCGTCACGGTGAAGGACGCGGCCGGCAAGACCGCCACCGCGAGCTTCACCTGGACCGTCGTCGGCAGCGAGGGCAACTGCATCCCGGCGCAGCTGCTGGGCAACGCGGGCTTCGAGACCGGTTCGGCCTCGCCGTGGACGTCGAGCTCCGGCGTGGTCGACAACAGCTCCAGCCAGGCCGCGCACGGCGGTTCGTGGAAGGCGTGGATGGACGGCTACGGCTCCACCCACACCGACACGC
>NZ_JBEOUW010000025.1:0-10074 GCF_040303045.1 Kitasatospora sp. NPDC096140
GCGCCGTTGGCAGTCTGAAAATCACCCGCAACGCCCCTCTCCGGGCCACCCCCTGCGCCGCCCCCGTCCGTCCCCGCAGCGCGTCCCTCTCGCTGTGCAGAGTGGGGGGTGGGTGGGGGGTGGGGGTCGGGGGTGGGTGCGGCGGGGTGGGGGTGGTCCTCTCCCTGAGGGGCTGGGGGAGGGGGCGGGGGTGCCGGGGGCGGGTGTGGGCGGGTACGTGCGGGGGTGGGTGGCAGAGTGGGCGGCATGGACGAGGAGCTGGTGCGGGCGTGGCGGGTGGTTGAGCGGGAGCCTGGGGTGGTGTTGCTGGACGGGTTTCATGCGTTGAAGCACGCGCTGCGGTTCGGGGGGGACGTTCGGCGGGTGGTGACCGTCGATCGGGGGGCGTTGATGGCGCTGGCCGCCGAGTTGGCGGAGGACGTCGTTGCGGCGGTGGACAGGCTGGCGGTGGAGGTGCCGGAGGCGGTGGTGCGGACGTTGGTGCCCCGGCTGCATCCGACCGGGGTGGTGGCGTTGGCGGGGCGGCCTACTGCCGGGGCCAATCTGGCGGTGTTGGGGGCGCGGCCGCGGCGGGCGCCGGTGGTGGTGTTGGAGAACCCGCGGAACCTGGGGAACGTCGGGGCGGTGATCCGGTTGGCGGCGGGGTTCGGGGCCACGGGGGTGGTGACCACGGGGGACCTGGATCCGTGGCACCCGAACGTGCTGCGGGGCAGCGCCGGTCTGCACTTCGCCACGGCGGTGGAGCGGCTGACGTTGCCGCAGCTGCCCGCCGGGCCGCTGTTCGTGCTGGACCCGGAGGGCGCGGACATCCGGGACGTGCCGTTCCCGGACGACGCGCTGCTGGCCTTCGGGACCGAGCGGCACGGGGTGTCGGAGGAGCTCAAGGCGCGGGCGGACCGGCTGGTCGCGGTGCCGATGCAGGCGGGGGTGTCCAGCTTCAACCTGGCGACCAGTGTGGCGATGGGCCTCTTCCACTGGATGTCCGGGAAGCGCTGAGAGGGCGGGTCAGGAGAAGAGGCGGCGCCAGGTGTCCTTGCCGGGGTAGCCGTCGGCCTCGGCGCCGCGCCAGCCCTGGGCGAGCTGGAAGGCCTGGGTCGCCTTGCGGTCGGCCTCGCTCCAGCGCGTGCCGGGGCCGACGCGGTACGAGCCGCCGAAGCCCTTGCGGACCAGCTGCTCGCCGAGCTGCCGGACGTACGCGTTGTCGGCTCCGGGGCGGAAGTACTGCGGGCCGGGGAAGGCCGTGGCGGGGGCGCCGCCGTCGTTGCCGGGCCCGGCGAGGCCGGTGTAGCGGTACGGGACGTAGGCGCCGGAGTCGTTCCAGTACGCGTACGGGGTGGAGCGCTTCCTGGTGCCGGGGGAGGTCTGCTCGTAGGCGACGTACCTGGTGCGGGAGGAGTCCGTCCAGCCGCCGAAGACCGTCACGTGCGAACCGCCCTGCGGGTCGGCCGGGTCGTTGCGGATCAGCACGTCGCCGGGGAGCAGGTCGTCCTTGCCGATGCGCTCGGCGAAGTCCGGCAGGGTCCAGGTGGTCTGGTTGCTGCCGAGGCCCCAGGCCATCGAGACGAAGCCGGAGCAGTCCTGGCGGTAGCCGTCCGACCAGTAGCGGCTCATGCTGTACGGCACGTCCTGGTCGACCCAGCTCTGTGCGCGTCGGATGATCTGCGCCCGGGTGACCGGCCGGGCGGCGTCCGGGGTGGCGAAGGCGCGGGCGCCGGCGGACCCGCCGTGGAGGCCGCCGACCGCGCCCTGCGGGGTCTGCGGCCGGGGGGCGCTGCTGTCGCCCGGGGCGGGGCCGGGGGCGGGGGCCGCGAGGGCCGGGGCGGCGGCGGCCGTCCCGCCGCCGAGCGCGGTGCCGACGGCGGCGACCAGGACGGCGGCGCGGCGGCGGATGCTGCGGGCTGCGGCGTGTCCGCCCTCGTGGACCGGTGCGGCGTGCAGTCGGGCGCGGCGGCGGGCACTGCAGCCCCCGCATATGCAGTCCTCCTCCGGTTCGACCTCGTTGAACTCCATGAGCGTGGACAGGGGGTCGGTGAGGGTCATGCTCCGCCTCTTTCCTGCGGTCGTTCCCGGTCACGGCCTGACGGCGTGACAGGACCGGCCGTCCCCGGCCGGCTCCGCGTGTCATCGGGAACAAGGTCCCAAAGCGGGCGGAGCGCGGCGCGGCGGATTGCGCCGCGCGGGTGACGACCCGTTCGGCGGTCCGGGCGTGGCGCGGCGGGGCGGGACCGAGTAGTGCCGGGGTGCGGAGCCGACGCGGGATCAGCGCGGGATGGCGGGCGAGTACTCGGGGTCCGTCCAGGTCAGCGGGGTGGCGTCGGCGAGTTCGAGCACACCGGTGACGGCCAGTTCGACCATCCGCTCGGCGCCCGGGGCGGCCTGCCGGGCCTCCGGCGACCAGTCGGTGCGGGCCTCGCCGGTGACCAGCAGGGCCCCGCCGGTCTCCCAGTCGGGCAGCAGCAGGCCGGCCCTGGGGTCCAGCTCCAGGTTGCCGAGGGTCAGGAACATGCTGTTGCCCGGGTACTCCGGCCAGCGCAGCCGGTCCGGTGCCACCGCCTCCAGGAAGCCGGGGAAGCCGCCGCGGTGGGAGGCGTCCACGCTGCCGTCCGGCCCGGTGGTGGCGATGAAGAAGGTGTCCGCGGTGGCCGCGGCCAGGCGCTGCGCGGTGGTCAGCCGCGGGCCGGCGGCGACCGTACGGGGCGGGCCGGCCGCCGGGCGGTCCAGCGGGCTGCGGCGCTGGATGTACTTCGGGCAGTTGGAGACCACCTCGTCGGCGCTGACCAGCAGCCCGCCGCGGCCGTCCGGGACGGAGCCGCCGTTGAGCCGCATCCGGCGCCGGCCGGCCGGGTCGAGGGCGATGGTGCCGACCCGGGCCGGGCGGGCCAGCGCCTCGGCGAGCGGGTCGGCCCCGGCCGGACGGGCGGCGACCGACATCGTCCGCTCGTCCGGGGCCTGCAGGAAGCCGGCCGGGCCGGTCAGCTGGGTGGCCCAGACCCGGCCGTCGAGGTCGGCGGCGCCGACGACCAGCATCCGCCGCTCGGCCAGGAAGCGGGCGGCGACCGCCGGAACGGTGCTGCGGATCGAGCGGCCGGCGTGGTCGGCCCGCTCGGTCCGGCCGGCCCGGGCCTGGGCGGCCCGTTCGCCGGCGTGGTACGGCGTGCTGGTGGCGGTCATGGTCGGTTCTCCGGTCTAGGGCCGTCTTCAAGCCCCTGTCGTCCGCCCGGCGTCGGCCCGCAGGCGGGGGTTTGATGACGGACCTTAGAAGAAGCCGCAGGTCGGGGCGTCGGTGGTGGGGGCTGCGGCCTCGGTGCCGTCCACGCCGGTGCGGGTGTAGATCTCCAGCCGTATGCCGTCCGGGTCGGTGAAGAAGACGCCGCCGGAGGCCGAGCCCTCGTTGTGCGGGACGACGCCGTCGTAGGCGAACTCGGCGCCGAGCTCGCGCAGCAGCCGTTCGGCGGCGCGGACCTCGTCGAGGCTCTCGACCTCGAAGGAGAGGTGGTGCAGGCCGGGGCTGGTGGTGGCGAAGGTGCCGGCGCTCTGCTGCCAGAGGGTCACCACCAGGCGGCCGTCGCGGCCGAGCAGGGCGAAGCGGCGCTCGGGGTCGGTGCCCTCGTGGGTGACCTGGAGGCCGAGGACCGCGCGGTAGAAGTCGATCGAGCGGGCCAGGTCGGTGACGTTCAGGCCCACGTGGCCGGTCTGCAGGGTGCGGAGCAGGGTGGTGCTGGACATGCCTGGTCACTCCCGGGGCTGGGGCTTCCGGCGAGACTCGTGTCTAACCGATACTCATGAGAGTAGGAGTTAGGTGATGAGGCGTCAACCAGTACGCGGCATTGAAGTGGTTAGGTGGTCCGGGGAGGGCACGCGAAAGCCCCGCCGGACCTGGCGGTCCGACGGGGCTCGGGAGGCGGAGGAGGGGCGGGCGGGGCTACGCCCACTCCCACCGGATGCCGATGTGGCCCGGCTGCTGGTCCGGGGCCAGGACGTGGGCGCTGGCCGAGGCGCCGATCCAGAGCTGCTCGCGCCGGTGGTCGACGTCGGCGCCCGGCTCGCGGTCGTAGCGCTCGCAGTGCGCCGGGACGGCGGCCGGGTCGAAGTGCACCTGGAGCACGTACTCGCGCACCGTGGTGGCGAAGCGGCGGCTGTACTCCAGGGTCGGACCGCCCGGCGGGATCTCCACCTCGTACTCGAAGACGGTGCTGTCGCCGAGTCCGAGCGGGCGGTCCAGCATCAGCTCGGCCACGGTCAGCCCGGCCTCCGGGCGGCGGCGCACCCGGCCCAGCCGGCCGTGCCGCACCGAGGTGATCTCCGGGCAGCCGGCCGCCTCCTCGTCGGCCATGTGCACCACCAGGCAGCGGCCGACGCCGCCGACGGTGGCGCGCACCACCTGGCGCATCCGCAGCAGGTTGCCGCGCCGCTCGGCGTCCACGTAGTAGGAGTCGTGGATGCTCAGGCGCTCCAGCTCGCCGGCCGGCGGGGCGTCCAGCTCGGCGAAGATGTTGGCGATCTCCTGCTCGCCCGGCCAGACGTCCTCCAGCCCGAGGTGCAGGGTGTTGGCCGCGGCGGCCCAGCGGCCGCGCGGGCGGGGCGGGCCGAGCAGGGAGGAGAGCGCGCTGTGCGGCAGCCCGAGCAGCTCCTCCAGCAGGTGGACGGCGCGCAGCGAGCTGGCCCGCTCGGGCTGGCTGCGACCGCGCCGCCAGTAACTCAACGTCGTGACACTGACCCTGACGCCGCGTTGGGCGAGGGCCGCGCGGATCCGGTCCAGGCTGAGGCCGCTGGCCTCGATCGCCAGGTGCAGGGTGTCCGCGAAGCCGCCGACCGGGGCGAGCCGGGCGGCGGGCGGTGCCGGTGCCGGGGCCGATGCGGGCGCGGGAGGCCCGGGGCGCTCCGTGTGCGACCCGACCAGCCGCAGTCGCGCGGCGTCCTGAGGCTGCTGTGCGGCCATGCGGTGACCCTCCCCACCAGGTGAGTTCGGTGGCACCGGGCCGACGCCGGGGCGCGCCGCCAGCGGCTTCACCGAGCTTTGGGGAACCCTATGCACGGTCGAGAGGCTACGTCATCAGTCGTGCGTATGACAGTGGTCACGGCAGGTCGACCGAATGGTTAGCGATCTTGAAACACTCCGGAAACACCGTCCTTACCGGAGTCCCCGGTCCGGGTCGGTCCGGCGGACGCGACACCGCCGGGGCGGGCCCTCTCGGCGCCGCCCCGGCGGGGGTCTCGGTGGTGCTGTGGGGTGCTACGGCTGCTACCGGCGGTCACCGGGCGTTGCCGCCCGGTGACCGGGTGCGGTGATCGTCAGCGGTGGTCAGTTGACGTTCAGGGCGACGTCGTCGATCACGAAGCTGGTCTGCTGGGACGAGTCCTCGGTGCCGGTGAACTTGATCGTCACGGTCTGGCCGGCGAAGGAGGTCAGGTCCAGGGTGCGCTGCACGTACCCGGCGGCGGCGTTCACGTTGGAGTAGGTCGCCAGCGTGGTGCTGTTGGCCTGGACGGTCAGCTTGTCGTACGCGGTGGAGCCGGACTCCGCGGTGTCGATGTGCAGCCAGAAGGTCAGCTTCGCGGAGGTGCAGCCGGCCGGGATCGAGACGGTCTGCGACACGGTGTCGGTGTGGGTCGACCCGTAGCCGTCCATCCAGGCCTTCCAGGAGCCCGCGTGGGCGGCCTCGGAGGAGCTGTTGTCGACGACGCCGCTGGAGGTGGTCCACGGGGCGGCGCTGCCGGTCTCGAAGCCGCCGTTGCCGACCAGCTGGGCCGCGGTGCAGCCGCCGGTGGGCGGCGGGGTGGTGCCGCCGCCGCCGAGCAGGGCGGTGGTCAGGGCGTCGGCGACCGGGGAGCCCCAGCCGGTGACCTGGTCGTAGCCGGTCTTCGTGGAGAAGTCCTGGTTGGCGCCGCTGGTCACGTCGTGGAAGGTGCTGCCGTAGCTGCTGCTGTTCGCGACCGAGTACAGCCGCGGGCTCGCCTCGCCGAGGACCGGCTGCCCGGCGGCCTTGGCCTTCTGGTTGAACTGGGCCGCGTAGCCGGACCAGAGCGGCGCGGCCGCGCTGGTGCCGCCGTAGACCTGCCAGCCCCCGGCCGTGTAGATCGAGAAGCCGCTCTGCGGGTCGGCGTTGGAGGCGACGTCCGGGACGGTGCGCATGGTGCCGCTGACGCCGGTGCCGGTCTGCCAGCTCGGCTTGCCGAACACGGTGGAGACGCCGCCGCCGGCGGTGCTCCAGGCGCTCTCCGAGGAGTAGGTGTTGCCGCTGCCGACCTTCAGGTTGGTGCCGCCGACACCGGTCTGGTGCGGGCTGGAGGCCGGGAAGTCGACCGCCTTGACGGTCGAGCCGCTGGTGGAGCGGGTGCAGTCGCGCGAGCCGTCGTCACCGGAGGCGGAGAAGATCGAGATGCCCTGGGCGGCGGCCTGCTTGAAGGCGTTGTCGACGGCCGTCATCGAGGCGGGGGTGGTGTCCGGCTCGCAGGAGCCCCAGGAGATCGAGATGACCGAGGCGCGGTTGTCGGCCACGATCTTGTTGGCCATGTCGATCTCGCCCTGGTCGCTGTTCGGGGCCTCGTACAGCAGCTGGGTGGCCTTGGGCGCGGCACCGCGGATGATCTCGCTGTCCAGCTCGACCTCGCCCTGGCCCTCGCCGGGCTTGGAGTCGTAGTTGGCGCCGTCCACCGAGACCGTGGAGACGGCCGGGCCGGTCAGGCCGAACTGCGAGTCGTAGGTGGTCAGGTTGGACTTGCTGTAGCCGTCGAACTCCCACAGCGCGACCGTCACGCCGGTGCCGTCGGCGCCGGTCTTGTTCAGGTTGTACGCGCCGGTGTACTGGGCCGGGGACATTCCGGTCGGGCCCGCGGTGGCGGCGTTCGGGCTGAGCGAGCCCGGCTTGACCAGGTGGGTCTTGCGGACCGGGTGGTTGTCCAGGCCGCTGACGCCCTGGACCACGGCGGCCAGCGAGGACGGGATCGAGGCGGCGGCGTCGTTGGCGAAGAACGAGCGCTGCATCTGCGGGTCCACGTACGCGCTCTCGTGGGTGCCGAAGGCCTGCGAGACCTGCGCGGCGGTGCCACGGGCGTTGACGACCTGGCGGTTGGCGCTCACGTCCGAGACGGTCAGGCCCTGCTGGGCCAGGTAGGCCTTGACCTGCTCGACGTCGGCCTGGGTCGGGCCGAACCGGGCGGTGAACTGCTCCGGCGTCAGGTACTTGCCGAACTCCGGGGTGCCCGGAGTGGCGACCGCGGTGAGGAAGCGGTCCAGGGCGTCGGTGTCACGCAGCTTCAGGCTGACGGCCACCGAGATCTGCTGCTCGGCGGGGACGTCGCCCTTCTTCTCCGAGTGGGCCACCGCGGGGTTCACGGTGTTCGGCAGGGCGACGCGGGGGGCGGCGTTGGGGGTGGCGGCCTGCGCGGCGGAGACGCCGAGCGAGACGGCGGTCAGCGGCAGGACGGCTATCGCCGCGGCAAGGGCAAGGGTGCGGGGGCGCAACGGATCCTCCTCCGGCCGGCTGTGGGGGCCGGCAAGGGGCCAGGCGTTCCGGGGTCGAGAACGCTGGCTCGAACATGACAGAACCGGTGTGCGAAGTGGCTCATGATCAAGCAATTCGTTGCTAAAAAACAGTCAAGTGTGGAGGCCGGGAAACTCGCGGAATCCATACAGTGAATGAGCGGAATTCAGGAGTCGGTCCATACCAATTCGGGCGGCGGCACGCGGACGTAGAATCGGACGGAGCCGAGGGAGAACGATGACTGACGTGAAGGCGGACCCGAGGGACCCGCGACCGCTGATCGGCGAGCCGCTCGCGCTCGACCTGCTCAACACGCGCTGGGCCGGAACGCCCGTCAACGACTTGCTCACCGGGGTCGAGGGGTACGGGATCTGGCTCTCCTCCGCCGGGCTGAGCGCCCGCTGCGAGGCCGACGACGCCGGGCTGGCGGCGATCCGCCAGGTCCGCGATGCGATCGGGCTGGCCGCCCAGGAAGCCCACGGGAAGGGCGAGTTGAGCACTGCGGCGCGGGAGGGACTGGACGCGGTACTGGCGCACGGGCGGATCCGGCGGACGGCCGGACCGGGCGGGGCCGAGGACCGGGTCGAGGTCGACCGGCCGCACTGGCTGGCGCCCTGGCTGGCCGCGGACGACTTCCTCACGCTGCTCGGGCAGGGGGCGCAGCGGGTGAAGCAGTGCGCGCACGAGGCGTGCATTCTGCATTTCTTCGACGCCTCGCAGAACGGGCGCCGGCGGTGGTGCCGGATGGCGGTGTGCGGGAATCGGGCGAAGGCGGCGCGGCACTACGAGAAGGCGCGGGGTTAACGGACGACCGAACGATGGGTCGGGCCGGGCGGCGGCCGCTGCACGGGCCCGGGACGGTCGTGGCGGGGTTGCGGTGAGGCCGGTTCGGGCGGGCGCGGGGCGTGGCGCGCCCGCCCGAACGGGGGTCAGGCCGGGTTGCCGAGCCAGGTGGTGAGCGCGGCGCGCAGTTCGCCCTGGCCGGGGTCGACGGCGGCCCAGGCGACGTAGCCGTCCGGGCGGATCAGCAGGACGGTGTCGCGCAGCTTGCCGTGCGGGTCGGCGGGGGCGGCGGCGACCATGAGGTCGGCCCACGGTTCGGCGGCGACGAGCTCGTCGTTGCTGACGAGGACGAACCGCCCGGCGCGCAGCGCCTCGTAGAGCCGCTCGGGCGCGGCCGGGGCGCCCTCGACGGGCTTGCTGAGGGCGGTCAGCCGCAGGTCCGGGACGCGCTTGCCGACCTGCGGGTGGGCGTCCTTGGGCGCCGGGTAGGAGATGCCGATGCCGGAGACCAGCCGGGCGCCGCGCCCGGTGACCGGGTCGAGGTGGTTGCCCAGTGCGGTGAGCGCCCCGCGCAGGGCGCGGGTGGGGGCGGACTCGGCGAGGGCGAGCCGGATCAGCGCGCCGGAGGTGCGCAGCACCGTCTTCCCGACCGGGTGCCGCTCGGACTGGTAGGTGTCCAGCAGGGCGTCGGTGGCGTGGCCGCGGACGGCGGCGGCGAGCTTCCAGGAGAGGTTGGCGGCGTCCTGGAGGCCGGTGTTCATGCCCTGGCCGCCGGCCGGGGAGTGGCAGTGGGCGGCGTCGCCGGCCAGGAAGACCCGGCCGGAGCGGTAGTTGGGGGCCTGGCGCTCGTCGCTGTGGAAGGTCGAGCTCCAGCGCACGTCCTGCAGGCCGTAGTCCTCGCCGAGGATGGCCGAGGTGAGGGCGGTGAGCTGCTCGGTGGTGGGGACGGTGCCGTCCTGGAAGCGCTCGTTGCGGTCCCAGGCGATGATCCGGAACCAGCCGTCGCCGAACGGGGCGATGAAGGCGAACCCGGTCTCGTTGGCGCCGACGGTGATCGCGTCGCTGGGCTCGCGTTCCAGCCGGACGTCGGCCAGCACCACGGAGTCGACGACCGATTCGCCGGGGAACGGGATGCCGAGCAGGTCGCGAACGGCGGAGTGGACGCCGTCGGTGCCGACCGCGTACGCGGCGCGGTGGGTGTGCCCGTCGGCGGTCTCCAGCGTCACGCCGTCGGCGTCCTGGCGCAGCCCGGTGACCTCGGCGCCGCGCAGCAGGGTCGCGCCGGCCTTCTCCGCGCGGTCCAGGAGCAGCCGTTCGACGTTGTACTGCGGGGTGATCAGGACGAACGGGAAGCGGGTCTGCAGCGCACCGAGGTCGATGCGGAAGCGGTCGAACATCTTCAGCGAGCCGAGCGGGCGCCCGGTGGCGATCAGTTCCTCGGCCAGGCCGCGGGCGTCCAGCTGCTCCAGGCTGCGGGCGTGCACGGCGAACGCCCGGGTGAGGTTGGACTCGGCGGCCCGCTTCTCCAGCACGGTGACGCCGACGCCGGCGGCGGCGAGGTCGCCGGCCAGCAGCAGTCCGGTGGGTCCGGCGCCGACGATCAGGACGTCGGTTTCGGTCGTCGGCTTCACGGCCATGTATTCAGCTCCCGGTGTTCGGAGGGTGGTTGGACGCCGTTCCCGGCGCTCTCCCAGCCTCCATCATCGCGGGCCCGGCGGGAGCTGTGAACCGCCGGGCCCCGGCGGGGGGGGGGCCCGGGGGCCCCGGGGGGGGGGGGGGGCGGGGGCGACCGGCCTCGGGGCCCGGG
>NZ_JBEOUW010000025.1:10084-78508 GCF_040303045.1 Kitasatospora sp. NPDC096140
CCCACGCCACCAGCGGGGGGCCCGGGGGGGCGGTCGCCCCCCCCGCCCCCCCGGCGGTCGATGACCGCCGGGGCCCGGGAGGGGTGGGGTGCCGGTACGAACGCTCAGCTGTGCCGGCGGATCTCGACCGTGCGGAACCGGTTGGCGACGAACGCGCCGTCGCAGTAGGCGGAGTTGGCGGCCGGGTTGGCGCCGGTGCCGTGCAGGTCGGAGAAGGCGGCGGTCTGGTTGGGGTAGACGCCGCCGGTCAGGTTGAGCGAGAGGGAGACGCCGGAGTCCAGCGCGGCCTCGACCAGCAGCACCTCCACCTCGGGGGAGGTGGTGTAGCCGGAGGCCGTCATGGCGCCCTTCTCGCGGACGGTGGTGCGCAGCAGCTCGATGCCGGCGGCGGTGGATTCGACGGCGACGGCGAAGGAGACCGGGCCGAAGCACTCGCTGCGGAAGACCGAGCGGTCGTCCGGCTTGTCGGCGTTCAGCTTGACCAGGGCGGGGGTGCGGACGGTCGCGCCGGGGAAGTCGGGCGAGGTCACCGCGCGCGGGGCGAGGGCGAGTTCGCCGTACTCGCCACCGGCCGCGGCGGCCGAGCGCTGCAGCACACCGGGGTTGACCACGGCGCCGAGGATGGCGGCGGCGCGGGCGTCGTCGGAGAGCAGGCCCTCGATCGCGCCGGCGAGGTCGGCGACCACCTCGTCGTAGGTCTTGTCGCCCTGGTCGGTGCCGATGCCGCCGCGCGGGATCAGCACGTTCTGCGGGGTGGTGCACATCTGGCCGCTGTAGAGCGAGAGCGCGAAGGCCAGGTTGGACAGCATGCCCTTGTAGTCGTCGGTGGAGTCGATGACGACCGCGTTGACGCCGGCCTTCTCGGTGTACACCTGGGCCTGCTTGGCGTTCTCCTCCAGCCAGTCGCCGAAGGTGGTGGAGCCGGTGTAGTCGATCATCTTGATCTCGGGGCGGACTGCGAGGGCCGCGGCGACGGTGCCGCCCTCGTGCTCGGCGGCCAGGCAGACCAGGTTGGGGTCGTAGCCGGCCTCGGCGAGCACCTCGCGGGCGGTCCGGACGGTCAGCGCGAGCGGCAGCACGGCCCGGGGGTGGGGCTTGACCAGCACCGGGTTGCCGGTGGCGAGGGAGGCGAACAGGCCCGGGTAGCCGTTCCAGGTCGGGAAGGTGTTGCAGCCGATCAGCAGCGCGAGGCCGCGCGGGACGACGGTGAACTCCTTGGTCATCACCAGCGGGTCGCGCTTGCCCTGCGGCTTGGTCCAGTCGGCCTGCCGCGGCAGCCGGGTCTGCTCGGCGTACGCGTAGGCGACCGCCTCCAGGCCGCGGTCCTGGGCGTGCGGGCCGCCGGCCTGGAAGGCCATGCCGTAGGCCTGGCCGGTGGTGTGCATGACGGCCTGGGCGAACTCGTGGGAGGCGGCGTTGATCCGGTGCAGGATCTCCAGGCAGACGGCGGCGCGCTCCAGCGGGGAGGCGGCGGCCCAGCCGGGGCGGGCGGCGGTGAGCGCGCCGATCAGCGCGTCCGGGTCGGCGTGCGGGTAGGTGATGCCCAGCTCGACGCCGTACGGGGAGGCCTCGCCGCCGACCTGGTCGCCGTCGGTGGGGTGGCCCGCCAGGGCGAAGGGCTTGCCGAGCAGGGCGTCGAAGGCGGCCTTGCCGTCCGCCGGGCCGCTCTCGCCGTACGCCTTGGGGAACTCGGGGTAGGGCGACCAGTAGTCGCGCTTGGCGGCGGCGGCGAGCGCGGCGTCCAGGGTGGCCTGGTGGCGCTCGACGAGCTCGCTGACGAGGGGGTGGGTGACCGCTGCGGACATCTGTGCGCTCCTCAGAGGGGAGGACGGGACACGTCACAGAGTAACCGAACGATCGGTCGGCTCAAGAGGGTGCAGGGGTGGGAATCCGCCGGAACGGACGGAGGGCGCGTCCGCGGCGGACACGCCCTCCGGGGCTCGGGTGGACCGGCTCTACGGCACGCCCAGCTCGAACAGCACGTACCCGCCGTACCAGCCGGAGGCGATCGCACCGGTGCCCAGCACGGCGGCCAGCACCGGCCAGCTCAGCTTGCGCATGCCGAGCGCCAGCGCGATGAGCAGCGGGAACGCGGGCAGCAGGTAGCGCGAGGTGTTGCCGAAGATGCCGAGGCTGCCGAGCACCGAGACGATCGTGGCCAGGGTGTAGGCGGTCAGCACCAGCGGCGGGCGCAGCCGGATCATCAGCGTGATCAGCACCGGCAGGGTGAGCACGATCAGGGTCGCCAGGAGGTCCGGCACCGGGAAGGCGAAGGGGTAGTCGTTGCGGCCCAGCAGGACGCCGCGGACCGCGTGCCAGGTGCCCTGGCCGCCGTCGAAGTAGTGCAGCCAGGCGTCGTGCTGGAGCCGGAAGTAGCCGCCCCACTCGCCCATCCGCCAGCCCACCCAGCCGACGTAGCCGAGCAGGCCGATCGGGGCCAGCAGCATCGCGGCCAGCGGGCGCAGCACGCCGCTGTCCCGCCGGTACAGCTCGACCAGGGCGGCCAGGCCCACGGCGCCGATCAGGGCCGCCGCGGTCGGCCGGTTGAGCCCGGCGACCAGGGTGATCACCCCGGCCGCGACCCACTGCCTGGTCATCACGCAGTAGCAGGCCCAGGCGGCCAGCGCGACGAAGGTGGAGTCCGAGTAGACCGCCCACTCGGCGCCCGAGCCCGGTGCGATCGCCCAGATCCCGGCCGCGATCACGCCCGCCCGGACGTCCCCGGACAGCTTCTCCACCACGGCGTAGATGCCGGCGGCGGCGAACAGCGAGGCCACCACGGAGACCAGCATCCCGGCGCCGTACAGGCCGAGGCCGGTGACGTCCGAGGTCATCCGCATCAGGCCCGGGTAGAGCGGGAAGAAGGCGGCCGAGTTCTGCTCGACGCTCATGCCCTCCGTCCCCGCGACCGGGACCAGCGCCGGGTGGTAGCCGAACTGGGCCACCTGCTGGTACCACCAGCCGTCCCAGCTGGCCAGGACGTCCCACGGGTTGGCGCCGCCGCCGAACCGGGCCGGCTTCTTGGCGTAGTCGCCGGCGAAGGAGAGCAGCTTCATGAACACGGTGAAGCCGACCAGCTTGAGCACCGCGTAGCACCACACGGCCGGCCCGAAGCGGACGACCAGCGCGCGGGCACGCTCCTGCCAGGTGCGCGAGTGCTCCGGCTCCCCGCTGCGCTGCTCGGGCACGTCGGAGGCGACTGCCGGTATTGCGTTCATCAGCCGTGGACCCCAGCCTGCTCTGCACGTGGACGGATCGTCCGGAGAGTCTAGGGCCTGGGCCTTCTGGCCGGGGTGGGCCCGGCCGCGCGGGTGGTGTGGACCAGCGGGACCCGATCGCGTACCGCCCGGGGAGGCCGGGGATACTCGGAGGATGGCCGATCACACCACGCGCACCGCCTACACCGTGGAGTCACTGCTCGCGGTGACCGTCGACGTCTTCAACGAGCGCGGTTACGACGGCACCTCGATGGAGGACCTGTCCCGGGCGGCCGGGATCTCCAAGTCCTCCATCTACCACCACGTGCGCGGCAAGGAGGAGTTGCTGCGGCTGGCCGTCGGGCGGGCGCTGGACGGGCTGTTCGCGATCCTGGTCGAGCCGGCGGCGGTGGAGGGCCCGGCGGTGGAGCGGCTGGAGCACGTGGTGCGGCGCACCGCGGAGGTGCTGCTGGCGGAGCTGCCGTACGTGACGCTGCTGCTGCGGGTGCGGGGCAACACGGCCACCGAGTTGTGGGCGCTGGAGCGGCGCCGGGACTTCGACCACCAGGTCGCGGAGCTGCTGCGGGCGGCGGTCGCGGACGGCGCGCTGCGGGCGGACGTGGAGCCCCGGCTGGCCACCCGGCTGCTGTTCGGGATGATCAACTCGATCGTGGAGTGGTACCGGCCGGGGCTCAAGGCCGCCGACGGGGTCGCGGACGCGGTGGTGCACCTGGCCTTCGACGGGCTGCGGGCGCGGTAGCCGGTCGTCGGCGGGGGCCTGGCAGGGGGTCGGGCCGGGGGTTGCCGGGGGGGCGTCAGGGGGTCTGCGGGTCCGGGGGGACCTGGTCGGTCTCCTCGAAGACCAGCATGGTGCGGGTGCCGAGCACCTGGGGGATGGACTGGATGCGGTTGAGCACGAGCTCCCGCAGGGTCCGGTTGTCGGCGGTGTGCACCAGCAGCAGGACGTCGAAGTCCCCGCCGACCAGCGCGATGTGCGCCACCCCGGGCAGCTCCAGCAGCTGCTCGCGGACCGTGCGCCAGGAGTTCTGGACGATCTTCAGCGTGATGTACGCGGACGCCGCCTGACCGGCCCGTTCGTGGTCCACCCGGGCGGTGAAGCCGCGGATGATGCCGTCCTCGACCATCCTGGAGATCCGGGCGTACGCATTGGCCCGGGACACGTGCACCCGCTCGGCGACCGAGCGGATCGAGGCGCGACCGTCCTGCTGCAGCAGCCGCAGGATCGAACGGTCGACCCGGTCGAGTCTGGACATCTGTTCAGCCGACATGACCCCCCACCCTCACCGATTGGACACACTGCCACCAGTCGACCGCTCCGCAGGCCGAATGTCCACCACCTTGTCACGCTTCTGGTCAAGATGAACAGACGACCGAACAATCGGTAGGGAGCCCCCGCCACTCCTGGAGGTGCCCCGAGATGACCGTTCTCGACCACAGACACCACTCGCTCGTGCCCGGCTGGTCGCCCGGGGCCACCGCCCCGCGCACCGACCCGGCCCCCCTACTCCCGGACCTCTCCCCCGTCCGGGTGCTCGGCACCCCCGCGCTGGAGAAGTACGACCCGGCGCTGCTGCGCGAGCTCTACCGACGCCTGGTCGTCGGCCGCCGCTACAACCAGCAGGCGACCACCCTGACCAAGCAGGGCCGCCTCGCCGTCTACCCGGCGTCCACCGGCCAGGAGGCCTGCCAGGTCGCCGCCGCGCTGGTGCTCCGCGACCGCGACTGGCTGTTCCCCAGCTACCGCGACACCCTCGCCGTGGTCTCCCGCGGCGTGGACCCGCTGGAGGCGCTGACCCTGCTGCGCGGCAACGCCCACACCGGCTACGACCCGCGCGCCACCCGCACCGCCCCGCTCTGCACCCCGCTCGCCACCCAGGCCCCGCACGCCGTCGGGCTGGCGCACGCCGCCCGGCTGAGCGGCGAGCCGGCCGTCGCGCTGGCGATGCTCGGCGACGGCGGCACCAGCGAGGGCGACTTCCACGAGGCGCTGAACTTCGCGGCCGTGCTCAACGCGCCGGTGGTCTTCCTGGTGCAGAACAACGGCTACGCGATCTCCGTCCCGCTCAGCGCGCAGTCCGCCGCGCCCAGCCTGGCCCACAAGGCCGTCGGCTACGGCATGCCGGGCCGGCTGGTGGACGGCAACGACGCCCCCGCCGTGCACTCCGTGCTGGCCGAGGCGGTCGAGCGGGCCCGCACCGGCGGCGGCCCGACCCTGGTCGAGGCGCTGACCTACCGGATCGAGGCGCACACCAACGCCGACGACGCGACCCGCTACCGCACCGAGCCCGAGGTGGACGCTTGGCGGGAGCACGACCCGATCCTGCTGATGGAGCGCGCACTGCGCGAACTCGGCGTGCTGGACGACCGGCTGGTGCAGGAGGCCGCGGACGAGGCGGAGGCGCTGGCGGCCCGGATGCGGGCCGAGTTCCACGCCGACCCGGAGCTCGACCCGATGGCGCTGTTCGCCCACGTCTACGCCGAGCCGACCCCGCAGCTGCGGGAGCAGGCCGCCCAGTTGTCCGCCGAGCTGGCCGCCGAGGCCGAGGTGCAGCACTGATGAACCAGACGGCCACCCCCGTGCGCACCGCCTCCATGGCGCAGGCACTCAACTCCGCGCTGCGGGACGCCATGCGCGAGGACCCCGCGGTGCACGTCCTCGGCGAGGACGTCGGCGCGCTCGGCGGCGTCTTCCGGATCACCGACGGGCTGACCGCCGAGTTCGGCCCGGACCGCTGCCTGGACACCCCGCTGGCCGAGGCCGGCATCCTCGGCACCGCGATCGGCATGGCGATGTACGGGCTGCGCCCGGTGGTCGAGATGCAGTTCGACGCCTTCGCCTACCCGGCGCTGGAGCAGCTGTTCTCGCACGTCGCCAAGATGCGCAACCGCACGGCGGGCAAGCTGCCGCTGCCGATCACCGTCCGCGTCCCGTACGGCGGCGGCATCGGCGGCGTCGAGCACCACAGCGACGCCTCCGAGGCGTACTACACCAGCACCCCCGGCCTGCACGTGGTCACGCCCGCGACGGTCGCCGACGCGTACGGGCTGCTGCGCGCCTCGATCGCCTCCGACGATCCGGTGGTGTTCCTGGAGCCCAAGCGGCTCTACTGGGGCAAGGCCGAGCTGGACCCGGCGGCGCCGGTCGAGCCGATCGGCCGGGCCGTGCTGCGGCGCACCGGGACGTCCGCCGTGCTGATCACCTACGGCCCCTCGCTGCCGGTCTGCCTGGAGGCGGCCGAGACGGCGAAGGCCGAGGGCTGGGACCTCGCGGTGCTGGACCTGCGCACCCTGGTGCCGTTCGACGACGAGACGGTCTGCCGGGTCGTGCGCTCGATCGGCCGGGCCGTGGTGGTGCACGAGGCGACCGGCTTCGGCGGCACCGGCGCGGAGATCGCCGCACGGGTCACCGAGCGCTGCTTCCACCACCTGGCCGCGCCCGTGCTGCGGGTCACCGGCTTCGACATCCCGTACCCGCCGCCGATGCTGGAGCACCATCACCTGCCCGGGGTGGACCGGATCCTGGACGCGGTCGCCCGGCTGCAGTGGGAGGACTGAGCATGATGCCCGTCGTGCGGGAGTTCCGGCTGCCCGACCTCGGTGAGGGACTCACCGGGGCGGAGGTCGTGCGGTGGATGGTCGAGGTCGGCGAGGTGATCGCCGTCGACCAGCCGGTGGTGGAGGTGGAGACCGCCAAGGCCGTGGTGGAGGTGCCCTGCCCGTACGGCGGGGTGGTCACCGCGCGGTACGGCGAGGAGGGCGAGGAGATCGCCGTCGGCGCTCCGCTGGTGACGGTCGCGGTGGCGGCGTCGGGCGGGGCCGCCGACGAGCCGGTGGGTTCCGCCGGTTCGGCGGGTTCGGCCGGTTCGGGTGCCGGGCGCGCTCCCGCGGCCTCCGCCGAGGTCGAGCGGCCGCTGGTCGGGTACGGCGTCGCGGAGACCGGGAAGGGCGGTCGGCGGCGCCGGGTCGGGGTGGCCGCTGCGGGGGCGGCTCCGGTGGCCGCTCCGGCGGTGACGGCGCCTGCGGCGGCTGCGGCGGTTGTGGCTCCGGCTCCGGCCCCGGCTCCGGCTCCGGCCGCGCCGGTCGTGGTGCCGGTGATCTCGCCGCTGGTGCGGCGGCTGGCCCGGGAGCAGGGCGTCGACCTGGCCGCGCTCACCGGCAGCGGACCGGACGGACTGATCATGCGGGCGGACGTCGAACGGGCGGTCGCGGCCAAGGTGGCCGCTCCGGTCGCCGCCGCCCGGCCCGCCGCGGCCGCGGTGCCGGAGGGCGTCGTCCCGCTGCGCGGGCTGCGCAAGGCGGTGGCCGAGAAGCTCAGCCGCAGCCACCGGGAGATCCCGGCGGCGACCTGCTGGGTGGATGCCGACGCCACCGAACTGATGGCACTGCGGCGGCAGTTGAACGCGACTCCGGGCCCGAAGGTGAGCGTGCTGGCGCTGTTGGCGCGGATCTGCACGGTCGCGCTGGCGCGCTTCCCCGAGCTCAACTCCTCGGTGACCGAGGACGGTTCGGGAATCGTCCGGCACTCGGCGGTGCACCTGGGCTTCGCCGCGCAGGGCGAGCGCGGCCTGGTCGTCCCGGTGGTGCGGGACGCGCAGGCCCGCAGCACCGAGCAGCTCGGCGAGGAGCTGGGCCGGTTGACCGAGGCGGCGCGCAGCGGCGCGCTCACCCCGGCCGAGCTGACCGGCGGCACCTTCACGCTGAACAACTACGGGGTGTTCGGCGTGGACGGTTCCACCCCGATCCTCAACCACCCCGAGGCGGCGATGCTCGGGGTCGGCCGGATCGTCGCCAAACCGTGGGTGCACGGCGGGGAGTTGGCGGTGCGCGAGGTGACGCAGCTGTCGTTCACCTTCGACCACCGGGTCTGCGACGGCGGGACGGCGGGCGGTTTCCTGCGGTTCGTCGCGGACTGCGTGGAGCAGCCGGGGATGCTGCTGCGGCAGCTCTGAGGAGCGGCGCCGTCGAGCGACGACGGTTGCCCTGGGTGGACGGGGGGCCACTCAGGGCAACCGCGATCGAGTGAGAGTAGCGCGTTCCCGGGCCGGGTGTCCGGGCTTCGCGTGATTTGTCGGATGAGCACTTCGGGCGTGCCACGCTGCCTAGGCGTCAACAGAGACAAGCCAGGTGGTGGCGTAGGCCGGCCGGAGGCGAAACGATTCTCTTGGGTACTCGAAACGTAGCGGTGAAGTCCCGCAGAACACTTCTGGTCCGCACCGGGCACGGCTCGGCGGGGGCCGCCTCCGTCCCGGGCCTGCCGGAGCTCCCGCCCGAGGGGACTCCGGTGCCGCAGGCGCCGTCGCCGACCCGGGCCGTCCGGCCGCCGATGCCGCTGGACCCGCCGGACCTGCCGCCGGTGCTGCCGACGCCGCCGGTGCCTCCGGTGCTGACGCTGCCGCCGGTACCGCCGGCGGGCGCGCCCGCGACCGTCCTTCCGCCCGCGACCGTCCTTCCGCCCGCGACCGTCCTTCCGCCGGCGCCGGACGCTCGTGGGGCGGAGCACCTCCGCCCGGTGATCCCGGCGATGCCGTCCGAGCCGCCGACCGTCCCCGCACCGGGCTCGCCCGGGCCGAGCTTCCCGGCGCCGGACCACCCGGCGCCGAGCTACCCCGAGGCGGTCTCGGTCACCGGCAGCTCGCCCGCCTTCCGCCCGCTGTTCGCCGACGCGCCCGGGCTCAACTGGGCCGGACCAGGTGACAGTTGGAGCGACGCCTGGGCCGCGCCGACCCCCGCCGGGCAGCCTCCGGCGACGCCCGTCGCCGCACTGCCCGCACCCCCCGCGGCGCCGTCCGCGCTGCCGGTCGCGCTGCCGTCCGCGAACCCCGGCGTCGGGCAGGCCCTCGTCCCCGCCGTCGAACTGCCGCTCACCGCGCGGGACATCGAGCTGATCCGGGACAGCCTCGCGGCCGTCGAGCCGGTGGCCGACCGGGCCACCGCGCACTTCTACGCGTTGCTCTTCCTGCACCACCCCGAGGTCCGCTCGCTCTTCCCCGCCGCCATGGACGTCCAGCGCGACCGGCTGTTCCGCGCCCTGCTCACCGCCGCCCGCGGCGCCGAGGACCCGGTGGCCCTGCGCGCCAGGCTGGGCGCTCTCGGCCGCGGCCACCGCCGGTACGGCACCCTGACCGGCCACTACGCCCCGGTGGGCGAGTGCCTGGTGCAGGCGCTGGCCAGGTACACGGGCGGGCGCTGGGACACCGACACCGAGCTGGCCTGGCGGCGCGCCTACCGGCTGATCTCCTCGATCATGATCGAGGCCGCCGAGGAGGCCGCCCGCACCTCGCCGCCCTGGTGGCAGGGCGAGGTGGTCCGGCACGAGCGCCCCACCCGGGACGTCGCGGTGATCACCGTCCGCCCTGACCAGGCGTACCCGTTCCGGGCCGGGCAGTACACCAGCCTGGAGACGCCCTGGTGGCCGCGGGTCTGGCGGCACTACTCCTTCGCCGCCGCGCCCCGCCCGGACGGGCTGCTGACCTTCCACGTCAAGGCCGTCCAGGCGGGCTGGGTGAGCAACGCGCTGGTCCACCGGGCCGCACCCGGGGACGTGCTGCGGCTGGGCCCGGCGGCCGGCGCGATGACCGTCGACCACACCGGCGGCGCGGACCTGCTCTGCCTCGGCGGCGGCACCGGCATCGCGCCGATCCGCGCACTGGTCGAGGAGATCGCCGGGCACGGCGCGCCCGGCCGCCGGGTCGAGGTGTTCTACGGCGCCCGCCGCACCGCCGAGCTGTACGCGCTGGACGGGCTGCGCGAGCTGGCCCGGGTCCACCCCTGGCTGACGGTGCACCCGGTGCTGTCGGGCAGCGGCAACGGCCCGGCCCTGGGGACGATGACCGGCGAACTCCCCGAGGTGGTCGGCCGGTTCGGCCCGTGGGCGGGCCGCGACGCGGTGCTCAGCGGGCCGCCCGCGATGGTGCGCCGGGGCGTCGGGGTGCTGCTGCGCGCGGGAGTGCCGGCCGAGCGCATCCGGCACGACCTGGTCGGCGACCTGGCCGCCGGGTGATCACCCGAGATCGGGCGCGAGCAGCGCGCGGATGCCCTCGATGTTGGCCGCCAGGTACGCCCGCAGCCGGGGCGGGACCACGTTGACCGAGGTGACCCCCTCGCGGGTGAACGGCAGCCGGACCACCTCGTACTCCCCGTTCGGCTCCGTCACCTCCGGCCCGTGCCGTCGGCTGAGGTCCATCGAGGCGAGCCGGCAGACGAAGAAGTGCTGCACCTTGACCCCGTGCGGGTGCAGGAGGGTGCCGTCGTCATGGTGCGTGTGGCTGATGGTGTCGACGAAGGCGGGCACCACGTCCACGACCTTGCCGCCGAGCTCCTCGTCCACCTCGCGGTGCAGCGCCTCGACCACCGTCCGGTCGCCGCGCTCGACCCCGCCGCCGGGCGTGATCCAGTACGGGTGCGGCGCGCCCGGCCGGACCCGCCGGATCAGCACGATCGAGGCCGGGCCGTACGGATCGTCCGGGTCCAGCTCCAGCAGGATCGCCCGCGCCGTCCGCTTCACGACCGGGCGCGGTGGCGGGGTTCGGTTGTCGGGGCCCATGGCCACCTCCGGGGCTGGAGCGTTGTGCGGGAGTCTCCCGCGCCGGGAATGCGTCGAAACCCCGGGAATGGGGCGAAACCCCGGGAATGCGTCCGGACCCCCGGGACCGGGTCGAAGCCCGACCGGGGCAGAACGAGAGGACTGGCGCCATGCAGCACAGCAGAGTCCAGGGGCACCTGGTGATGAACCTCGTGGTCTCGCACGAGCTCTCCGTGCGCGTCCCGGTGGACGCGGTCTACGAGGCCGGTGATCCGTACGCCGTCCGGCTCGCCTTCCACCTGCCCGGTGACGCACCGGTGACCTGGTTCTTCGCGCGGGAGCTGCTGCTCGACGGGATCACCGGCCCGGCGGGCGAGGGCGACGTGCACATCCACCCGGTCGACGAGGCGTCCACGGAGGTGCGCATCCTGCTGCGCTCCCCCGCCGGTGACGCCGTGCTGCGGGCCCCGTCCGCGCCGCTGCTCGCCTTCCTGGCCGGCACCGCCCGGCTGGTGCCGGTGGGGCAGGAGCTGATCGGGCGGGAGCTCGACGCCAAGCTCGCGGCCATCCTCCGCGGGCGGGAGAACGCGGGCTGAGGCGGCCCGCGGAGGACGCCCGCGGCGATCCCGCGGCGATGCACGGAGTGCCCCGCGGCACGCGCGCGGCACGACGAAGGGGCCCGTACCCGGGTGGTCCACCCGGGTACGGGCCCCTCGCGCACACTCCGCACGACGGCGGTCAGTCGTCGTCCAGGGCCAGGTGCAGGCCCCACGCCACCAGGCTGATGATCAGCGAACCGAACAGCGCGGCCCAGAAGTCGGTCACGTGGAAGTCCAGCTGCAGCTTCCCCGACGCCCACGAGGTCAGCATCAGCATCAGGGCGTTGATCACGAAGGTGATCAGGCCCAGTGTGAGGATGAACAGCGGGAACGAGAACAGCTTGACCACCGGCTTGATCAGCCAGTTGACGACGCCGAAGACGACGGCGACGCCGAGCACCGTGAGCGCCTTGTGCTGCCAGTCGGCGTTGCCCTGGGCGAGTTGGATGCCTGCGACGATCCAGGCGGCGGCCCAGATGGCCGCCGCGTTGATCAGTGTCTTGATGACGAAACCCTTCATACCGCCCAAGCCTGGCAGGCGGCACCGCCCGGGGGAACCACCACACGGCGGATTGGTGCCGAAGGCCCGCTCCCGCCCCCGGAGGACGGCCGACCGGCCGGTGGCCGGGGACCCCGCCGCCGGGGCGCTCGCCTAGGGTCGTCCGCATGACCCGCAGCCTCACCGAAGAACGCAGCCTCACCGAGGAACTCTGGGCGGCCATCGAGCCGGTCTACGCCGAGATCCTGGCCCACCCCTTCCTCGCCGGCCTCACCGACGGCACCCTGCCGCGCGAGGCCTTCCGCCACTTCGTCGTCCAGGACTCGCACTACCTGCGCGACTACGCCCGCGCCCTCGCCGTCTGCGCCGCCAAGGCGCCCGGCGAGGAGGACGTCCGGGCCTTCGCCGACGACGCGGTCGGCGCACTGGCCGCCGAGCAGGGCATGCACGCGGAGTTCCTGACCGCCTTCGGCGGCACCGCCGAGCAGGCCGCCGCCGAACCCGTGCTGCCCACCACCCGGGCCTACACCAGCTATCTGCTGGCCACCGTCTACGGCGGCTCCTTCGCCGAGGCCGTCGGCGCGGTGCTGCCCTGCTACTGGATCTACGCCCGGGTCGGCGGGGCCCTGCTCGCCCAGGGCTCCCCCGACCCGCTCTACGCCAAGTGGATCGCGACCTACGGCGACGACGCGTTCCAGTCGGTGGTCCGCCGGGTGCTGGCGCTCACCGACCGGATCGGCGAGGAGCTCTCCGCGGCCGAACGCCGCAAGGTGGTCGAGCACTTCGTGACCACCTCACGCTACGAGTGGATGTTCTGGGACGCCGCCTGGCGCGGTGAGCGCTGGCCGGTCTGACCGGCGGCGGATCCTGCCGCGGATCCGGCGGCCCCCGCCGACCGCCCGCCCCTCCGCCCGCCGACCGCCCGCCCCTCCGCCCGCCGACCGCCCGCCCCTCCGCCCGCCGTTCCGCCCGCCCCTCCGCCCGCCGTTCCGACCGGCGGCGGACCGGTTCCCGGCCGTTCGGCGGGGGCCTTCCAGGGGGTGTCCCCGTAGATCCCCGGGGGTGTTCCCCGGGGGTCGGGGTCGGGGTGATCTCGGGGTTCTCTCCGGGCCGTTGGGCCTCGTTCCGGCACTCCGGCCCCCGTACGATCGAAGTATCGAAAGCAAGCGGGATCCGGCACCGGACGGCGGCCGGCCCGAGGGGAGAAGAGGAACGGACATGGCTGAGCTCTGGAAGTCGCTGCCCTCCTGGGTGCGCAACATCGTCATCCCGGTGCTGGTCCTGGTGCTGGCCTGGAACATCGTGGCCTTCGTCTTCGGGGTGATCGGGACGCTGCTGGGCTTCGCGATCAAGCTGCTGGTGGTGGTCGGCATCGCGGCCGCCGTGGTGATCCTGGTGAAGAAGGCCGCCAAGAGCTGACCTCCCTCCCGAACGCCGCCCTGAGGCCCGGTCCCCGTCACGGGGAGCCGGGCCTCGGCCGTTCCCGGCCGATGGACCCGCTCTGGACCAGCGGCGATCGGCTCGCTACCGTGTTGGGCGTCATGTGCAGGCAACACCGCCTGCGACGCGGGAGCTCGGAGCACCGGGCTGAGAGGGCGCTGACCGGGACGTCGACGGACGGACCGACGGCTGCGTCGACCGCAGGAACCTGACCGGGTAATGCCGGCGTAGGGAGTAGAGGTCAGATGACCACGTTCGACGCACAGCCGCAGTCTGTCCGGAGCGCCCCCAGCAGCGAGCGCACCGGCTACCCGACCCCGGCCTGGAGCAAGGCCTACCGCGAGGGATCCCGCCCCGACCTGCGGGTCCCCTACCGCGAGGTGCGGCTCACCAACGGCAGGTCCGTCCCGCTGTACGACACCTCCGGCCCGTACACCGACCCGGCGTACGAGCCCGACGTGCGGCGCGGCCTGCCCGCGCTGCGCGACGCCTGGATCCGCCAGCGCGGCGACGTCGAGGAGTACGACGGCCGCGAGCCGCGCCCCGAGGACGACGGGATCAAGCACACCGCGCCGCGCGGCGGGAACCTGCGCAACCTGGACGCCGTCTTCCCCGGCCGCCCGCGCCGTCCGCTGCGCGGCCGCGGCGGTGCGGCCGTCACCCAACTCGCGTACGCCAAGCGGGGCGTGGTGACCCCGGAGATGGAGTTCGTGGCCCTCCGCGAGGGTCTGGCGCCCGAGTTCGTGCGCGACGAGGTGGCCCGCGGCCGGGCCGTCATCCCGGTCAACGTGAACCACCCCGAGGTGGAGCCGGCGATCATCGGCACCAACTTCCTGGTGAAGATCAACGCCAACATCGGCAACTCGGCCGTCACCTCCTCGATCGAGGAGGAGGTGGAGAAGATGACCTGGGCCACCCGCTGGGGCGCCGACACCGTCATGGACCTCTCCACCGGCCGCAACATCCACACCACCCGCGAGTGGATCCTGCGCAACTCCCCCGTGCCGATCGGCACCGTGCCGCTCTACCAGGCCCTGGAGAAGGTGGACGGCAAGGCCGAGGAGCTGAGCTGGGAGGTCTACCGGGACACCGTCGTCGAGCAGTGCGAGCAGGGCGTCGACTACATGACCGTCCACGCCGGCGTGCTGCTGCGCTACGTCCCGCTGACCGCCCGCCGCAAGACCGGCATCGTCTCGCGCGGCGGCTCGATCATGGCCGCCTGGTGCCTGGCGCACCACCAGGAGAACTTCCTCTACACCAACTTCGAGGAACTCTGCGACATCCTCGCCGCCTACGACGTGACCTTCTCGCTCGGTGACGGCCTGCGCCCCGGCTCGATCGCGGACGCCAACGACGAGGCGCAGTTCGCCGAACTGCAGACCCTCGGCGAGCTCGGCCGGATCGCCCGCGAGCGCGACGTCCAGGTGATGATCGAGGGCCCGGGCCACGTCCCGATGCACAAGATCAAGGAGAACATGGATCTCCAGAAGGAGATCTGCGACGAGGCGCCGTTCTACACCCTCGGCCCGCTCACCACCGACGTCGCCCCCGGCTACGACCACATCACTTCGGGCATCGGCGCCGCGATGATCGCCTGGTGGGGCACCGCGATGCTCTGCTACGTCACGCCCAAGGAGCACCTGGGCCTGCCCAACCGGGACGACGTCAAGACCGGCGTGATCACCTACAAGATCGCCGCCCACGCCGCCGACCTCGCCAAGGGCCACCCCGGCGCCCAGGAATGGGACGACGCGCTCTCCGACGCCCGCTTCGAGTTCCGCTGGGAGGACCAGTTCAACCTGGCCCTCGACCCGGAGACCGCCCGCGACTTCCACGACGAGACGCTGCCCGCCGAACCCGCCAAGACGGCCCACTTCTGCTCCATGTGCGGCCCGAAGTTCTGTTCGATGAAGATCTCCCAGAAGATCCGCGACGAGCACGGCGACGGCGCCACGGCCGTGGCCTCCGGCTACGACGCCGAGGCGGTGGCCGGCATGCAGGCCATGTCCGAGGAGTTCAAGGCCCAGGGCAACCGGGTCTACCTCCCGCTGGCCGACTGACCATCGGTGTGGACCGCGCTGCTCCGGGAGGCAGGAGGGGGCTTCCCGGCGCAGCGCGGGCGCACTGAGATGCATGCCATGCCGTCATGACCAGTGGACGACGTGCCGGCGGCTCTCGGAAAGTCCTCCCGATCACGGCAACCTTTGTGTGCGTGGCGGCAACCGGCAGGTAACCGTGGCCGAGACCGAGGCCCACTGCGCCGGAGGGGCACGTTGTTGCCAGATCAGAACCGCGGAAAACCGCTCTGTGGCGCAGGGCCGTGCCTGGGATGATCCGTGCCATGCAGCCTTGGAACGCCTTGAGCCCGGCCGAGCAGACGCTGATGCGCCGTGGCCTGTGGCAGTCGCGCCTGGCCGGAACGGTCCAGCAGTACGGAATCGATCTCCGGTGGGCCGGGGCGAAGGATGCCCCGCCGCTACGGAGCTACAGCCGGGACGAACAGCGCGCGCTGGTACCCCAGTTGGCCCCGGTCGTCCTGGATCTGGTCGAGCGCGGTCTGCTCACCGTCCGGATACGACAGGGTATGGGCGCTGCCCCGACCGATCCCGTCGTGACCGGCTCGCAGCTGCAGCACGTGCTGGCCGAGCCGGCCAACTGGCTCTGGAGCCCGAAGGCGGCCGCGACGTTCGACCTGCACGCCACCGAGTCCGCGCGCGAGTGGTGGCACACGAGCGCGCTTCCGGCCGCGACCGGTGACGGTCTGCCCGGCTGGGACGAACTCACCCGCGAGCAACAGAAGGTGCTGGTCTGCGCCGCCGAGTTCAGCGGCATGCTCACCGGGCCGTTCGGCATCTGGGAGGATCTGCCGACCGAGCTGACCGGCACGGAGCTCTCCGAGTGGGTCGATCGCCAGCTCGCTCCCCTGCTCCCGTACGTGCGTGAGGGCTGGATCGAGGTCCGCCACTTCCCGGTGGAGTCGGGCGAGGCCTTCACGGTGATCCCGCTCGACGACCTCCGAACCGCCTTCGCGGACCGCTCTCTCCGCCACGACGACCGCGACGACTGGGTCGGTCTCGGCTGCGTCTTCACGTACACGGGCCTGGCCGTCTGGCGTAGTGGTGCGAGCGCGGCCTGGGGCAGCCGGCTGACCTTCGACTGACGAGAATCGCCCGAGCCGGCCCGCTTTCCCGTCACCGCGGGCGGAGATGGAACCGTACGGCCCGCACGGCGAGATCGGCGGGGAAGTCCGAGTGGTTCTGCCAGACGATCGCAGCACCGACCATCAGATCCCACGCCTGCGCGGTCCGGGCCCTCTGGGGCACGTATCCGAGGGACGTCCGCTTCATCCGCACTCCACGTAGTGCCTCGGTGTACGCGGATCGAAGCGTCACGGACAGCGCCTGGCCGATCCTGTCGGCCTCGCTCGCCGGAAGCGCCGCGGCGTCGTGCAGCCGGGCGCAGAGAAAGTCGTTCAGGCGATTGAGATCATCTTCGGTCAGTTGTTCCACGGGATCATCATCCCGCCGGGGTCACCCTGTGCCGTTCCCGTCGCCGCGGACGGTGCCGCCCCGGTCCACCCCCGTGGGGCCGGGGCGGCGCCGTGGTCAGTGGCCGGCGTCCGCGGGGTACCAGCGGAGTTCGACGGTGTTGCCGTCGGGGTCGCGGACGTAGAGGGAGGTGGCGGTGCCGCGGGCGCCGTAGCGGGGGACGGGGCCTTCGAGGACGGTGAAGGTGCCGGCGTCGATGACCTCCTGCCAGTCGAGGGGCTCGACGGTGAGGCAGATGTGGTCGACGTTGGACTCCTGCCGGGGGCGGTCGGTCAGGTCGATGATGGTGTCGGCGGTGACGCGGACGGAGGGGAACCCCACCTTCCCGGCCCGCCACTCGTCGACGCGGACGGGCTCCAGGCCCAGCTGGTCCACGTAGAAGGCCAGGGAACGCTCGACGTCCGAGACGTTGAGGACGAGGTGGTCGAAGGCGATGACGCGCATGGTGGGTCCTCCGGTGGGTGGGGGTGTCGTGGGTGGTGGTCAGGCCTGGCGGTAGTGCAGGTGGACCACGCCGGTGCGGAAGGTGGCCGAGTGGGCGAGCTGCAGCGGGATCCGGTCCTGCTCGGTGAACAGGCGGATGCCGGAGCCCAGGACGATCGGGTGGACGAGCAGGTGGAGGTCGTCGATCAGTCCGGCGCGCAGCAGGGACCGGGTGAGCATGATGCTGCCGGAGAGGCTGATGTCGCGGCCCGGCCGGCGCTTGAGCTCGGTCAGCTCGGCGACGAGGTCGCCGGAGAGGACGCTTGAGTTGTTCCACTCGGCCTTGTCGAGCGTGGTGGACACGACCAGCTTGGGGATCGCGTTGAGCGCGTCCGCCATGTCGCCGGTCTGCTGCGGCCAGGTGGCGGCGAAGGTCTCGTAGGTGCGCCGGCCGAGCAGCAGGGTGTCGGCCGCGGCGGCGAGGCCGCCGACGACGGCGCCCATCTCCTCGTTCAGGTACGGGAAGTGCCAGGTCTCGGGGGCTTCGACCACGCCGTCGAGGGACATGAAGAGGCCCGCGGTGATCCGGCGCCCGGTGCCGGCGGAGTCGGTGGCGGCGGTGGTGGCGGCCGGGTCGGTGGCGCTGGTCATGGGGGGCTCCGGGCGTGGCTCGGGGGATCGCCGCGGGCTGTTCCGCGCGGTCGGTGACGTGTTCCACGATCCTCCGGAACGGACCCGCCATCAACGCATGATCGACGTACGATCGTTGAGTCATATTCAACGATCGAGGGGCGGGGTGGGCTGATGCTGGAGCGGCTGGAGGTCGAGGTCTTCCTCGCGCTCGCGGAGGAGCTGCACTTCGGCCGGACGGCCGAGCGTCTGCGCCTGACCACCGGGCGGGTCAGCCAGGTGGTGAAGAAGCTGGAGCGCCGGATCGGCGGCCCGCTGTTCGAACGTACCAGCCGGACGGTGCGACTCACCGCCGTGGGAAGCCAGTTGGCCGACGACCTGGCCCCGGTGGTGGAGGCGATGGCGGCGGCCCTGCGCCGGGCGGAGGACGCCAGCCGCGGGGTGACCGGGGAGCTGCGGGTCGCGTTCCTCGGCGAGTGGACGGCTCCGTTGCTGCTCAAGGCGGTCGCGCTGTTCGGCGAGCGGCACCCCGACTGCCGGGTAGACGTCCGCGAGGTCCAGCTCTCCAACTCCCGGGCGAGCCTGGTGGACGGCTCGGTGGACGTCCTGATCGCCTCCTACCCGTTCGACGGCATGGCCTGCGGGCCGGTGCTGCTGACCGAGCAGCGGGTCCTCGCGGTGGCCGCCGGGCACCCGCTGGCCGCGGAGCGGTCGGTGTCGATCGAGGTGCTCGCCGACCACCCGGTGGTGCAGTACCCGGCCGTCACCTCGGTGGGCTTCAAGCGGGACCGCACCCCCGACCACACGCCGTCCGGTCGGCCGGTCACCAGGGGCCCGTCCGGCGGGACGTTCTCCGAGATGCTCAGCCTGGTCGCCCTGGGCCGCGGCGTGCTGCCGGTCGGCGAGCACTCCCGCCGTTACTACCCGCGCCCGGACGTCGCCTACGTGCCCATCCACGACGCGCCGCCGATCGAACGCGGCCCGATCTGGCGGGAGGGCAACTCGACCGCGCGGGTCCTGGCGTTCGTCCGGGCGGCGGCGGACGCCGCCGGCGGGCCGGCCACCGGTGGGCCCGCTGCCGGGGCAGCGCCGTCGTGCGTCGCGGCGGCGGCCGGCTGAGCGGGAAAAGCGCTGGTGGGAGGGTATGGCCCGGGTGCAGACTCCCCGCATGTCCGAACAGACGGAGGGCGCGGGCGCGCCGCCGGAATGGTGTGTGGTGGCCAACGTCGCCGCCACGACCACCCACGGCCCGGACGGTGCGCAGGTGCGGTCCGGGCTCAGGCACTTCGCGCCGGGGGCGCGGCTCTGGGTGTCCCCGCCCCGCTACCCGGACGAGGACGGCGACGTGCACGTGGTGGGGCTGCACCGCGGCGGCGGGAGGCGCCACATCAGCATCATCATCCGGCGGCGCCACCTGGAGGGCTTCCGGGTCAGGCGCCTGCACGAGCCCGCCGTGTGGCGTGCCAGGTGGCGGAGCCCGTACTGGAACCTGGACCGGGTGTGGTGCTGCCCCGACCTGGCCCGGCCCTGGGTCGAGCGCTGGAACGCGGTGGCCGCGGGGCTGCCGGTCGGGGAGCACCCGCCGTGGCCGAGCCGGTTCGGGGACGGGCCGCTCGCCGAACCCTGCCCGCACGGGGCCGGGGCGGGCTGACCGGCGCCCTGCCTGTACGGGCGCGGTCTGACCGGCGCCCTGCCCGCACGGGCGCGGTCTGATCGGCGCCCTGCCCGGGGGACGGCGCGCGCACGGGCGAACCCGCCCCCCGGGCGGGGAGCGGGCGCCGGTCCGGTCCGCCGTCAGGGCAGCAGCAGGCCCCACGACAGGGCCCAGGGCACGAACACCGCCGAGGCCAGCAGCAGCGCGCCGAGCCGGGCGCGGTCCAGGCCGCGGGTGGCGGCGAGGGCGGCCCGCCGCCGCAGCGCGGTGCAGGCGGCGACGCCCGCGGATCCCACCGCGACCACGGCGAGCAGCTGCACCGCCAGCCAGACCACCGGACGGCCGAGCAGCACCGGCCCGGGGAACATCGCGGCCGTGACCATCAGGAAGAACAGGTAGCCGAGCCCGCCCAGCAGCGCGGCGGTGCCGGTGGCGGCCGCCCAACGGGCGGCGCGGGGCAGGGCGGCGGAGCGCGGTCGGCGGCGGATCCGGCGGGCGGCGCCGGTCAGCGCGTAGCCGGCGAAGCCGGTCAGGCAGAGCAGGGTGGCGACGGCTTCGGCCCAGGTGCGCTGGTACCAGGGCAGCGGGGCGAGCGCGTGGCTGAGGGTGTCCTGGTGCGGGGCCGGATCGGCCGAGGCGGCGGGGAGCGCGGTGGCGAGGCGCTGGATCCAGGCGGTCTCGGCCTCGGCGTAGTCCGGCGGCAGCCGGTCGGGCCGGTCGTACCCGTCGTCGTCGGTCAGGTGCAGGTTGTGCCGGACGCCGGGGACCGTCCGCAGCGTGTAGTGGGTGTTGCCGGCGCGGTCGAGGGCCTGCCGGATGATCGCGGCGCTCTCCTCCGGGGCGGCTTCGCGGTCGAGCGTGCCCCACTCGGCGAGGACCGGCTGGTGGACCCGCTCCCACACCGGCACCGGGTCGTAGTCGGCCTCCGGGAAGAGTCCGGCGGCGGCGAGCACCCGCACCGAGCTGTCGGGCAGCGCGGTGCGCAGCGAGCCGGAGACGCCGGCGTGGCGCAGGTAGCCGTCGTACGCCCAGGCCTGCTGGCGGGCCGGGGTGAGGCCGACCGCGCCGGCCGTGACCAGGTACGCCACGTCGCCGGAGCGGGCGGCGGCGAGCGAGACCACCCAGGCACCCTCGGAGAGGCCCCACAGGCCGACCCGGCCCGGTGCGACCTCCGGCCGGGCGCGCAGCAGCCGGACGGCGGCGAGGGCGTCGTCGGCGAGCTGCCCGTAGTCGCGGTGGGTCATCGAGTAGCCGTCGGTGCGCTTGTCGAAGATCAGTGTGGTGATGCCGCGTCGGGCGTACGCCTCGGCGGCCGGCCGCAGTTCGCCCAGCGGGCCGGGGCCGGCTCCGGGGACCATGACCAGCCCGGGTCCGCGGTGGCGGGCCGTGGCGGTGGGCGGGGTCAGCACCAGGCCGTGCAGGACGGTGCCGCCGGCGCCGGCGAAGTCGACCCGGGTTTCGACCGGGTCGCCCGCGGCGGCCGGGGCGGCGCTCGGAGCCTTCGGCGCCGGGGTCGGGGTCGGGGTCGTCGCCCGGTTCATGGCCGCCGGGGACTTCGCGCCCGGGGCGGTCGCGCCCGGGGCCTTCGGCGTGGTGGCACGTGCCGGCCCCGCGCCGGGGAGCAGCCCGAGCAGGGCCAGCAGCAGGGCGGTGACCAGCAGTGCCGTCGGTGCGGTGCGGGTGTGCGCGGTGTGCTGTGGTCCGGTCCGTCCGATGTTCATCATCGGCCTCCCCCGGGTCGGCGGTCTCGTGTGCTTCCAGCCTGGCGGGAGGCGGTGCCCCGGGCGATGGTGGTCGCACCCGGATCGGGGGTGTATGCATCCCCCGGATCCGAACTCGGGTTGAGTCGCGGGGGTGGTGGTCGACGGGTCAGGTCACGTCGTCGGGGCCGGTGAAGGCCGGTGGGGTGTAGCCGGGGCCGGTGTACCCGGGGCCGGTGAAGTCGGGGGTGGTGAACGCGGCGGGGCGGGGGGTGCGGCCCTCGGGGTCGGTCAGGCCGTCGGGGCCGGGGCTGGTGAAGGCGGGCGAGGTGTAGCCGGGGCTGCTGAAGTCGGGGCTGCTGAAGTCGGGCCGCTCGGCGGGGTCGTGGTCGCCGGCGGGGGAGTCGGCGGGGGAGGCGGCCGGCGGGCCGGAGGCGGTACCGGGGTCGGCGGCGCGCTCGCGCCCGGGCACCGGCGGGAGCGCGGCGTGCAGGTAGGGCAGCAGGCCGCGGTCGCGCAGCGCGGTGCGCCACTCGGTGCGGGCGTCGGTGAGTTCGGCGGCGAGCTCCGGGTCGGTGCCGGCCGGGGTGGCCGCGGCGCCGTCGCGTATGGCGGTGAGGAGGAGCCCGACGATGCCGATGGCCATCGCGGCGACTCCGGCGGCGAGTGCCACCCAGCCGGCCGTGACGAGCGAGCGGGCGAGGGCGAGGTCCGGGTCGGCGGCGCGCAGCAGGTAGCCGATCAGCAGCAGGAAGACGGCGGCGGCCCAGGCCAGGATCGGGGTGAGCACGGTGAGGACGGGGAACAGTCCGGCGCCGCCGTTCGCGGAGCGCAGTTGGGTGAGCAGGCCGGGGGCGGTGGGTTCGGCGCCGGGTGGTGGCGGGGGTGTGGTGCGCAGGCTCTCGCGCAGTCGGCTGTAGTGCGCGTACTCGGTGCCGGCGGCGGCGTTGATGCCGTCGGCGTCGCGCAGCGCGCGGATGCGCAGTTGGTCGGTGGTGAGCGCGCCGGGCGCGCGCAGGGCGGTGAGGACGGTGCGGTCGCGCAGTGCTTCGGCGAGGAGGCGCTCGAACTCCGGGCGGTCCTCGGCGAGCAGCGGCGGGGGGTTGGACATGGGGACCCCGTTCGTGCGGACCCCGGTTCGCTCCGCCCCGGGGGCGCGGGCGCCCTCAGGACGCCGAAACGGGCGCGGAGGCGGGCCGCCGGACGGGCGGCCGGGTGTGGTGTGCCTCATGGTAGGGGCGGGTGTGCCCGGGCTGACAGTCGGTTTCCGGAATTTCGCGCCCCGGGCCGCGCGTGCGCGACGGCCCGGGCGCCGGGAACAATCGTTCGACGACCGACGTCAGTTGACGGGAAGTCGGGCGACCAGCAGCCGCCCCTCCATGGTGACGCCGCCGTCCATCGCCACCGCGAGGTCGTCCGCGTACACGTACGGTCCGGGGATGTGCGGCGGCTGGCCGTCGTCCGCGTGCACCGCGCCGGTGAGGTACGGGATCGGGCTGTGCCCGTGGACGATCCGGCTGCCGCCGTAGGTGTCCAGCAGCTCGTGGACGGCGGTCGGTCCGGCGTCGCCGCGGAAGGCGAAGCGCTTGGTGAAGCGGCGGAAGCAGTCCCACCACTCGTCCACGCTGCCGTCGGAGAGCAGGCCGTGCACGGCGTCGTTGACGTCGGGGATGGACTCGCCGTACTCCAGGTAGGCGGTGGTGTCGGAGTGCAGCAGCAGGTGGTCGTCCTCCAGCGCGATGGCGGGGAGCCGGGACAGCCAGCTGATGTGGTGCGCCTCCAGGCGGTCCAGGTCGTTCTGCTGACCGCCGTTCAGCCGCCAGGCGGCCAGGAAGGAGGCGGTGCCGGCGGTGGACTGCACGGGCTCGTCGCCGTACTTGGCGGCGCCGAGGAAGAGCAGTTCGTGATTGCCCATCAGGGCGCGGCAGTAGCCGCCGGCCGCGGCGGCCTCCGCGGCGAGCTGCATGACCAGGTCGATGACGCCGATGCCGTCGGGGCCGCGGTCGGTGAAGTCGCCGAGGAACCAGATCCGGGCGCGGCCCGCCGACCAGTGGCCGTCGGCGTCGATCAGGCCCTGGCCGTGCAGCGCGGCGCGCAGCTCCTCCAGGTAGCCGTGCACGTCGCCGACGACGTACACCGGGCCGGGGGGCTCGCCGGGGCCGGGGGCCGGGTAGGGGTAGGTCGGGGCGGCGGGGTCCGGGAGCGGCAGCGGCGGGCCGAGTTCGATGGTCGGCGGGTCGTCGCGGCCGGCGAGCCGGAGGGCCGGGGAGGGCTGGTCGGGGAGGGTCGGCTCGTAGCCGGCGCGGTCGTCGTAGCCGCCGGTGTCCCGGTTCTCGTACGCCGCGTGCTCGGGCGCGTCGTAGGCCGCGTGGTCCTGGCCGTCGTACCCGGCGCGCTCCTGGCCTTCGTACGGGCCGTGGTCGCGGCCGTCGTACCCGCCGTGGTCCTGCGCGTCGTACCCGGCGTGCTCCTGGCCTTCGTAGGCCGGGCGGTCCTGGGCGTCGTACCCCGGGTGGTCCTGGTGCGAGAACGCCGCCGCCTGGTCCCGGGCGTGGCCCGCGGTGTTTCCCTGGGCGTGCACGGTGTGCCCCTGCCCGTCGGTGGTCCAGTGCTGTTCCAGGTAGCGGGCGCCGCCGTAGCCGCTGTACGTCTCGGCGTCGTACGGGGTGCCGGAGTAGGCCTGGGCGGGCTCGGGTTCGTAATAGGTGCCGTACGGCAGCACGTCGAGGTCCGGCTGGTGGCGGGGGCCCGGGTGGGGGTGCTCGGGCCCGGGGAAGCGGTCCTCGGGTGTCATTCGCCCATCATAGGAAGACCACTCTCCCGCCGTCGTCACCTGGTGGGCATCCAATCCTCCGGAGCGTCAGCCGGGCGGCCCGTGAGGGTCCGTTTTGTCCTGGCTCGGTATGGTCTCGTCAGCTCTGGCCGGGCGTCTTTCGTGCTCGCCCGGCTCCGGTCGGTGTCCGGCGGGGCCGTTCGGGGGCCCCGCCGGTGTCCCGGTCCGTGCCCCGAACGGCGCCCCGGGAGGCGTCCGGCCGGTGCCCCGCCGATGCCGGTCGGCATCGGCGGTCTAGACCTCGCCCGGGGGGCGGGGCGGGCTGACGGTGGTGCGCGGGCTCCGGCGTTGGGAGGACGCGCGGACGATCAGTTCGGTCGGCATCAGGGTGCCCGGCGGCGGGCCGTTGCCGGCGGTGCGGAACCGGGGCGGGAAGAGCCGCGCGATGTCGACGCCCGTCCCGGAGTCCACGCCCTCGATCGCGTCGATGAGCAGGTTGACCACGGTGGTGCCGATCTTGCGCGGCTTGAGCGAGAGCGTGGTGATCGGCGGTTCGGTGGCCGCGTAGACGTCGCTCTCGCTGCAGCAGACCAGCAGCAGGTCGTCCGGCACCCGCAGGCCGTACCGGCGGGCGGCGGCGAGCAGGTCCGTGCCGTTGGGGTCGAACAGTCCGTAGACGGCGTCCGGCCGGTCGGGGCGGGCGAGCAGCCGGTCGGCGGCGACCGCGCCGGCCGCCGGGTCGTGCGCCGGGTAGGCCTCGTACACCGGTTCCTGCCCGACCTTGGTGCACCAGCCGAGGTAGGCCTCGGTGGAGAGCCTGGTGTAGGTGTCGGTGCTGGTGCCGGTGAGCAGGCCGATCCGGCGGGCGCCGGCTTCGGAGAGGTGGTCGAGGATGCCGAGGACGGCGGCCTCGTGGTCGTTGTCGACCCAGGCGGTGACCGGGCAGTTGCCCGGCTTGCCGTCGCTGACGACCGGGACGCCCGACCGGTACAGCTCGCTGACCAGCGGGTCCTGGTCGGGCGGGTCGATCACCACGGTGCCGTCCAGGGCGATGTTGCCCCAGACGTCGTGGCGCGAGGAGGCGGGCAGCACCACCAGCGCGTAGCCGCGGCCGAGGGCGGCGCTGGTGGCGGCCCGGGCCATCTCGGCGAAGTAGGCGAACTCGGTGAAGGTGAAGGGCTCTTCGCCGTAGGTCGTGACGGTCAGCCCGATCAGGCCGGACCGCCCGGTGCGCAGGGTTCGGGCTGCCGCCGAGGGGCGGTAGCCGAGGCGCTCGGCGACTTCGCGCACCCGGCTGCGGGTCTCGTCGGGCAGGCGGCCCTTACCGTTCAGCGCGTCGGAGACGGTGGTGATCGACACTCCGGCGGCTGCCGCCACATCCCGGATGCCGGCCCGCTCCAGACGCCGTGAGGTGGTGGGTCGCCGACCGCTCTGGTTGGCTGCTGCTGTCATGGCGGACCGATCGTATGGCTCCTGACAAGGGTCTGTGACCGGCGCATCGGGAGCCTTCGGAGATACGTTTCTCCAAGAGTGAGCCGTAGTGCGCTCCTTCGATACCCGCCCGAAACCAGGCTTCTTACCTCTGACATGTGCCAAAGGAACCGGGCAGAATGGCTGATCTGCACCTGTAACCCGACCGGGCATCTCACTCCTACGGGTGAGGGCGGTCGGTATGGTGCAAGGCACCCGACCGGGGTGGTCCGGGCGCGTCAGGAGATCCCGGGCACGGGGGCGAACCCGTCCGTGGCGGGCGAGCGCACCGGACAGTTGTGCAACTTCTGGAAACGGAGTACGACCGTGAGCAGTGGTACGTCAGCGCAGGGCCCGCGCCTGCGGCCGACCCTGGACGGCATCCCCACCTACAAGCCCGGCAAGCCGGCCGGCGCCGACGCCTACAAGCTGTCCTCGAACGAGAACCCGTACGCCCCGCTGCCCGGCGTGCTGGAGGCGGCGGTCCAGGCCGCCGGCTCGCTCAACCGCTACCCCGACATGGGCGTCGGCGAGCTGACCGCGGTGCTGGCCGAGCGCTTCGGCGTGCCCGCCGAGCACATCGCCACCGGCACCGGCTCGGTCGGCGTCGCCCAGTCGCTGATCCTCGCCACGGCCGGCCCGGGCGACGAGGTGATCTTCGCCTGGCGCTCCTTCGAGGCCTACCCGATCATCACCCAGATCGCCGGCGCCACGCCCGTCCCGGTGCCGATCACCGAGGCCGGCGACCACGACCTGGACGCGATGCTCGCCGCGATCACCCCGAACACCCGGCTGATCTTCGTCTGCAACCCCAACAACCCCACCGGCAACGTGATCCACCGCGCCGAGCTGGAGCGCTTCCTGGACGCCGTCCCCGGCGACGTCCTGGTGGTCGTCGACGAGGCCTACATCGAGTTCATCCGCGACGCCGAGGTGCCCAACGGCATCGACCTCTACCGCGACCGCCCCAACGTCTGCGTGCTGCGCACCTTCTCCAAGGCGTACGGCCTGGCGGGCATGCGGGTCGGCTTCGCGATCGCGCACGAGCCGGTGGCGGCCGCGCTGCGCAAGACCGCCGTCCCCTTCGGCGTGACCCAGCTCGCCCAGAACGCCGCCGTCGCCTCGCTGCGCGCCGAGGAGGCGCTGCTGGAGCGGGTGGACGCGCTGGTCGAGGAGCGCAACCGGGTGGTGGCCGGGCTGCGCGCCCAGGGCTGGGAGATCCCGGACTCGCAGGCCAACTTCGTCTGGCTCGGACTCGGCGAGCGCTCGGCGGAATTCGCCGCGGCCTGCACCGAGGCGGGCGTGATCGTGCGGCCGTTCCCGGAGGGTGTGCGGGTGTCGATCGGGGAGGCCGAGGGCAACTCGATCTTCCTGTCGGTGGCCGAGGCCTTCCGCAAGTCGCTCTGACCCCCGCTCCGACCCTCCGCGGCCGCAGGGGCCGGCAGGACCCGCAGGACCCGCAGGACCCGTAGGACCCGCAGGGGCGCGCCTCCACCGGCGCGCCCCTGCGGCGTTCCTGCGCGCGGCCGTTCCCGCGGCCTTTCCCGCGGCCGTTCATGAGCCGTTCGGCAGTCGTTCCCGCGGCCGTTTCGCAGCGGTCCCGGAGCCGCCCCGGAGTTGTCCCGGTTCCGTCCCGGATCGCTCCCGGAAAGCTGTGGATCGCTGGGAGCCGGCTGGGAGTTCGGCCAACGGTCGCCCACGGAGCGGCCAAGCAGGTCGCGCGGGGCGGGCAATCCGTCCGGAATGCCCGGATCCGACCGTTCAGTCTTCTCCCAGCCTGCGCTCAGGGCTCCGCAAGAGCGCCCCGCGAAGCTGTCCGCCATGAAGGTGCTCCCACGGCGGCGCGGTGCCGTCCTCGTCAACTCCGCGCTCGGCGTGGCCCTGCTGGGCGGCGCGGCCCTGGTGTACGCCACGGTCAGCGGCAGCTCCGGTCCGGCCTCGGCCAAGCCCACGACCCGCACGGCGACGGTCGGCAAGGGAACGGTCCTGGCCACCGTGTCCGGAACCGGCACCTTGATCTCGCCCACCGACGCGGCCCAGGACTTCACCACCGGTGGCAAGCTCACTGCGGTCAAGGTCGCGGTCGGGGACGCCGTGAAGAAGGGTCAGGTGCTCGCCACCGTCGACACCACGGCGGCCCAGCAGCAGGTGGACGCGGCCCGGGTGGCCCTCACCACGGCCAACGCCAACCTCACCAAGGCGCAGGCCGGGGTCACCACCACGACCACCGAGCCGCTGCCGGCCCCGTCCTCCGGGGGGTCCGGGGGCGGGTCCGGCACCGCCGGTGGCGGACGCGGGGCGGGCGGGAGCAGTACGCCCGCCCCGCAGACCACCACCATCACCACCACCAAGGTCGACGACGCGGCCGTGGCCCAGGCCGAGCAGCAGGTCGCCACCGCGCAGACCAGCCTCTCCAACGCCCAGGCGGCGCTGAGCGGGACGACGCTGACGGCCTCGACGGACGGCACCGTCGCCTCGATCTCCAACAAGGTCGGCGACACGGTCGGCGCGACCGCCTCCGGGTCCACCGGCAGCGGCTCCACCAAGTCGACGGGCACCAGCACGGGTTCGAGCTCCCCCAGCGGCTTCATCGTGCTCACCAACCCGACCGGCATGCAGGTCACCGCGAACTTCTCCGAGCTCGACTCGCTCAAGCTGAAGAAGGGCGAGGCGGCCACCGTCACGCTGAACGCGCAGTCCGACACCAAGCTCAACGCGACCGTCCTGTCGGTCAGTTCGCTGCCCAGCGGTAGCGGCTCCGGCGGCGCCGCGGGCTCCTCCGCCGTCCAGTACGCGGCGACCCTCCAGCTGAGCGGCGACACCAGCACCCTGCGCACCGGTCTCAGCGCCACCGTCCAGGTGATCACCGGCGAGGCCGACAACGCGCTCTCGCTGCCCACCTCAGCCCTGTCGGGCACCGGCACCTCCCGCACCGCGACCGTGGTGCACGAGAACGGCGCCACCGAGCGGGTCACCGTCGGGGTCGGCGTCGAGGGCGACAGCACGGTCCAGGTGGTGTCCGGACTGAAGGAGGGCGACAAGGTCGAACTCCCCACCACCAGCGGCAGCAACGGCTTCCCGAACGGCTCCTTCCCGGGCGCCGGCGGCAACCGCGGCGGCGCCGGCGGCGGCGCCGGGGTCTTCCCGGGCGGCGGTGCCGGCGGCGGTGGCGGCGGCGGCCGGGGCGGTCGGGGCTGAGCATGCGTCACGTCATCGACAAGCGCGTCCCCGCGACGCCCGTGCCGGTGATCCGGATCCGCCGGCTCACCAAGTCGTACGGGCACGGTGACGCCACCGTGCACGCGCTGCGCGGGCCCGACGACCCGGAGACCGGCGCGCCGCAGGGCGTCAGCCTGGACATCGAGCAGGGCGACTTCGTCGCCGTGATGGGCAGCTCGGGCTCCGGCAAGTCCACCCTGATGAACATCCTCGGCTGCCTCGACGTCCCGACGTCCGGCCGCTACCTGCTGGACGGCGTCGACGTTGGTCACCTGGACGAGCAGCAGCTCTCGCTGGTGCGCAACCGCAAGATCGGCTTCGTCTTCCAGTCCTTCAACCTGATCCCGCGCACCACCGCCCTCGCCCAGGTCGAGCTGCCGCTCGCCTACGCGGGCGTCCGGGCCGCCGAGCGGCGCCGCCGGGCCCTGGCCGCGCTCTCCCTGGTCGGACTCGGCGAGCGCTCCGGGCACAAGCCCAACCAGCTCTCCGGCGGCCAGCAGCAGCGCGTCGCGGTGGCCCGGGCGCTGGTCACCGCCCCCGCGATGCTGCTCGCCGACGAGCCGACCGGAAACCTGGACAGCCGCTCCACGGAGGAGGTGCTGGCCCTGATCGACGGGCTCAACGCCACCGGCCGCACGGTCGTCCTGATCACTCACGAGGACGAGGTCGCCCGGCACGCCAAGCGGGTGCTGCGACTGGTCGACGGACAGATCGTGAGCGACGTCCGGCAGGCTCCGGTGGAGGGGCCGCCACCCGCCCTTCGTGACCTGGGAGTGCCCGCGTGATCCTCTGGCAGACACTCCGCTTCGCGGTCGGCGGCCTGGCCGCCAACAAGGTGCGCTCGGCGCTCACCATGCTCGGCGTGCTGATCGGCGTCGCCTCGGTGATCCTGCTGCTGGCGGTCGGCAACGGCTCGTCGGTCGCGGTCAAGGATTCGATCACCTCGCTCGGCACCAACTCGCTGACCGTCAGCTCCGGTTCGGCGGCGGGCGGCGCCCGGGCCGCGTCCTCGGTCAAGAAGCTCACCGTCGCCGACGCCAAGGCGCTGGCGAACGACGCCGACCCCGCGGCGATCAAGTCGGTGGCCCCGGTCGTCACGACCACCGGCACGGCGCTGTACGGGAACATCTCGTACAGCCCCGGCTCGATCGTCGGCACCTACCCGGCGTACTTCGAGACCTCCAACCAGAAGGTCGCGAAGGGCGAGTACTTCACCAACGACGACGTGCTCGGCTCGCGCAAGGTCGCCGTGCTCGGCGCCACCACGGCGAAGCAGCTGTTCGACGCCGAGGACCCGGTCGGCAAGCAGATCGTCCTCGGCGGCACGCCGTTCACCGTGGTCGGCGTGCTGCAGGCCAAGGGCGGCAGCGGCTTCACCGACCCGGACGACGTGGTCATCGCCCCGCTGCCGACGGTGCAGAACGCCTTCACCGGTTTCGGTACGGTGAACCAGATCCTGGTGCAGGCCGCCTCCGCGGACTCGACCACGGCGGCCCAGTCGGAGATCACCCGGGTGCTGCTCGCGTCGCACGCGATCGCCGACCCGAGCAAGGCCGACTTCCGGATCACCAACCAGGCCTCGCTGCTCACGGCGCGCGAGAGCACCACCAAGACGTTCACCGTGCTGCTCGGCGCGGTGGCGGCGATCTCGCTGCTCGTCGGCGGGATCGGGATCACCAACATCATGCTGGTGACGGTCACCGAGCGGACGCGTGAGATCGGCATCCGCAAGGCGCTCGGTGCGCCGCGCGCGGTCATCCTCGGGCAGTTCCTGACCGAGTCGACGCTGCTGTCGGTGATCGGCGCGGGGTTGGGCGTGGCGGCCGGCATGGTCGGCTCGCACTTCAGCATCGTCGGCATCAAGCCGGTGGTGATCCCCGAATCGGTGCTCGGCGCGTTCGGCATCGCCGTCGCCATCGGGCTGTTCTTCGGCAGCTACCCCGCCAACCGGGCCGCCTCCCTGCGGCCGATCGACGCCCTCCGGCACGAGTAGGACTCCAACCCATGAGCAAAGAGATCGCCACGGTCAGCAGTACCCCGGCCGAGCAGGTCGCCCTGCTCTCCACCCCGCCGGACGCCCGTGATGTGAGCGCCGAGCTGGCCGCGCCGCCCCGGCGGAAGCTGCCCTGGCTCAGCCTGGTGCTGGCCGGCGGCGTGATCGCCACCGGCGCGTTCGCGGGCGGGGTCTGGTACGAGCAGAGCAACGGTTCCTCCGCCGGCAAGTCCGCCCGGCCCGCGGCGGCGGCCGCCGGTGCCCAGCGCCCCGCGGGGGGCGGCGGGTACGGCGGTCAGGGCCAGGGTGGCCAGGGCCAGGGCGGGTACGGGCAGGGCGGTGGGCAGAACGGTTCCCGCCGCGGGGCCGGCCAGGGCGGTCAGGGCGGCCAGGGTGGCCAGGGCGGCGGGCAGGCCGGTCTCACCCGGGGCACGGTCAAGGCCGTCGACGGCACCACGGTCTACCTGACCGACGCCAACGGAAACACCGTCAAGATCACCACCGGCGACGCGACGAAGGTCCAGCTCAACAAGGAGGGCAAGGTCGCCGACCTGCAGCCCGGCCAGAGCGTGACCGTCGTCGGCACCCCCGACGCCAACGGTGGTTACACCGCCAGCCAGCTCGTCGAAGGCAACGCGGCCGCCGGAGGCTTCGGCGGCGGTGGCTTCGGCGGTGGCGGTGCCGGTGCCGGTGGCGGCGCCCCCAGGAACCCGTCCGGCGGCTGACCCGGAACCCGCCCGACGCGCGCGAGGCCCTCGTCCCTTCCCTGGTCGAGGGCCTCCGCGCGTGCCCGGCGCGGTGCCGGTCCGACCACCTCCTCCCCGGCGCCCGCAGGGTCGGCCCGGGAGTGTGGCTGGCCCCACCCACCGGTGGGGCCAAGCCCGTACCGGGGCGCGGCCCGACTCCGTAGCGTCGTTCCCACAACGACACGGAGGGAACAGCACCATGGCGACCACCACCACCCAGGACAGCTTCACCGTGGTGAAGAAGTGCATCACGCTCTTCGGCGCCGTCAGCGCCGTCATCCTCGCCACGGTCGCGGTGATGGCGTTCACCGGGCACGAGGCGACCTCGTTCATGTGGGTCCGCGGCGTGATCCTCCTCGCGGTCACCCCGCTCCTCCTCCGGCTCGCCACCCGGGCCGCCGAGGGCTCCTACCGGGACTTCGACCGGCTCCGCACCGTCTCGACGGTCATGCCGGTGGCGCTCGTCGGCGTCGACCTGATCCCCGGCCTCTGCCCGCCCTGGTACGCCGTCCTCCAGGGCCTCTCCGCCCTCGCCCTGGTCGCGGTCGCGGTCCTCACCCGCACCTCCGCGTTCCCCCGGCAGGGCTGAACGGTCCGGCGGCCCCCCGCTCCTCGCGAGGGGCCGCCGGCGGTTTCACAGGCCGGGTACGTGGTCCCCGTCGAGGTACCAGAGCGCCGCGCTGTACCAGAGCAGGGCGATCAGGACGACGAGCGCGCCACCTGCGACGGGCAGGGCCCAGCCGGGCGCGCGGCGGTGGCGGACCACGATGACCTTGGCGACGAACGCGCCGTAGAGGAAGCACCCGGCGAACGAGTGCAGGGCGATCCGACTGTCCGTCAGCTGCACGCCGTAGGCGGTGATGCAGTGGTAGGCGATCGGGAGGGAGAGCAGGAACGCCCCCAGGCCGACCACCCGGTGCCCGGTCCGGACCGGGCGGGGCGCGGCGGCCGCGCCCGGCAGCCGGCCGTACATCCACAGCGCCAGCAGGAGCTGGACCAGCGCCAGGCCCAGCAGGGCGGTGCCGAGCTGGGCCTTGAGCTGGTTGGCGTCGTCGTAGCGGCGGCCGAAGAGGCTGCTCGTGTAGTCGGGGGTGTGCGCCCGGCCGTACCAGAAGAGCCCGGCCGTCACCGCCACCGGCAGGAGCGCCCACAGGAGGCCGGGGGCCCGCCGCCGGGGACGGGACGGCCGTTCGGCGTCAGCCATCCGCTCAGTCGCCCTCGACCTTGTTGCCCGAGACGTTGACCACGTACCACTTGGCACCGAAGGCGCTGGACTCCTGGCCGTTGGCGTCGCCCTTCGCCGTGTCGCCCTCGAAGTAGTAGAGCGGGTGGCCGTTGTAGACGACCTGGGAGGTGCCGTCCTTGCGGGCGGTGGTGGTGATCTTGGCCTGGTCGGCGCCGCCGGTGGCGGTGGGGGTGCCGGTGGTCAGCAGGGGCGGCCAGGCGGTGGCGCAGGCGTCGTAGCAGGTCGAGGTGGGCGAGGTGTCCGCCTCGAACAGGTAGAGCGTCCTGCCCTGGGAGTCGACCAGGACGTTCTGGAACTTGCCGACGGTGGCGGCCCCGACCACGGCCGCGCCGGTGGCTCCGGCGGTGGGGCTCGGGCTCTCCGTCGAGGTCGACGTGGCGGTCGGGCTGCCGGTGGCGCCCGCCGTGGACGTCGCCGTGGGGCTCGCCGCGGGTGAGGTGGTCGCCGTGGTCGTCGTCTTGGTGCTGCTGGAGCAGCCGCCGCACACCACGGTGATCAGGGCGACGGCGGCGGCCGTGGCGGTCACCGTGCGGGAAATCTTCATGGGGTTCTCTCCGGGCGGGTGGGAATGGTGTCACCACTTCAGCCCGAACGGGCTCGGCCGCTTCACGAGGCACGCCAGCGGGTGAGCAAGGCGGGGTCGTCCTTGACCCTGATGGCCGACAGTGGCGGAAGTCCGGGAACCCGCTGTGCCGGATGATCTTCATGCTGTAAATCTGACGATCATGACAAAGGATCAGGTCAGCAGGCTCATCGGCGGTGGCTTCGGCCTCGCCTTCGTCCAGATGAACGCGGGGACCCTGCCGACCGCCCTCGGCGCTCCGCTGCGGGTGCTCGCCATCCTCGCGTTCGTCCGGATCGTGTTCGCCGGCCGTGCCGCTGTGCCTACTGCCGCCGCCACCGCCACCGCCATCACCACCGACGCCGCGACCGTCGGCGACGGCGGACCGCCGAGCGGCACGGGCTTCGGGCGGCGCTACTGGTACGTGGTGGCGGCCGAGGGGCTGGCCCTCGCGGTCGGACTGTTCGTGATCTCCAACGTGCTGCACACCCCCCGTGCGAGCGTCGCGTGGATCGCCTTCGTGGTCGGTGTGCACTTCTTCGGCCTCGCGGCCGTCTGGCGCAGGCCCGCACTGCACGTCCTCGCCGCGGGGATGGCGGCCTGCGGTGTCGTCGGCCTGGTGCTGGCCGCCTGCGACGCCCCCGTCGCCGTGATCGCGGTCGTCGCCGGGATCGCGCCCGGCGCGATGCTGCTCGGCTCGGTGCTGTGGTCCGGCCGGCCGCGGGCGATCGGCACGCCGGCGCAGTCCTGAGGAAGCCGCCTGCGGCGTGGGAAGTCGGCCCGGCCGACTTCCCACGGACCGCTCAGGGGGCGTGCTCCTGCACCATGGCGAGGGCGGCCTCGCCGAAGGCCCGGACGCGGGCGGTGGCGCCCTCGGCGAGCCACACCAGGCCCCATTCGACCGGCGCGGCGTCCTCGAAGGGCACGTAGACGACGTCGGGGCGGGCGAAGTAGCGCCGCACATGGGCGCCGACGGCGAAGACGCCCTCGCCCGCGCCGACCAGGGTCAGCGCCTCGTTGAGCGTCGCGGCCGACGGGCCGGGCGGGACGGGCTTCCCGGCGGGTGTCCGGCGCGGTGCGAGGTCGTGGCGCAGGGAGTCCGGCACGCTCTCGGGGAGCTGCAGCACGGTCACCCGGGCGAGGTCCTCGACGGAGACGACCGTACGGCGGGCGAAGGCGTGCCCGGCCGGTACGGCGAGCATGCGGGGCTCCCGTACCAGGACCGGGCCCTCGGTGACGCCCTCGGCGTGCACCGGGCGGCCGGTCAGCGCCAGGTCCACCTCGCCGGCGCGCAGCCACGGCAGGACGTCCGGCAGGTGCGCCTCGCGGATCCGGACCTCGCAGTCCGGGTGCCGGTCGCGGAACACCCGGGCGGCGCCGACCAGCAGCTGGCCCGCCGCCGGCCCGTCGAAGGCGACCCGCAGCAGCCCGGTCAGGCCTCGTCCGGCCTCGACGGCCCGCCCGAACGCCTCGGTGATCAGCTCCCAGGCGGGCCGGACCTCCGCCTGCAACTGCCGCCCCACCGGGGACAGTTCCACCCGGCGGCTGGTGCGGTGGAACAGCGGGACGCCGATCCGGCGCTCCAGCTTGGCGATCGTCTGGCTGACCCGGGCCGTGGAGACGTGCAGCCGCTCGGCGGTGCGGCCGAAGTGCAGTTCCTCGGCGAGCGTCAGGAAGGCCTCCAGCTCGTGGCGCTCCAGCATGCGCACCCACCCCTCCACCGTCAACCGGGACTTCACGATCGTTGCGCAGGAGCGCGTTGATGCCACGTCAGGCGCGGCGCAGGATCGAGGTCGTCGCCACCACGCCCCCACCGCTCCCCACAGGAGGACATCATGGACGTCACCCGGGACCGCGCCCTGACCGCCCCCGCCCACGACACCGCCGCGGTCGTCGCGGAGCTCAGGGACCGCGCGGAGATCATCGACGCGCTGTACCGCTTCGGCCTGGGGCAGGACCTCAAGGACGAGGCGCTGTTCGCCTCGGCCTTCGCCGCCGACGCCGAGCTGGACTTCCGCCCGGCCGCCGCCAAGTGGGGCGCCGAGCCGCCGCTGATGTCCGGGCGGGACACCATCGTCACCACCATCCTGGCGATGTTCGCCGGCCGGGTGGACACCACCCACCAGGTGACCAACCCGCGGATCACCGTCGACGGCGACACCGCCCGGCTCACCGCCCTGGTGGAGGCCCAGCACCTGCTCACCGCCGACCCGGCCACCCACGCCCTGCTGAAGAACCCGTACGACGTCGACCTCGTCCGGGACGGCGACCGCTGGGTCATCCGCCGGCTCCGCATCGACAACACCTGGTACACCGGTGAGCCGACGGCCGTCTTCGGCTGAGCCCGGAAACGCGAACCGACCGCCCGGCCCCGCGAATTCGGCATTTCCTCCATTCACAAGTCTTGACCATCTGTTCACGTCTTCGGGAGCATCGGGGGCGCCGGTCGCGGGGGAAAGCAAAACGGCCGGACGGTCTTCGTCGAGCACCTGACCGGTCTGCCCCGACGTCCGTGACCGCGAGCACGAAAGGGCCGACCGGGCATGCCGACCGTTCTCCACACCGACGAGCAACTCCTGCGCGCCAGGGTCGACTTGGCCTCCGAGATCGAGCGCGGAAGCACCGGGCTGTCCGCCCGGGTGGTCGAGGCGTTCCTCACGGTGCCGCGGCACCCGTTCGTCCCGGTGTTCTACCGCGAGGAGCGCGGCCTCCATCTGCCGTGGCGCGCCGACGACTTCGGCGACGACTCCTGGCTGCGGGAGGTGTACGCGAACCGGGCGCTGGTGACCGGGATCGACGGCGTGCACGCGGAGGACGCCGCGCCGGGCGGCCTGCGCGGCGGAGTCGCCACGTCGACCGCCGCCCTGCCGAGCCTGCTCGCCGACGTGCTCGACGCGCTGGACGTCCGCCCCGGCGACCGGGTGCTGGAGATCGGGACCGGCGGCGGCTACCAGACGGCCCTGCTCTGCCACCTCGCCGGCGCGGCCGCCGTCACCTCGACCGACCGCACCGGGCGTCCGGTCGACACCGCCCGCGCCCGGCTGGCCGAGTCCGGCCTCGCACCGTCCGTCGTCCGGGCCGACGGCGTGGACGGGCACCCGGCCGCCGCGCCGTACGACCGGATCATCGCCACCGGCGAGGTCCGCCGCGTCCCCCGGGCCTGGCTCGACCAGTGCGCGCCGGGCGGACTCATCGTCGCCCCAATCGGCGGCGCGGTCGCCCGACTCACCAGGCTGCCCGACGGCCGTGCGGTCGGCCGCTTCCTCCCCCGCCCGGCCGCCCTCGCGCCGCTGCACCCCGGCGGGGCCCCCGTCCCGGCGGCCCCGGAGGCCGACCCGCGCGTCCTGGACGACCCCGGCTTCTCCTTCTGGGCGGGCCTCCACGCCCTCGCCGCCCCCGCGGACGTCGACGCCGCCCACCAGAGCTGGCTCGCCCACAACCGCCCGCGCCGCGAGTGGTTCACCCTCGAAGCCGGCCCGGACGTCCAGCGCATCGGCTACACCGCCCCGGACGGCACCGTCCTCGACTGGACCCTCTGACCCGCGCCCCCGGAGCCGTCCACCCCCGCGCAGCCGCGACCGCGGTGCGCATCCGACCGTCGGGCCACCGGTGCGGTGAGCCGCGGCACCCGGGCGTTCCGGTGCGAGGATCGCGCCATGAAGTTCATGGTGCTGATGTACGCCGATCCGGCGGCGACCGCGGCGATGACCACCGAGCAGCGGGCGGAGGTGTTCCGGCGGCACGAGGCGCTCCACCGGGACCTGGAGGGCTCGGGTGAGATGCTGAACGGCGCGGGGCTGGCGTATCCGACGGACACGACCACGCTCCGCCGGAACGGCGGCGGTCCGGACGGATCGGACGGGTCGGACGGGTCGGACGGGTCGCAGGCACCGGACGGGGCGACCGCCACGGCCGGGCCCTTCGCGGCGGCGGCCGAGCACCTGACCGCCTACTACGTGATCGACTGCGCGAGCCCGGAGCGGGCGCGGGAGATCGCCGCGCGGGTCCTCGACTTCCACGTCGTGGCGGTGGAGGTGCGCCCGGTCCACGACTCGTTCGGCATGGGCTGAGGAGGCCGTACCGTCCCGTGTCGCCGGGGCGGTACCGCCGGAAAACCGGGCGACTTCCGCGATCTTGACCGTCTATGGTGGGCGCGTCCCCCCGAGCGGCCGTTTACCGCTCGTCGTCGGCGCGACCAACGCGCCCGCAACCCAGGGAGTTGCCGCCATGACGCGCACCCTCGTCGCTGACCTCCACGCGCGCATCGAGGAGACGGTCACCGTCTACGGCTGGGTGAACACGCTGCGGCTGCAGCGGCGGATCCAGTTCGTCCTGGTCCGCGACCACACCGGCCTCGTCCAGGTCACCCACCCGCGCGGTGGCGACGGCGACGTCATCGAGGCCGCGTTCGAGCAGGTGACGCCGGAGTCCGCGGTGAAGATCACCGGCAGGGTGGTCGCGAGCCCGCAGGTCAAGCTCGGCGGCCTGGAGATCGTCCCGTCCCGCGTGGAGATCGTCTCGCTCGCCGAGCCGAAGCTGCCGATCGACGAGAAGACCGGCATCGACCAGCGCCTGGACTGGCGGTTCCTCGACATCCGGCGCCCCGCCCAGCACCTGGTGTTCGACGTCCAGACCACCGTCGAGCGGGCGATGCGCGAGGTGACCGCCGAGGAGGGGTTCACCGAGCTGCACACGCCGAAGCTGATGGGCACGGCCTCCGAGTCCGGCGCCGAGGTGTTCGAGGTCGGCTACTTCGGCCGGACGGCCTACCTCGCCCAGTCGCCGCAGTTCTACAAGCAGATGGCGATCGCCGGCGGCATCGACAGGGTCTTCGAGATCGGGCCGGTGTTCCGGGCCGAGCCGTCCTTCACCTCCCGGCACGCCACCGAGTTCACCGGCGTCGACGTCGAGATCGCCTGGATCGACGGCGTCGAGGACGTGATGGCCTTCGAGGAACGGATGCTGCACCGTGTCCTCGCCGCCGTGGCCGAGCGCCACGGCGGGGCGATCGCCGAGCACTTCGGCACGGAGGTCGTCGTACCGGAACTGCCGTTCCCGCGGATCACGATGGCCGACGCGCTGGCCCGGCTCCGCGCCACCGGCTGGGACCCGGAGGGCGTCAAGGATGACCTCGACCCCGAGGGCGAGCGGACGCTGTGCGCCCTGATCGCCGAGGAGACCGGGCACCAGTTCGTCTTCGTCACCCGGTTCCCGGCCTCCGTGCGGCCGTTCTACCACCTGCGACCGGAGGACGACCCGACCGTCACCGAGTCCTTCGACCTGCTGTGGAAGGGCGTGGAGATCACCACCGGCGCCCAGCGCGAGCACCGGTACGACCGGCTGGTCGCGCAGGCCCGCGAGAAGGGCATGGACACCGGGCCGCTCTCCGGCTACCTGGACTGCTTCCGCTACGGCACCCCGCCGCACGGCGGCCTCGGTCTCGGCCTCGGCCGGCTGCTGATGCTCGCCCTCGGCCTGCCGTCGATCCGCGAGGCGACCTTCCTCTTCCGGGGGCCGCACCGGCTGGAGCCGTAGGGCCCGTCCGGCGCAGGAAGTCGGTCCGGCCGACTTCCTGCGCCGGTGCGGTACTCGGGAGACGGAACCCGGCGTACAGGCCGACTGCTGCGGGGCCCGCTCAGTAGCCGACGGCCTCGCGCAGCAGCAGGACGGTGCCCGGGGTCATCCGGGCCGGCGCGTTGAGGACCAGGAGCTGGCTGACGGCGCTGGGGCACCCGTACGCGGCCTCGGCCCGGGCGGACTCCAGCGGCAGGGCGTGCTCCTCGACCCGGCGCAGGGCGGTCGGCAGGTCGGGGACCACCTTCTGCGCGCCGACGACCCAGATCGCCCGGCCGGCGCCGCCCGCGTAGGCGGGCAGCTGGCTGCCGGTGCCGGAGGCGACGACGAGCGAGCCGGTCTCGGTGACGGCGGCGACGCTGCCCAGCACCACGTCGGGCGTGGCGACCGCCCGCCGGATGCCGTCGCCCTCGGTGGCCCGGTCCATGGCCGTCACCCGCGGCTTGACCGCCCGGTAGCGGATGCCGGCGTTGACGTCCTCGTCGATGCCGGAGAGCCGGAGGGTCTCGCTGGCGCCGGTGAAGACGCCCGCGCCCTCCGGGATCAGCTCGTCGACCCGGGCGCGCGCGGCGGCGAGGCCGTCCAGGACCTCGACGGTGAAGCCGTTGGCCGTCAGGGCGGCCGCCGCCCGCTCCAGCCGCTCGGCCGGGGCCGGGTCGGTGAACGACACCCGGGGTGACTCCGGCGCCGAGCCGGTCAGCGGGGTGGTGTCGAGGTACCGCACCTCGTAGACCCGCTCGGTGATCCGCCAGCCGTCCTCGGTGCGCCGGTAACGGTCGTGGTAGACGGCGTGGTTGAGCCCCTGGAAGCCGTTCTTCAGACGGGCGAGCTCGAACAGGTAGGCGCGGCCGGACGCGGTGTCGCCGTCGATCCGGATCGCGCCGGGGTGGGTGTTCTGGACGAAGAAGTCCCACTGCTCCTGCAGCTTCTCGCCGCCGACGCGGATCTGCTCGCGGCCGACCAGCTCGACCGGGACGTTCGGCATCCGCAGCGCGCCGTCGGGGGTGAACAGCCGCGAGAGCCGGGAGCGGTCGCGCATCATCACGGCATCGGTGAACTCGGCCTGCAGCGCCTGGATCTCGACCAGGTCGGCGGTCGCTCGGAAGTCGTCCATCGGGTTCCTCCGTCTCGGTTGTTCGCCTTCGAGCGGTACGACAGGACAGCGGTCCGGGATGTGAGGTGACGGCAAAGGCGTCACATTCCGCTGCGCGGTCCTGTCAGATGGGTGAGGAGTCCGACGACGAGGCGAAGGGGCGGGGACCGGTGCGGGACGAGGGTCCGGGCGCGATCATGGGCGAGCGGCGGCGGTTGATCAATCTTGCGTACCGGCTGCTCGGCTCGCTGGCCGACGCCGAGGACGTGGTGCAGGAGACCTACGCCCGCTGGTACGCGATGCCCCGGCGGGAGCGGGAGGCGATCGGCTCCCCCGGCGGCTGGCTGACGACGGTCGCCAGCCGGATCTGCCTCAACGTCCTCGGCTCGGCCAGAGTGCGGCGGGAGCGCTACGTGGGCGAGTGGATCCCCGAGCCGCTGCCGGAGGGCCGGGAGTGGACGTCCGCCGCGACGACCGCGGCGGCGGACCCGGCGGACCGGATCACCCTGGACGAGTCGGTCGGCATGGCCTTCCTCGTCGTGCTGGAGTCCATGACGCCGGCCGAACGCGTCGCCTTCGTCCTGCACGACGTCTTCCGGTACCCGTTCGCCGAGGTGGCCGCGATCGTCGGCCGCTCGCCGGCCGCCTGCCGTCAGCTGGCCACCTCGGCCCGCCGCCGGATCCGCGTCGCGCAGGCCCCGGCGGTGCCGACGGGCGCGCAGGCGGCCGTGGTGCGGGAGTTCAAACGGGCCTGGGAGGCGAAGGACCTGAGGTCGCTGATGGGCGTGCTCGATCCCGGCGCCACCGTGATCGCCGACAGCGGCGGCCTGGTCGGCGCCCTGCCGCACCCGCTGTCGGGGAACGAACGGATCGCCCGCGCCTACCTGGAGATCGCCCGCCTGGCGCCGGCGACGACGCTGCTGGAGTGCACCGTCAACGGCCTGCCCGGTCTGGTCGCCCGGCAGGGCGGCGTCACGGTCACGGTGATCGCCTTCCGGATCGCCGACGACCGGATCACCCACATCTGGGCGGTGCGCAACCCGGAGAAGCTCCGTCCGTGGGCCGACCTGCACCCGCCGGTCGGGGCTCCGGGCGCGGGGGAGTGAGCCAGGTCATACCGGCGACTGGGCAGGGGCGGGCACTGTTGTCCGGGGGCGCGCCGGGCGTGTTCACGCCCGTCCGCACACCACCGAGCGCCCCGCTATGGCCTTGTCGTCGTAAAACCGACCGATAAGGTGTTAATCCAACATTCATCCATGCCGCGTAGCCTCCGAGAGCTAGCCTCATGCTGAACGTCATCGTCCGACCGGGAGGCCGAAGCCCCGTGCAAGGCACTGTCACCACACCAGGCGGCTCCACGGTGGCCGGGGGCCAGGGCGAGGCGTTCCTGCTCGTCGTGGACGACGAGCCCAACATCCGCGAACTGCTCTCCGCCTCGCTGCGCTTCTCCGGCTTCCGGGTCGCCTCCGCCGCCAGCGGCACCGAGGCGCTCGAACTGATCGCGGCCGAGCGCCCCGACCTGGTCGTGCTCGACGTGATGCTCCCCGACCTCGACGGCTTCACCGTCGTCGAGAAGCTGCGCGAGCGCACCAGCCGCGGCCAGATAGCCGGGCCGGCGCACGGGCACCCCGGCGACCACCTGCCGGTGCTCTTCCTCACCGCCAAGGACGGCGTCGGCGACAAGGTCCAGGGCCTCGCCGCGGGCGCGGACGACTACGTCACCAAGCCGTTCAGCCTCGAAGAGCTGATCGCCCGGATCCGCGCCATCCTGCGCCGGGCCGGCGGGCCCGCCGAGGACGGCCGCCTGGTCGTCGCCGACCTCAGCCTCGACCCGGTCGCCCACGAGGTCACCCGCAGCGGCACCCCGGTCTCGCTCTCCCCGACCGAGTTCAAGCTCCTGCACTACCTGATGGCCAACGTCGGCCGGGTGGTCTCCAAGGCGCAGATCCTCGACCACGTGTGGGCCTACGACTTCGGCGGCGACCTCTCCATCGTCGAGTCGTACATCTCCTACCTGCGCCGCAAGCTCGACTCCGGCCCGGCGCACGGCCCCAAGCTGATCCACACCGTGCGCGGCATCGGCTACGCACTGCGCCGCCCCCCGCAGGGCTGACAGGTACCGCCGCACGTGTTCGCCCGGTTCTCCTCACGGCTGTCGCTGCGCGCCCGGCTGCTGGTGCTCGCACTGGCGCTGGTCACCACCGGCCTCGCGGTCAGCGACGCCTTCGTCGTCGGCACCGTCCGGAGCCAGCTGGTGGAGCAGCTCGACGAGCAGCTCCAGCGGTACGGGCTGCCGCTGTCCCGCAAGCCCCCGGCCCAGGTGTCCACCCCCAACCCCGGCCGGCCCGCCGTCACCGGCCGCCGGATCATGCTGCCCAGCCAGTACCTCGTGCAGTACCTCTCCGCGGACGGCAAGGTCCAGGCGGTGATGCGCCAGCCCGTCGCGGACACCGACCCGGCGCCGCAGCTGGCCGGCCTGGACCCGGCGCGGACCGCCCCCGACGTCCCCTTCGACCTGCCCGACCAGCGCGGCGAGCACCGCTGGCGGGTGCTGGTGCTGCCGCTCCAGGCTCCCCGCGGTCCGGCCGTCGGCGCCAACGCGTACGCCTCCCCGACGGCCACCCCGACCCACGTCATGGTCGCCGTCTCCCGCGAGGACATCGACGCCACCCTCGGCAAGCTGCGCACCTCCTTCCTGGCCATCGGCGGCGCCGTCCTGCTGCTGATCGCCGCGCTCGGCTTCTTCGCGGTACGGGCCGGGCTGCGGCCGCTGCGGCGGATCGAGGAGGGCGCCGAGCGGATCGCGGCCGGCGAGCTGTCGCACCGGATGCCCGAACTCTCCCCGGGCACGGAGGTCGGACGGCTGTCGGTCGCGCTCAACGGGATGCTCACCCAGATCGAGGCGGCCTTCGCGGCCCGCGCCGAGTCCGAGGCCCGGATGCGGCGCTTCGTCGCCGACGCCTCGCACGAGCTGCGCACCCCGCTGGCCGGGATCCGCGGCTTCGCCGAGCTGTACCGCATGGGCGCGCTGCCCAACGAGGCGGACGTCAAGCGCACCATGACCCGGATCGAGAGCGAGGCCGACCGGATGGGCGCCCTGGTCGAGGACCTGCTGGTGCTCGCCCGGCTGGACGAGGAACGCCCGCTCGACCTCGCCCCGATGGACCTGCGCACCCTCGCCGCCGACGCCCTGCACGACCTCACCGCGCTCGACCCCAGCCGGCCCGTCGCGCTCACCGGCCCCTCCGGCACGGGCGCGCCCGGCGCGGCGCCCGTCCTCGGCGACGAGGCGCGGCTGCGGCAGGTGGTGACCAACCTGGTCGGCAACGCGGTCAAGCACACCCCGGCCGGCACCCCGGTGCGGATCGGGGTGGGCGCCGGGCCCGGCGGCGTCTGCCTGCTGGAGGTCGCCGACACCGGCCCGGGCCTCACCGAGGAGCAGGCCCAGCGGGTCTTCGACCGCTTCTTCCGGGTGGACGCCTCGCGCAGCCGCGACAACGGCGGCGGCGCCGGACTCGGTCTCGCCATCGCCACCGCCCTCACCCGCGCGCACGGCGGGACCCTCAGCCTGGACACCGCGCCCGGCGAGGGTGCGACGTTCCGGGTCGAACTTCCCAACAACGCCGACCGGCCCTGCTGAGCGCCGGCGCCGGAGAGATGTCGGCCCGTCAATTCCCTTGCTGACCGGGTATTTCGGGCCCCAAACGCCCCGATCGAGTGAACCGATCGTCGATCACCCGACCGGCCCCCCGGTCGTGTGCGACCGTGCTGCCGTTGCTTGTGCGGACTCGCACGGGCTGACCACACTGGACGGGAAGTGGGGTGTTCCCATGAGCGCGCTCGTTGCCGAGAGGGCCGTCGCCGAGAAGGCCATCGCCGAGAGGACCGTCGCCGTGAACCTGGACCAGGTGCTGTGGCAAGCGTGGAAGTCCATGGATGTGCCCGAGGGCTTCCGAGCGGAGATCATCGAGGGGACGATCACGTTGTCACCCACTGGCGGAACTCGCCACTTCACCGTCAACAGGCGGTTGGGTCGGGCTCTGTATGACCATCTGAGGGGGACCGGCTACGGCCCCGCGCAGGACGGCAACGTCATTGCCGATCTCAAGGTGCTCATCCCGGATGTCTTCGTGGCGCCCGACGACACCGATGAGATCGAGCATCCCGAGGGTGTGGGACTGTCGGCCTCCGGCGTGCCACTCGTCATCGAGACCGTCTCGCCCGGCGCCGAGGCTCGCAAACGCGATCACATCCTGAAGCACCGCGCCTACGCCGCCGCCGGCATCCCGGTGTACGTGATCATCGACGACTACGACGACGGCGGTGCCGTCACCGTCCTGACCGAGCCGGACCGGGAGCGCCGTGCCTACGCCTCCTCGACCCGGGTCCCCTACGGCAAGGAGGCCGTGATCCCCGAAGGCCCCGCCAAGGGTTTCGTGATCGGTCCCGGGATCACCGGCGAGCGCCGTGGCTGAGCGCGCGGTGTCGTTCAAGCGGGACCTCTCCGAGTGGCGGATCGCCCTGGTCGCGTGGCGGCTGCTGGTGCTGCAGGCGGCGGATCCGGTGGTCGGGGCCGGGATGGCGGAGCACTCGACGTACCGGGCGCACCCGTGGCGGCGGGTGGAGCACACGCTGGGGAGCGGGCGCCGGCTGTTCTACCAGGACGCGGAGACGCTGCGGCGGGAGATCGCGCGGCTGGACCGGGCGCACAAGCGGATCCGGGGGACGGGGCCGGACGGGCGGCCGTACGACGCCCGGGACGCCGGGACCAGGGCGTGGGTGCTGCTGACGCTCTTCGAGTGCGTGGTCGCGATGCGGCGGCTGGGCGGCGACGGCTACGACGCGGCCCAACTGGAGCAGGCGTACGACGAGTTCAAGCAGGCGGTGGCCGCCTTCGACCTGCCCGAGGGTGAACTGCCGCCCACGGCCAAGGACTTGCCCCCCTACTTCGCCCGGTACGCCCGCGAGAAGCTGGAGTTCACCGAGGCGGCGCGCTACCTGATGGGCGACCTGCTGCGCGAGGCGCCCCGGCCGCGGCGGCTGTGGTTCCTCGGGGACGCCGGCTGGCGGGTGGTCCGGGGCGTCGTCGCCCGGGTGATCACCGAGCTGACGGCGGCCGACCTGCCACCGGTGGTCCGGGAGCGGTTCGGGCTGGCCGCGACCCGGCGCGGCGCGCTGCTGTCCCTGGTGCTGCACCGCGGCGCCGGGGCGCTGGTCGCCCGCCTCCCGGACCGCGCGCGCTACCGCTCCGCGGAACAGGCCGATCCGGGCGGGCGCCGCTACCGCCCGCAGCGCGACACCCGCGGGCCCCGGCTGGACCGGTTCTTCCGCGAGGTGCTGGACCAGACCGGCGACGGCTTCGTCACCGTGCACGACCTGCGGGCGATGGCGCACAACGTCTGCTGGCAGCTGGAGCTGGACGAGGCCGGTGAGGCCCGGGTGCACGAGGCCTTCGAGGGCTGGTGGGAGCAGCTGCGCGCGGCGATGGACGCGAACGGCGACGGGAAGGTCAGCCGGGAGGAGTTCGTGGCGGCCACCGTGGCCGGCTGCGACCGGGACGGGGCCTACCTGGAGCAGGGGCTGCTGCCCGCGCTGCGGGCGGTGTTCACCGCCGCCGACACCGACGGCAGCGGCTTCCTGGAGTTCGACGAGTACCGCGCGGTGTTCGGCGGTCCGCGGGTGCATCCGGTCGAGCTGTCGCACGGTTTCCGCCAGTTGGACACGGACGGGGACGGCCGGATCACCCGGGAGGAGTTCCTGCACGGCTTCACCGAGTTCTTCACCGCCCGCGCCGACTCCACCTCGGGCACTCAGCTCCTCGGCCGCGCCTGACCGGACCTGCCGGCACCGCCGCGCCTGACCGGACCTGCCGGCACCGCCGCGCCCGGTCGGGCCGGCCGGGCCCGGCTCGCTCCGCTCGCGGGGTGCAAGCGGGGCGTCGGCCTGTCAAGCGCCGGTTCGGCCAAGAGCCCGTCCGCATCCGCCCGGTCGTTCGTTGCCCCGGCCGGGGCCGGGTCCGCAGACTGTGCGCACCGCGCGGCAAACCGTGACGCACCGCACAGGTTCGTCAACCCCACCCCACCTGCAGTTCCCCCGTAAGGATGGTGGATACTGGCCCTTGTGAACGTGTTCACGTTCACAAGCGGACAAGCTTGCACGGCTTGGCGACGGTCTACGGCTACACAAGAAGTTTGTCCGGAATGCGCCCGTCGAACGTGCGGGCCGGTTGGGAGAGAGGGCGACGTGGAACTGGCAATCGCTCACGAGACCATTGCGCGATGGCAATTCGGCATCACCACCGTCTACCACTTCCTCTTCGTTCCGCTCACGATCAGCCTGGCCGCGGTCGTGGCCGGTCTGGAGACCGCCTGGGTGCGGACGAACAAGGAGAAGTACTTCCACGCGACCAAGTTCTGGGGAAAGCTCTTCCTCATCAACATCGCGATGGGCGTCGTCACCGGAATCGTCCAGGAGTTCCAGTTCGGCATGAACTGGTCCGACTACTCCCGCTTCGTCGGTGACGTCTTCGGCGCCCCGCTCGCGATGGAGGCGCTGATCGCCTTCTTCTTCGAGTCCACCTTCATCGGCCTGTGGATCTTCGGCTGGGACAAGCTGCCGAGGAAGATCCACTGCGCCTGCATCTGGATGGTCGCGCTGGGCACCGTGCTCTCCGCCTACTTCATCCTGGCCGCCAACTCCTGGATGCAGCACCCCGTCGGGTACGCGATAGACCCGGCCACCGGCAAGGCGCAGCTGACCGACATCACCAAGGTGCTGTTCCAGAACACCACCCTCACCGTCGTCGCCCACACCCTGACCGCCGCCTTCCTCACCGGCGCCGCCTTCATGGTCGGCATCTCCTCCTTCCACCTCTGGAAGGCCAAGCGCAGGCCGGAGACCGCCGACGCGAGGAAGACCGCCTCGATGCGCACCTCGCTGCGGCTCGGCCTGGTGCTCGCCGTGGTCTTCGGCGCCGGCACCGCGCTCAGCGGCGACGAGCTGGGCAAGGTCATGTTCGAGCAGCAGCCGATGAAGATGGCCGCCGCCGAGGCCCTGTGGGACACCCAGTCGCCCGCGCCGTTCTCCGTCTTCGCGGTCGGCGACGTCGGCAAGGGCCACAACTCGGTCGCCCTGGAGGTCCCCGGGGTGCTGTCCTTCCTCGCCCACAGCGACTTCAGCTCCTCCGTCCCCGGCATCAACGACACCGCGGCCGCCGAGGCCGCGCTGCACGGCGGCGACCCCAAGGACTACATCCCGAGCATCTTCGTCACCTACTGGGGCTTCCGCCTCATGATCGGCTTCGGGATGACCTCCTTCGTGGCCGGCCTGATCGGCCTCTGGACCACCCGGAAGAAGCTCTTCCTGCGCCCCGCGTTCCGCACCGGCGACACCGAGGTGCCCCGGCTGATGCTCACCCCCGGACGCGAACTCAGCCCGCTGCTGACCACGTGGAGCTGGCGGATCGGCATCCTGACCATGGGCTTCCCGCTGATCGCCAACAGCTTCGGCTGGATCTTCACCGAGATGGGCCGCCAGCCCTGGGCCGTCTTCGGCCTGATGACCACCTCCAGCGCGGTCTCCCCCAACGTCGGCGTCGGCACCCAGATCGGGGCGCTGGCCACCTTCACCACGCTGTACGCGATCCTCGCGGTCGTCGAGGTCCGGCTGCTGGTCAAGTACGCCAAGGCCGGCCCGGTGGTGACCGAGCAGCCGCCCACCGAGGTCCCCTCGCTGCGCGGACCGTCCTCGGACGAGGACGCCGACAAGCCGCTCGCCTTCGCCTACTGAGGCACCGGGACACGGGGCACTGAGGACCACTGCGGAACTGAGGATCTGACATGCAACTCCACGACGTCTGGTTCGTGCTGATCGCGGTCCTGTGGATCGGCTACTTCTTCCTGGAGGGCTTCGACTTCGGGATCGGCATCCTGACCAAGGGCCTGGCCCGCGACACCGCCGAGAGACGGGTCCTGATCAACACCATCGGCCCGGTCTGGGACGGCAACGAGGTCTGGCTGCTGACCGCCGGCGGCGCCACCTTCGCCGCCTTCCCGGACTGGTACGCGACGCTCTTCAGCGGCTTCTACGTCCCGCTGCTGGTGATCCTGGTCTGCCTGATCGTGCGCGGCGTGGCCTTCGAGTACCGGGCCAAGCGCGACGGCGCCCGCTGGCAGCGGAACTGGGAGGAGGCCATCTTCTGGACCTCCCTCCTGCCGGCCTTCCTCTGGGGCGTGGCCTTCGCCAACATCGTGCGCGGCGTGGACATCGACGCGCAGAAGAACTACGTCGGCACCCTCGGGGACCTGCTGAACCCGTACGCGCTGCTCGGCGGCCTGGTGACGCTCGCCCTGTTCACCTTCCACGGCGCGGTGTTCGCCGCGCTCAAGACGGTCGGCGAGATCCGCGAGCGGGCCCGCCGGGCCGCCCTGCAGGCCGGACTGGCCACCGCCGTGCTGGCGCTGGTCTTCCTGGTCTGGACCCAGGCGGACAGCGGCAACGGCCGCAGCCTCGCCGCCCTGGTGATCGCCGTCCTGGCCCTGGCCGGCGCCCTGGTCGCCAACCAGCTCGGCCGCGAGGGCTGGGCGTTCGTCCTCTCCGGGGCGACGATCGTGGCCGCCGTGGCGATGCTCTTCCTGGCGCTCTTCCCGAACGTCATGCCGTCCACCCTGAACGCCGGCTGGAGCCTGACCGTCTCCAACGCCGCCTCCTCGCCGTACACGCTGAAGCTGATGACCGTCGTGGCGGCGGTGTTCACCCCGCTGGTGCTGCTCTACCAGGGCTGGACGTACTGGGTGTTCCGCAAGCGGATCGGCGTCCAGCACATCCCCGGGCACGCCCCGGCCGCCGCCCCGCTCGACCGGGTCTGACGCGATGAAGCCGGTCGACCCCCGACTCCTCGGGTACGCCCGCACCACCCGGGCCTTCCTCGCCGGATCCGTGCTCCTCGGCGCGGCGGGCGCGGCCCTGGTGGTCGCCCAGGCGAGTCTGATCGCCGAGATCGTCGTCCGCGCCTTCCAGCGCGGGGCGACGCTCGGCGAACTGACCACGCCGCTGCTGCTGCTCGCCCTGACGGCCGTCGGGCGCGGGCTGGTCGGCTGGCTCACCGAGCTCACCGCGCACCGGTCCGTCGCCCGCGTGAAGTCCACCCTGCGGCGCCGGCTGCTCGACCACGCCACCGCGCTCGGCCCGTCCTACCTGGCGGGCCGGCGCACCGGCGAACTCACCACCCTCGCCACCCGCGGCATCGACGCGCTGGACGACTACTTCGCCCGGTACCTGCCGCAGCTGGCGCTGGCCGTCGTCGTCCCGGTGATCGTGCTGCTGCGGATCGTCGGCGCCGACTTCACCTCGGCCGCGATCATCGCCGGGACGCTGCCGCTGATCCCGCTGTTCATGGTGCTGATCGGGATGGCCACCCAGTCCCGGATGGACCGGCAGTGGGACACCCTGGCCCGGCTCTCGCACCACTTCCTGGACGTCGTCGCGGGGCTGCCCACCCTCAAGGTGTTCAACCGGGCCCGCACCCAGGCCGCCACCATCGCCCGGATCACCGCCGACTACCGCCGGGCCACCCTGCGGACCCTGCGGATCGCCTTCGTCTCCTCCTTCACCCTGGAGCTGCTCTCCACCCTGTCCGTCGCGCTGGTCGCGGTCACCGTCGGCTTCCGGCTGGTGGACGGCACGCTCGACCTGGAAACCGGCCTGCTGATCCTGGTCCTCGCCCCCGAGGTGTACTTCCCGATCCGCCAGGTCGGCGCGCTCTACCACTCCAGCGTCGAGGGGCTGACCGCCGCCGACGAGCTGTTCCGGGTGCTGGAGACCCCGCTGCCCGCCGCCGGCACGGTGCCCGCGCCCGCCCTCGCCGGGGCCGTGATCGGCGCCGAGGGCCTGGTCGTGCGCCACCCCGGACGGACCGAGCCCGCGCTGGACGGCGCCGGGCTGACCCTGCGTCCGGGCACCACCACCGCCCTGACCGGCCCGAGCGGCGCCGGCAAGTCCACCCTGCTGGCCGTCCTGCTCGGCCTCACCGCCCCCGGGGCCGGCACCGTCCGGATCACCGCCGCCGACGGCCGCTCGTACGACCTGGCCGAGCTGGAGCCGCGCAGCTGGCAGCGGCAGATCGCCTGGGTGCCGCAGCACCCGCACCTGTTCGCCGGGACGGTCGCCGACAACCTGCGGCTCCACCGGCCCGACGCCACCGACGAGCAGCTGTGGACGGCGCTGGAGGCCGCCCACGCGCTCGACTTCGTGACCGACCTGGCCGCCGGGCTCGGCGAGGACGGCGCCGGGCTCTCCGCCGGCCAGCGCCAGCGCCTCGCGCTCGCCCGGGTGCTGCTCGCCGATGACCGGCCGCTGGTCCTGCTGGACGAGCCGACCGCCAACCTGGACGGCGCCTCCGAGGCCGCCGTCGTGGACGCCGTCCGGGCCCTCGCCGAGGACCCGGCGCGCACCGTGCTGATCGTCGCGCACCGGCCCGCGCTGCTGGCCGTCGCGGACGAGCGGGTGCGGCTGGCCGGGCCGGCCGCCGTCGTGGCCGGTGCCCCGGTCACCCCGCTCGCCCACAGCGGGAGGCCGACGCCCGCCCCCGCCGTCCCCGAGGAGCCGGAGGCCGAGAGCGGCAGCACGCCCCGGCTGGCGCTGTCCGTCCTGCTCGGCGCGCTCGCGCTCGGCTGCGCCGTCGCCCTGATGGCCACCTCCGGCTACCTCATCTCCCGCGCCTCCGAGATGCCGCCGGTCCTCTACCTGATGATGGCCGTCACCTCGGTGCGCGCCTTCGGCATCGGCCGCAGCGTCTTCCGCTACGCCGAGCGGCTGGTCTCGCACGACGCGGTGCTGCGCACCCTCGGCACCCTGCGGGCCGACGTCCACCGCCGGCTGAGCGCGCTCGCCCCGGCCGGACTGCCCGCCTTCCGGCGCGGCGACCTGCTCTCCCGGCTGGTCGCCGACGTGGACGCGATCCAGGACCACTACCTGCGCTGGCGGCTGCCGGCCGCCGTGGGCGGCGTCGTCGCGCTGGGCTCGACGCTGGCGCTGGCCGCCTTCCTGCCCGCGGCCGGGGCGGTGCTCGGCCTCGGGCTGCTGCTCGCGGGCGCGGTGGTGCCCGCGCTGGCCGCCCGCTGGTCGGCCGGCGCCGAGCGGCGGCAGGCCCCGGCGCGCGGGCACCTGGCCACCGCAGTGGTGGACGCCTTCACCGGCACCGCCGAACTCACCGTGGCCGGCGCGCTGCCCGGCCGGCTGGCCGCCGTCCGCGCCGCCGACACCGCGCTGACCCGGCTGGCCGCCCGCTCGGCCGCCACCACGGCGCTCGGCACCGGGCTGATCGCGCTGCTCACCGGGCTGACCGTGACCGCCGCGGCGGCCGTCGGCGTCCAGGGGGTGCGGGCCGGGGTGCTGGCGCCGGTCTGCCTGGCGGTGGTGGTGCTGACCCCGCTGGCCGCCTTCGAGGCCGTCACCGGGATGCCGCTCGCCGTGCAGGCCCGCCAGCGCAGCCGCGCCGCGCGGGCCCGGCTGGACGAGGTGCTGACCGCCCCGGTGCCGGTCGCCGAGCCCGCCGACCCCCGCGCCCTGCCCGAGCAGCCGCTGCCGGTCGCGGTGCGCGGGCTGACCGTACGGCACCCGGGGCAGCCGGTGGACGCGCTCGCCGGGGTGGACCTGGACCTGGCCGCCGGGCGCCGGATCGCCGTGGTCGGCCCGTCCGGCTCCGGCAAGACCACCCTCGCCCAGGCGCTGCTGCGTTTCCTGGAGCCGGGCGCCGGCACCGTCACCTTCGCCGCCGGTCGTCCACAGGCTGTGGACAGCCGCGCGCTCGCGGGCGAGGACGTCCGCCGGGTGATCGGGCTCTGCGCGCAGGACGCGCACGTCTTCGACAGCTCGCTGCGGGAGAACCTGCGGCTGGCCCGGCCCGGCGCGGGGGAGGACGAGCTGCGCGCCGCGCTGGCCGCGGCCCGGCTGCTGGACTGGACGCAGGGGCTGCCGGACGGCCTGGACACCATGGTCGGGGAGCACGGCGCCCGCCTCTCCGGCGGCCAGCGCCAGCGGCTCGCCCTCGCCCGGGCCCTGCTCGCGGACTTCCCCGTGCTCGTCCTGGACGAGCCCGCCGAGCACCTCGACCTGCCCACCGCCGACGCGCTCACCGCGGACCTGCTGGCCGCCACCGAGGGGCGCACCACCGTGCTGATCACCCACCGGCTGGCCGGGCTGGACGACACCACGGTGGACGAGGTGCTGGTGCTGGACGGCGGCCGGGTGGCCGAGCGGGGCCGCTGGTCGGAGCTGGTCGCCGACCGGGACGGGCGGCTGCACGCGATGTGGCGGCGGGAGCGGGAGGCGGACGGTCTGCTGGAGGCGGACGAGCTGCTGGAGGCAGACGGTCTGCCGGAGCGGGTGGGCCTGCCGGAGCCGGTGGGGGAGGCCCGCTAGCCGTGCCGGCGCCGGTCCCGGCACCCGTCGTCTGAAAACCGTACAAACTAGTCTTTCTTCATGGACCCCATGCCGGACCCCGCGCCGGACACCAGGCCGGACCCCTCCGAGGCCGCCCCCGAGCCGACACCCCATCGGGTGCCCGAGATCGCCTCGCTCGGCCTGGACACCCTGGTCACGGAGGTCGCCGAGCGCCTGCAGTCGGCCGCCGCCGTCACCGACCGGATGCAGCGGCTGCTGGAGGCGGTGGTCTCCATCGGCGCCGGGCTGGACCTGCACGCCACCCTGCAGCGGATCGCCACCGGGGCCGCCGAGCTGGTCGACGCCCGCTACGCGGCGCTCGGCGTGATCGCCCCCGGCGGCACCGGACTGGCCGACTTCATCCACGTCGGCGTCGACGACGGGACCGCCGCCGGGATCGGCGAACTGCCCGCCGGGCGCGGCATCCTCGGCGTGCTCATCGACCGCCCCGAACCGCTGCGGCTGGCCGACCTCGGCGCCGACCCGCGCTCCTCCGGGTTCCCGTCCCGGCACCCGCAGATGAAGACCTTCCTGGGCGTGCCGATCCGGGTCCGCGAGGAGGTGTTCGGCAACCTCTACCTCACCGAGAAGAAGGGCGGCGGCGCCTTCACCCCCGAGGACGAGCAGGTGGTGCACGCCCTCGCCGCCGCGGCCGGCGTCGCCATCGAGAACTCCCGGCTGTACGAGGAGGGCCGCCGCCGCGAGCGCTGGATCGCCGGCGCCGCCGCCGTCACCACCGCCCTGCTCTCCGCCGAGCAGGCCGAGGCGGCCCTGACCGTCGCGGCCGAGCAGGTACGGGAGTTGGCGGACGCCGCGCTCGGCATGATCCTGCTGCCGACCGGCCCGGAGGGCGAGGGGGACGGGCAGATGCGGGTCGCCCACGCCTCCGGCGAGGTGGCCGAGTTCGTCCGCGGCGAGCTGCTGCCCAAGGAGAGCTTCGCGGCCCGGCTGCTGGCGGGGGAGAGCGTCTACCTGGACGACATGTCCCGCGACCCGACCGTGGTGATGCGGCTCGCCCGCCGCTTCGGCCCGTCGATGGCGGTGCCGATGGTCGCCGCCGGGCGGGTGCTCGGCGGGCTCTGCGTGTGGCGCCCGTGCGGAGCGCTGCCCTTCACCGAGAGCGAGAAGCAGCTCGCCGAGACCTTCGCCTCGCAGGCCGCGCTCGCCCTGCGGCTCGCCGAGGGCCAGCGCGACCAGCAGCGCCTCGCCGTCTTCCAGGACCGTGACCGGATCGCCCGCGACCTGCACGACCTGGTGATCCAGCGGCTCTTCGCCACCGGGATGATGCTGGAGAGCGCGGCCCGCCGGGCGGTCGTCCCCGAGGTGCGGACCGGCATCGGCAAGGCGGTGGACGAGCTGGACGCCACCATCCAGGAGGTCCGCACCACCATCTACGCCCTGCAGCACGACAACCACGGCGACGCGCCGGACACCCTGCGCACCCGGGTGCTGCGCGAGGCCAGCCAGGCCGCGGCGGCGCTCGGCTTCAAGCCCTCGGTGAGCTTCGTCGGGCCGGTGGAGAGCCTGGTCGGCGACAGGACCGGCCGTCAACTGCTCGCCGCACTGAGGGAGATGCTCTCCAACACGGCGCGGCACGCGCGGGCCTCGCGGGTCGGCGTGGAGATCGACGCGACCGTCCACCTGGGCGACGACGGGCGGCCGGTGGGCGGCGACCCGGAGTCGCTGGACCGGGGCGGCCGGCCGGGCGTGCTGCTGTCCGTGACCGACGACGGCGTGGGCATCCCGGAGGGCGGCCGGCGCAGCGGACTGCTCAACCTCACCCGGCGCGCCGAGGCGCTCGGCGGCGACGCCTGGCACGAGAGCGGGCCCTACCGGAAGGGCACCACGGTGCGCTGGACGGCCCGGCTCTGAGGGTGTCCATCGGCTGGAACCGGACCCTCCGGTAAAGACAAGTGAAAGTTAAACGAGAGAGAACTTCCCGACCAACGGCGCAAGTTGTGAACGTTCTGGGCTTTCGGCGGCTCTGTGTGCACACATAGCTTTGCTCCGTCTCGGAGGGGAAACCGGAAGGTAACCGGACGGAGGGGGCAGTGGACGCTTCCGGCCGCGGTCATACCGCAGCAGGGGCAAGTCGAGGGGGATTCCGCGCCGAACGAGCCGCGGACGGGCGCTACCGCTGGCAACTGAAGGCGCCCAACGGCCGGGTCGTCGCGATCACCCCGGCCGCGTTCGAGACGGCCGGCGAGGCCGAGCGGAGCTTCGACGGCCTGCGGGCCGGGGCGGACGGGCTGACCGCCCGCATCACCCACGTCCGGGACGGCATCGGCTGGGTCTGGGTCGTCCCGGGCTCGCGCAACCTCCCCGAGGTGCGTTCCAGCCGCGCGTACGAGCGGTACGCGACCTGCCAGAACGCCTTCCGCCGCTTCGTGGTGCTGCTCGCCAAGCAGCCGCCGCGCGAACTGCCGGAGCGCGCAGTGCCGTTGAGACGCACCGATGGTCGCTGAGCGGCGCGGTCCGCGGCTGCTGGTCGTGCCGGCGGCCGACCGCTGCGTCGGCTGGGCGCTGCGGGCGGCCAACGGCAGGCCGCTCGGCGTCGGCGCGCGGACCTACCGGAGCGAGGATGAACTCGCTGATGCCGTAAGGGAGTTGCTGATCGAGCGGACCGCGCTGCGATGTTCGATCGGGCAGTCCGAGGGGCGCCAGTGGGTCTGGGCCGCCTACCTGCCGGTGCGCAGCACCCGGCCGGGGGCGGCCTCCGTCGTTCCGGTCGCCCGCAGCGCGCGCGGGTACCTGCGGCGCGACCAGTGCCAGGCGGGGATCGAGGGCTTCCTGGCCGGACTGCAGTGGGTGGGCCAGGAGTTGCGCCGTTCCGGGCGCGACGGCCGCCGACCGCTGTAGTCCGCCGCCGCATCCCGGTGCCGCAGCTCGGTGCCGCATTCCGTCACCGCATCCGGTCACCGCATTCCGGCACCGGTTCCGGCACCGGTTCCGTCGTCGTTCCGTGCTGCCCGGGCCCCGTCCGCCCCGGATCGTTCGCGGCCTTCCGTTCGTGCGCTTTCGGTGAAGTCCAGGTTTCCGGCAACACCCCGAGCAGCTTCCTGGAGAAGAACGTCGACGCCGTTCGGAGGCCCGGTCACGGCCCTGTGGCGTCCACGCTGACCAGTACCTAAACCTCGCTGAACCGATGAGTCGACATTCCCCGGCCGGGCTCGACCTCCCTTCCGGCGGAACCTGCCCGCCGGACAGGATCTGCACTGCCGGACGGGCCGCAGCGGACGCGGTCACCGGCCCCGGACTCCCGACCGGAGTGCGGGTCACGCGATGGACGTCTCTCCCACCGGAGGAAGAGAAACATGCGTAAGACCGCTGCCAACCTGCTTGCCGCCGCCGCCCTGGCGACCTCGGTCGCCACCGTCTTCGCCGGCACCGCCGTCGCCGACCCGGCCGGCCTGCCGCACTCCCAGGACATCGTGGGCGTCGGCTCGGACACCACCCAGGCCGTGCTGAACCAGATCGCCGCCGACTACAACGCGACGCTGGTCAACCCGAGCGACCCGCACCTGTACAGCTGGGACGCGATTCCGGCCGGCACCATCACCACCAAGTCGGGCGCCACCCCGATCACCCGCCCGAACGGCTCCGGCGCCGGCATCTCCGCGCTGAACGCCAACACCAGTGCCACCGTGGACTTCGCCCGCTCGTCGCGCTCCCCGCAGCCGACCGACCCGACCACCGACGACTTCGTCGCGATGGCCAAGGACGCCGTCGCCTGGGCCGCGCCGTCCGCCGGCAACGCCCCGGCGAACCTGACCACGGCGAACCTGAAGGACATCTACACCTGCGCCGTCACCAACTGGACGCAGATCAACCCGTCGCTGCCGAACGCCACCATCAAGCCCTTCCTGCCGCAGACCGGTTCCGGCACCCGCTCGTTCTTCCTCACCACCATCGGTGGCGGCACCGCGGTCACCCCGGGCGCCTGCGTGGACAGCAGCGTCCAGGAGAACCAGGGCAGCGACCCCAAGCTGGCCGACGTCAACGCCCTGGCCCCCTACTCCGTGGCCCACTACATCGGCCAGGTCTACTTCGGCAAGGGCAGTGGCGCCGACGTCCAGGGCCCGCTGACCATCCGCTCCGTCGACGGCGTCGCGCCGGTCGACACCGTGAACAAGACCATCAGCTCCGCGTTCGCGGCCACCGCGTACTCCCGCGTGGTCTACAACGTCTTCCGTGACGCCGAGTGGACCGCCACCGACGCGCACGGCAACGCGCTGCGCGCCATCTTCAGCCGGACCGGCTGGATCTGCAAGAACGGTGCCACCGACCTGAAGAGCTTCGGCTTCCTGCCGCTGTCCTCCTTCGCCTGCGGCAGCGTCACCCACTCCTGAGCCACCCCGCACCACCCCGGCGGCCGCAGGGGCCTCGCCCCTGCGGCCGCCGGCCCGACCGCACGGCCGGAAACCACCTCTCCCCTCCCTCTCCCAAGGAGTTCGGCATGTCCCGCATCAGCGCGCGCCTGGCCTCGACCGGTGCCGCCGTCGTCCTCGCTCTGACCGCCGTGAGCGGTGCGGCTGTCGCCGACACCACCCCGGCCACGCCGGCCGCGGGCCAGGCCGTGATCACCACCGACGTGAACTTCCTGACGAGCGCCGCGCTCAAGGGCATCGTGGTCATTCCGCTCCAGCCCGCCAACCCGACGTTCGACCCGAACGCCGGCCTCACCGTGACGCTCCCGGTGAGCGGTGGCGAGGCGAACATCCCCGGTTTCTACGGCGACGTGCAGTTCGGCGGCGGGCTGCTCTTCCTGAACCTCGCCACCGGAAAGAGCGTGACCTTCAAGCAGTTCGACTTCTCCGTCGCCAACGGCTACTTCACCGCCGTGCCGAACGGCTCGACGGCGCCCGTGCCGCTGCTGGACCCGGCCGGCGACAACGTGATCAACCGCAACGGCCTCACCCAGAGCCTGAGCTCCTCCAGCTTCCAGGTGGACGCCGAGGGCGCGAAGTTCCTCGACACCAAGCTCGGCACCACCTTCTTCACCGCCGGCCAGCAGATCGGCTCGCTCGCGCTGTCCTACACCCCGGCGCACTGACCGCGCCGCACCTGACCGCAGACCGGCGGGTCCGTGCCTCGGCGCGGGCCCGCCGCTTGCGGATTTCCCAACTCCGGTACGGAGTCGCCGCGTTGTGGTCTCGTACACCTGGCCGACCGGATCCCGCCATGTCCGGCTGGCCGAATAGTACGCACGGAACCGTCCGTCCCCAGCGCGCTCGACGCCCGCGTGCCGCCTCCCTCGGCGGCCCCGCACCTCCCGGAGGCCCCGCCATGAGAAACCGCGTACCCGACCCGAGAGGCAGCGGGCGGTGGCGTCGCCGACTACCGGCCCTGGCGCTCGTCAAGGCCGTGGTGGCGGCACTCGCCGTCGTCCCGATCGGGCTGGGCGCGGCGCCGCCGGCGCACGCCGATTCGGCCGTGACGGTGAAGGGTCCGAAGGTCTGGATCCCGGCCACCAAGCAGTACGGTCCCGAGGGCAGCGTGACCGTCTCCCAGACGGCGAACCTCACCAACCAGGTCCTCCAGGTCTCCTGGACCGGCTTCACCCCGACCGTCTCGCTGTACGCCAAGACTCCCGTCCCGGTGGCGGTGAAGGAGTCGAACAGCATCCTCTACGCGGTCCGGATCTACCAGTGCCGCGGGACCGACCCGGCGGTGACGGACTGCTACGGCAGCACGCTCTACGGCGGCGACGGGTCGAAGGGCTTCGAACAGCCGCCCCGCCCCACCCGCATGGAGACGCCGGAGTGGCCCTCCAACCAGGTGATCGCCGCGACCGGCCCGGACGGCTCGGGCACCGCCTCGATCGAGGTGTGGAGCGCCAAGGAGAGCGCCACGCTCGGCTGCGACTCGACCCACCCCTGCTCGCTGGTGGTCGAGCCCAACTACGGCGGTGACCCGCTGGACCTCTTCCAGGTCCAGGACGGCGGGGCCGACTGCGAGTTCCACGACCTGGACGACGATCCGGACGGCTACACCGCCGCCGACGGGATCATGAAGCCCGGTCCCGCCTTCCAGAACTGGAAGACCGGCAACCGGACCAGCGAGCAGTGCGCCTGGAAGCACCGGACGGTGGTCCCGCTCGGCTTCGCCCCCACGCCGGACTCCTGCGCCGCGAGCGACCAGGCCTTCGGCGCCGCCGGGCTGGAGATGGCCAACCGGGCCATGCAGCAGTGGCGGGCCGGCCTGTGCCTCGGCGACTCGCCGATGACCGTGGGCTACGTCCCGGCCGGCGGCGAGCCGCAGGCCCGCGCCGCGTTCCTGGCCGGCAGCAGCACCACGGACGTGGCGCTGACCGCGCGTGCGGACCCGTCGCCGCCCCCGCGCCCGTACGTCTACGCGCCGCTCGCCACGACCGGCATCTCGGTGGCGTACCTGATCGACGATCCCACGACCGGCCGGCAGATCCGGGACATGAAGCTGAACGCCCGGCTGCTGGCCAAGCTGCTGACCCAGTCCTACGCGTCGCCGGGCGCGTCGATCCCCTCCGTGGCCGGCAACCCGATCTGCCTGTTCACCGACCCCGAGTTCAAGCAGCTGAACCCGGAGAACGCGGCCAACGGGATCCACTGGCCGACCAGTTGCGGCGCGGTCCTGACGATCTACCCCGGCGTCCCGGGCGGCACCACCGACTTCACCTACCTGCTGACCTCGTGGGTGGCCGCCGACCCCGACGCGGCCCGCTTCCTCGACGGCGAGCCGGACCCGTGGGGCATGCGCGTCGACAGCTTCTACCTGAAGCCCAAGTTCGCCGGCTACCCCGCGGAGGCCTTCCAGACCCAGGACTTCACCGGGCTCGACAAGGACAGCACCACCGCGGACCTCCGGCACTGGAAGCAGTACGAGTGGAACCCGTCCCTGGACGGCCTCGGGCGGGTCGCCCGCAACCTGATGCAGAGCCAGCCGAACTGCCAGGACCCGAACATCGACCCCGTCACCAACGGCCACAAGCCCTGCGCCGCGCAGGCCGTCGGCCAGCGCGCGATGCTCGCCGTCATGGACACCGCCCAGGCCAAGGCGTTCTCGCTGCCCGAGGCCGCGCTGCTCAACCCGGCGGGCTCCTACGTGGCGCCCGGCACGGCCGGCTTCCAGGCCGCCGTCGCCGACATGCCCACCGACGCGACCACCGGGGTGCAGCAGCTGCCCTACGGCACGCCCGACACCGCGTTCTCGCGCGACCAGCGGGCGTACCCGCTGAGCTACGTGCAGTACGCGATGGTGCCGACCGGCGGGGCCGCCGCCCCGAAGGCCGCCGCGATCGCGCGCTTCCTCAGGACGGTGACCACCGACGGGCAGACCTACGGCATCTCGCCGGGCCGGCTCGCCCCGGGCTACCTCGCCCTGACCGGCGCCCAGCGGCAGCAGGCCCAGGACGCCGTGCAGCACGTGGAGGCGCAGGACGGCAAACTGCCCGGCAACCAGACCGCGCCGACCACCCCGGGCACCGACCCGGGCACTCCGCAGAGCGGCAACGGCGGCACGACCGGCGGTACGACGGGCGGCACCACCGGCGGCACCGAGGGCGGGACGAGCCCGGTGAGCAGCGCGGGCAACGCCGCCACCACCGCGGACGGCAACTCCGGCGGCAGCGGCGCCGGCTCCTCCGACGGCCTGTCCGGCACCGGTTCCGGCGGTTCCGGCAGCTCGACCGGCTCCACCGGGGCGGTCGCGGCCGGCGCCGCGGCACCCGGCCCCCAGGCGGCCGCCGCCAAGCCCGGCGCCACCGCGGCCCCCTCCGCCGCCCCGTCCGGGAGCCCGCTCGCCGCGGCCCCGGTCGGCACCCCGGTGCCCGACCGGCCCGGCACCGCCCGGCTGCTGCTGCCCGTCGCGCTGATCGCCGGCCTGGTGCTGCTGGTCGGCGGACCGGCCGCGCTGTTCCTCGGCGGCACCCCGGCCGGCGCGAAGGTGCTGGCCGGCGCCCGCGCCCAGTGGTCGCGGCTGCGCCGCAGGTAGGGAACCCGCGCTCGGCGGGGCCGCCGTCACGGCCCCGCCGAGCGCTTCCCGCCCACGGAGCGCCTCCCGCCCGCCGCGGCAGCGCCCCGGACCCTCACCGAGCACGCCCGTTCCCGAGCACGGAGAGCACACCATGACATCCGCCGCCGAGCCCGCGGCACCGTACGCCGGGGTGCCACGCCAACCCGACCACGGGCCCGACCAGGACGTGCCGCGCGCCATCACCGCCCCCGCGACCCCGGGCGACCGGGTGTTCCGCGGCGTGCTGCGGCTGGCCGGCTTCTCGGTCTTCGCGATCATGGGACTGATCGCCTTCTTCCTGATCCTGCGCGGCACCGACGCGCTGCGCACGGTCGGCTGGTCCTTCCTGACCGAGCAGAAGTGGCAGACCGCCGCGCACAACTTCGGCATCGCCGCCGTCCTGCCCAACGGCCTGCTGATCGCGGTGATCGCGCTGGTCATCGCCGTCCCGGTGGCGATCGGCACCGCGATCTTCATCTCCGAGTACGCCCCGGTGCGACTGCGCGCCGCGCTGGTCTCGCTCATCGACCTGATGGCGGCCATCCCCAGCATCGTCTACGGCCTGTGGGGCCTGTTCTTCCTGCAGCCGCGGATCATCGGCTTCGTCCGCTGGATGGCCAACCACCTAGGCGACACCATCCCCTTCCTCAAGGTGCGGATCGGCGACATCAACACCTCGTACACCTCCTCGACGTTCATCGCCGGCGTGGTGGTCTCCCTGATGATCATCCCGATCATCACCTCGCTCAGCCGGGAGGTCTTCTCCCAGGCCCCGCAGGGCGAGCGGGAGGGCGCGTACGCGCTGGGCTCCACCCGCTGGGGGATGGTCCGCAGGGTCGTCCTGCCGTTCGGCAAGGGCGGCGTGATCGGCGCCGTGATGCTGGGCTTCGGGCGGGCGATGGGCGAGACCATCGCCGTCGCGCTGATCATCTCGCCGAACTTCGAGGCCATCACGCACATCCTGGAGAACGGCGCCAACTCGATCTCCGCGCTGATCGCGCTGCGCTTCGGCGAGTCGGACTCGCTGTCGCTCTCCGCGCTGATGGCCGCCGGTCTGGTGCTGTTCGCGCTCACCCTGCTGGTCAACGTGCTGGCCGGGATCGTCATCAACCGTTCGCGCTCCGGCGCCGCGACGGCGGACTGACCATGACGAACCGCCGGCACGCCTGCCGGGCAGGCCGCCGCCCGAACCGTGAAGGGACCCTCCGATGACCACGCTCGACCTGCCGCCGGTCGCGCCGCCCGGGCCCGCCGGGGCCGCCGCGTCCGCGGAGCCCGACGCGACCGGCGCGACCGACGCCCCGCGCCCCGAGAAGAAGCTCCGGATCGGCGGCGTCACCCGCGACGACGTCCTCACCGTGGCGGGCGCGGCGGCCGGCTCGCTCGCGCTGGACTGGGTGCTGTACGAGCGGGTGCTGCCGTTCAGCGGCGCCTTCGGCTTCCTGATCTGCTGGTACCTGTTCTTCCTGGCCGGCTACTCCGTCCTCGGCCGGCTCCAGTGGAACCCGATGATGGTGCGGGACCGGCTGGTCGCCGTGGTCGCCTGGAGCTCCGGGCTGCTGGTGGTCGCGCTGATCGCCGACCAGATCGGCTACGTCGCCGGCCGGGGCCGGGAGGCCGCCCAGCACCTCAACTTCTTCACCGAGTCCATGGAGCACACCGGCCCGCTCGACCAGCTGACCTCGGGCGGCGCGCTCAACGCCATCGTCGGCTCCCTCGAACAGCTCGGCCTGGCCACGCTGTTCGCCGTCCCGCTGGGCATCGCGGCGGCCGTCTTCATGTCCGAGGTCGGCGGCCGGGCGGCCCGGCCGGTGCGCACCCTGGTCGAGGCGATGACGGCGCTGCCGTCCATCGTGGCCGGCCTGTTCATCCTCGGCGTCGTGATCATCACCTTCGGCTTCGAGAAGAGCGGCTTCGCGGCCTCGCTCGCGCTCACCGTGATGATGATGCCGATCGTCACCCGGGCCGCCGAGGTGGTCATCCGCCTGGTGCCCGGCACCCTGCGCGAGGCCTCGTACGCGCTCGGCGGCAGCCAGTGGCGCACGGTGTGGAACGTGGTGCTGCCGACCGCCCGGCCCGGTCTGGTGACCGCGGTGGTGCTCGGCATGGCGCGCGGCGTCGGCGAGACCTCGCCGGTGCTGCTCACCTCCGGCTTCACCTCGCAGTTCAACGGCAACCCGTTCGACGGGCACCAGGTCTCGCTGCCGCTGTACATCTGGAACTACGTCAAGCAGCCGTACGACGGGATGATCGCGCGCGGCTTCGCGGCCGGCCTGACCCTGATGGGCGTGGTGCTCGTCCTCTTCGTCACCGCGCGCGTGATCGGCGGCCGCCGGCCCGGGCAGCTGACCCGGGCCCAGCGGCGCCGGATCGACCGGGAGGCCCGCCGCCTGGAGGCGGCCGCCGCCGGTGCGGCCGCCGGCCCGTACCCCCTCCGGCCGCAGGGGCAGCCGTGATGTCCCGTCCAACCACCGTCCTTCCCAGAGGAGTTCACATGTTCCGGGAGGCCGCAAGGCGCTCCATGGCCCGACTGCTCGCGGGGGCGATGTCCCTGTCGCTCGCCACGGCCTCCCTGCTGCTCGGGCAGACCCCGGCCCACGCGGCCTCCGTCTCGCTGAGCGCGGACGGTTCCAGCTGGGCCGGCCCCGCCATCGACCAGTGGCGCCAGGACGTGTCGCCGCAGGGCATCCAGATCAACTTCAACCCGGTCGGCTCGGCGGCCGGCCGCACCCAGTGGGCGATCGGGCAGGACGACTTCACCGCCTCCGACGTGCCCTTCCGTTCCGGGCAGGACACCGGCCTCGGCCAGGGCGGTCAGGCCGCCGGCGGCGGCGGCAAGGAGAACCCGACCTACGGCTTCTCCTACGTCCCGATCACCGCGGGCGGCACCACCTTCATGTACAACCTGGTCGTCGGCGGCAAGCGGGTCACCGACCTGCGGCTCTCCCCGCAGACCATCGTGGACGTCTTCACCAACAAGATCACCAACTGGAACGACCCGAAGATCACCGCCGACTACGGCAAGGCCCTGCCCAACCTGCCGATCACCCCGGTGATCCGCTCCGACGGCTCCGGCGCCACCGCGCAGTTCACCCGCTGGATGGAGCACACCCACAAGGACCAGTGGGACGCCTACTGCACCGCCGTCAACGGCGTGAGCTGCGGCGACTACACCGAGTTCTTCCCGAAGTCCGGCCGGATGACCGCCCAGAACGGCTCCGACGTGGTGGCCGGCTACATCAAGTCCCCGGGCAACCAGGGCACCATCGGCTACGACGAGTACGCCTTCGCCAAGCGCAGCAACTGGCCGGTCGTCAAGGTGCTCAACTCGGCGGGCTACTACGCGCTGCCGACCGCCTCCAACGTCGCCGTCGCGCTCACCGCCGCCAGGATCCGCGGCGTGGACGACAGCACCCCGCCGAACGACCCGAACTACCTGCAGCAGAACCTCGACGGCGTCTACACCATGAACGACCCGCGCGCCTACCCGATCTCCAGCTACAGCTACCTGATCGTGCCGCGCGCCGGGGCGGCGCTGCCCCCGCCGCCGCGCTTCAACAACGACAAGGGCTCCGCGCTCAGCCGCTTCCTCTCCTACGTGCTGTGCGAGGGCCAGGGCAAGGCCGACGACCTCGGGTACTCGCCGATCCCGCGCGGCCTGGTCCGCGGCGGTCTGCTGCAGACCAAGTCCATCCCGGGCAACGCCAGCCCGGTGAACCCGGACACCCTCGCCAACTGCGCCAACCCGACCTTCAACTCCGCCGGTGAGCTGACCGTCCTCAAGAACGCCCCGATGCCGAGCGAGTGCGACAAGCAGGGCGCGCCGCTCAACTGCGTGGTGCAGGGCGGCAAGGCGGTGTCGACCGGGTCCGCCGGCGGCTCCGGCACCGGCGGCTCGGGCGGTTCCGGTGGCGCGGCCGGTGGCGCGGGCGGTACCGGCGGCACCGGTGGCACCGGCGGGTCCGGGGGCGGCGGCGCCGACGGCAGCGGGACGGGCGGTGCGGGCGGCGCCGGTACGGGCGGTGGCGCCGGCGGTGCCGGCGGCGCGGCGGGCGGCGACCCGAACGCGCCCGGCGGTGCGGCCGCCGGCGACCCGAACGCACCCGGCGCCGACGACGGCACCGGCGACGTGATCGACCCGCAGACCGGCCAGGTCGTCGCCCGCGGCCGCGGCGGTGCGAGCCAGGTGGCGGCCGACGTGGTCGAGGTCAGCGGCAAGCCCGAGGACTGGACGCTGTCCACCCTCACCGCGGTGGAACTGCTCGCCGTGGTCCTCGTCCCGCCGCTGCTCGGCCGCCGTCTGCTGCGCCGCCGCAACGGCTCGGACGGCACCTCGTGACCGCGCCGGTGCTGGAGAAGCCCGCCACGCAGCCGGCCCCGGCCGGTGCGCCGCGGCCGGCCGCCGGCGGGGCCGCCCCCGACCGGCCCGCCGCGCCGCCCGCACGGCGGCGGTTCCTCCAGGGCGCCTGGGCGGCCTGCCTGGCGGCCGCCCTGGTGCTGGGCTTCGTCGGCTACCTGTTCACGCTCTCGCACCTCCAGGAGAAGCACTACCAGTCCACCGCGTACAAGACCTTCCGCGACCAGCTGGCCCGGGCCGTCGCCCCGACCGGCTCGGCCGCCGACGGCGACCCGGTGGCGCTGCTGGACATCCCGGCGATCGGCCTGCACCAGGCGGTCGTGGTCGAGGGCACCACCGGCCGGGACCTGATGCGCGGCCCCGGCCACCGTCGGGACACCGCGCTGCCCGGCCAGAGCGGCGTCTCGGTGGTCTTCGGCCGGGGCGCCACCTTCGGCGCGCCGTTCGCCGAGCTGTCCGGGCTGCGGGTCGGCGACAAGATCGAAGCCACCACCGGGCAGGGCAGGTTCACCTACACCGTCACCACGTACGGCGACGGCGACCACCCGATCGGCGACCCGGCCCGCGACCGCCTGGTCCTGGTCACCGGCGACTCCGACTGGATCCCCGGCTCCACCGTGCTGATCGGCGCCCGGCTGGAGGGCACCCCCGCGCAGAACCCCGGCGGCCGGCCCGCGACCGTCCCGTACGACAAGGCGCTGGCCGCGGACAAGGGCGCGCTGGCCACGCTGCAGCTGTGGTCGCTCGGCTTGCTCGGCGCGGTGTTCGGCGCGCTGGTGCTGGCCCGGTACTGGCGGCGCTCGGCCGCGTACCTGAGCCTCGCGCCGGTGGTCGGCGCGCTGCTCTGGGCGGTCTACGAGAACGCCGCCGCCCTGCTGCCCAACCTCTACTGACGCGCGCCCGGAGGACCGTACCGATGACCGACGCACCACTGACCGACGTGCCACTGGCCGACGCCCCCGCGACCGACCCGGTGGCCGACACCCTCACCCTCCCCCCGGTCCCCGCCGCCCCGTACGCCGACCCGCGGCACCCCGGCGGCGAACCGCTGGCCGGGCTGGAGACCCGCGACGTGTCCGCCTGGTTCGGCAGCCGCAAGGTGCTGGAGCGGGTCTCGCTGGCGATGCCGGCCGGCGGGGTCACCGCGCTGATCGGCCCGTCCGGCTGCGGCAAGTCCACCTACCTGCGGATCCTCAACCGGATGCACGAGATGGTGCGCGGCGCCGCCCTCTCCGGCGAGGTGCTGCTCGACGGGGACGACGTCTACCGGCCCGGACGCCGGCCCGCCGAGGTGCGGCGCCGGATCGGCATGGTGTTCCAGCGGCCCAACCCCTTCCCGGCGATGTCCATCCAGGACAACGTCTCCAGCGGACTCAAGCTGGCCGGGATCAAGGTGTCCAAGGAGGAGCGCCGGCACCTGGTGGAGACCAGCCTGCGGCGCGCCGGCCTCTGGGACGAGGTGGCCACCCGGCTGCACACCCCGGGCGGCGCGCTCTCCGGCGGACAGCAGCAACGCCTGTGCATCGCACGGTCGTTGGCCGTCTCGCCGGACATCCTGCTGATGGACGAGCCGTGCTCCGCGCTGGACCCGACCTCCACCCGCCGGGTCGAGGAGACCATCGCCGAGCTCCAGGGGCGGCTCACCATCGTGATCGTCACCCACAACATGCAGCAGGCCCAGCGGGTCTCGCAGACCTGCGCGTTCTTCCTGGCCACCCACGACACCCCGGGCCGGATCGTCGAGGCCGGGCCGACCGAGCAGATCTTCGGCAGCCCGCGCGACCAGCGGACCTCGGACTACGTCAACGGGCGCTTCGGGTAAGCGGATCAGCAGCGGGGGCTGCTCGGCCGGTCGAGGCCGAGCAGCCCCTCCAGCACCGCCGCGACGCCGTCCTGCTCGTTGCTCACCGTGTGCAGCGGCACCGCCGCCAGCACCTGCGGGTGCGCGTTGGCGACGGCGTACGCGGTGCCGGCCCAGGCCAGCATCTCCAGGTCGTTCGGCATGTCGCCGAAGGCCACCACCTCGCTGCGGTCGATCCCGTGCCCGGCGCACCAGCGGGCCAGCGTGCTGGCCTTGGTGACGCCGGGCGCGCTGATCTCCAGCAGCGCGATCGGCGCCGAGCGGGTGATCTCGGCCAGGTGCCCGGCCGCCGAGCGGGCCTCGGCGAGGAAGGTGTCCGGGTCCAGCTCCGGGTGCTTGGCCAGCAGCTTGAACAGGCCCCGGACCGGCCCGCCGGCGCCCAGCAGCTCCTCCGCCGAGCCGACCGCGTGCTCCAGTTCGTCGCCCCACATCGGCACCGCGTACCCGTCCTCGCGGGCCCAGCCGCCCGGGTACTCGAACGCGAACGCGGTGCCGGGCAGCTTGGCCCGCAGCACCTCGACCACCGCCAGCGTGGTCTCCGTCGGCAGCGGGAAGGACTCCAGCAGCTCGCCGCGCCGCACGTCCACCACCGCGCCGCCGTTCGAGCAGATCGCCACCCCGTGACCGCCGATGTGCGGGCTCACCTGCTGCATCCAGCGCGGCGGCCGCCCGGTCACGAACACCACCTGCACCCCGGCCGCCTCGGCCGCCGCCAGCGCCGCGGCCGTGCGGTCGGTGACGGTGCCGCCGGAGCAGAGCAGGGTGCCGTCCAGATCGGTGGCGACGAGGCGGGGAGCGGTACGGGGTTCGGTCACCGGTCCATCTTCGCCCATCGGCGCGGCGCGGTCACCGGCCCGGTCATCGGTACGGCCATCGGTACGGCCATCGGCGGGGCCATCGGCGCGGTCACCTGCCGGGGCGGAGTCCGTGCGCGGCCCGATCCGGCCCTTCGTACGCCGTTTCCGGCCGTCCGCCCCCGCCCCGGGTGTCCGGGCCCGGTACGGCGGGCAGGACTGCCCACGGCCACCCCGTCGGCAGGAAGAGCCATGCCCACTCGCCAGCTCCGTGACCAGCCGCCCCCGACCGTCCGCCCCGACTCCGCCGGCCCGGACCCGAGCGACACCTCGCGCGACCCGGTCCTGCTCGGTGACGTCCTCTTCCACACCCTCGCGGAAATCGCCCGCCGCACCGAGGCTCCGGCCCTCCCGGCCCAGCGCACCCGCCCGCACCCGTAGCGGCTCCGGCGGCCCCGCGCTGCCCGGAAACGCCGGGGGCCTCCCGGCAGCTCGCGGTGCGAACTGCCGGGAGGCCCCTTTCACGGGTTCCCGAGGGCGTCCTACTAGTGGAGCGCCAGCGACAGGGCGGTCACGCCCGAGTTGTCGACCGGCAGCGGACCGTGGAACCAGTTGCCGTCGGCGCTGTGCACCTCGAACAGCTTGCCGTCCTCGATGGTCTCGATCACGCGGTCGTTGGTGACCGGGGTGATCTTGCCCGACAGGGCGGTGATGTTGCCGCCGACACCGGGGATCACGCCGTCGTGCCAGCCGTCGGAGGCGCTGTACACCTCGTGCAGCTGGTTGTTCTTGACGGCCGAGATCACGCGGACACCGGCGGAGTTGTAGTTGAAGCTCAGCGCGGCGATGCCGGACAGGCCCGGGATCACGCCGTCGTGCCAGCCGTCGGAGGCGCTGTAGATCTCGTGCAGCTCGCCGTCCTTGATGGCCTCGATGACGCGGGCGCCCGAGGGGCTGTAGCTGAAGCTCATGGCGGTGATGCCGGACAGGCCCGGGATCACGCCGTCGTGCCAGCCGTCGGAGGCGCTGTAGATCTCGTGCAGCTCGCCGTCCTTGATGGCCTCGATGACGCG